>NZ_JALJRM010000009.1:0-173961 GCF_024519685.1 Paenibacillus sp. Pae15 | reverse complement strand
CACGGCAACGTGTGGAGCTGACGAATACTAATCGGTCGAGGGCTTATCCAAAAAGAACATGAAGATGATCAGCGGCTTGGTTTCGATCCAGTTTTCAGGGCGCAAGCCTTGAGATATGAATACGTTTGGTGATGATGGCGGAAGGGAACCACGCGTACCCATACCGAACACGACCGTTAAGCCTTCCAGCGTCGATGGTACTTGGACCGCAGGGTCCTGGGAGAGTAGAACGTCGCCAAGCAATGAAAGAGCCTCTTCGGATTACAATCCGAAGGGGCTCTTTTTTATCTAATTTGGCATACTATTTATGAAAAACGTTGAAAATCGTCATGACTTTGTGCTTGACACCAAAATTGGGCTTTTGATAAGATTGCAATAATATCTTTCGGGATGTAAATAAGGGAGGATCTTTTTGTGTGGGAAACTAAGTTTGCAAAAGAAGGACTGACATTTGACGATGTATTGCTTGTTCCTCGTAAATCGGACGTTTTCGGTAAAGAAATTGATGTTTCAACCCAATTGACCAACCAAATCAAGCTTAACATTCCGTTTCTCAGCTCAGCAATGGATACCGTTACGGAATCTGCTTTGGCGATTGCTATAGCCCGGGAAGGCGGTATTGGTATCATTCATAAAAACATGACGATTGCCCAACAAGCGGAGGAAGTTGACCGGGTGAAGCGCTCCGAGAGTGGCGTTATTACGAATCCGTTCTCCCTTACGCCGGAGCACCATGTTTATGATGCGGAAGAATTAATGGCCAAATACCGGATCTCCGGAGTACCGATTTGTGATGAAAATAACAAATTGGTCGGCATTTTGACGAATCGCGATCTTCGTTTTGTCCATGATTACTCGATCAAAATTAAAGAAGTGATGACGAGAGAAAAACTCGTAACTGCTCCTGTAGGAACTACGCTTCAGGAGGCTGAAGTCCTTCTCCAGAAACACAAAATCGAGAAGCTGCCTTTAGTGGATGAAAACATGATTTTAAAAGGCCTTATCACCATTAAGGATATTGAAAAAGCGATTCAATTCCCGAATTCGGCTAAAGATAAGCAAGGCAGGCTGCTTGTAGGTGCAGCTGTCGGCGTATCCAAAGATGTAATGGAACGTACGGCCGCTTTGGTCGAAGCCGGTATCGATTTGATTGTTGTAGATTCCGCTCATGGGCATCACATCAATATTCTCAATACCGTGAAAAAAATTCGTGAACAATATCCGGATTTGCCGATTTGCGCAGGTAACGTCGCTACAGGAGAAGGCACAAGAGACTTGATTGAAGCCGGGGCGAGCATTGTTAAAGTGGGGATCGGACCTGGATCCATTTGTACAACGAGGGTCATCGCAGGAATCGGTGTACCGCAGATTACAGCCATTTACGATTGCGCTTCAGTTGCGAGACAATATCAAGTGCCGATTATTGCAGACGGCGGTATTAAATACTCAGGAGACGTTGTCAAAGCTATAGCGGCAGGGGCCAGCGCGGTAATGATCGGCAGTCTTTTTGCAGGCACCGAGGAAAGCCCCGGCGAATCGGAAATTTTCCAAGGCCGCCGTTTTAAAGTGTATCGTGGTATGGGCTCTCTTGGAGCGATGAAGGATGGCAGTAAGGATCGCTATTTCCAGGAGAACGAAAGCAAGCTGGTTCCGGAGGGCATTGAAGGACGGGTACCGTACAAAGGACCTCTGGCGGACACGCTTTATCAGTTGGTCGGCGGACTTCGTTCGGGTATGGGTTACTGCGGAGCGAAAAACATTGATGCGCTGATCAATGAAACAACATTCATTCGGATCACCGGTGCAGGTCTACGGGAAAGTCATCCGCACGACATTCAGATTACAAAAGAAGCGCCGAATTACTCCTTATAAAAAGAAATCAAAACCTAAAATGCAGAACGGAAGCTATGGCTTCCGTTCCTTGTTTTTGTACAGCTTCCCAGGCATGTGGTACAATAAAACAGGCTTGTCTATGCCATAAGATGAAATTCTAATACTGGGAGTGAGATGGTTGTTTCGTTATGCTAAAAAAATTTGTTCTGTCGTAGCTGTCACCCTCTTATTAAACGCGTCACTTACCCTGGTTCAGCCAACACCGGTTCAAGCTGCGGATACCCCTGTGGATTTAAAACTGAATGCCAATTCCGCTATATTGATGGAAGCGAGCACAGGCCAGATTTTATATGAATATAACGCAGATAAGGCACTACCTCCCGCAAGTATGGCTAAGATGATGACGGAATATTTAGTAATGGAGGCAATTAAGTCTGGCAAAATCGATAAAACAACGATGGTTACCACCAGTAAATACGCGTCGGAAGTGATAGGTTCGCAAATTCTGTTAGCTGAGGGAGAGCAAGCTACGGTAGATGATATGTTCTCCGCATTGTCGATTTACTCGGCAAACGATGCTGCAGTAGCGCTAGCTGAACATATAGGCGGGACAGAAGAAAATTTCGCCAAAATGATGAATGAAAAAGCAAAAGAATTCGGATTGTCGGAACAAGCTCATTTTATTAATGCGACGGGATTGGGACGGGCCGACCTTGGTAAGTATGCTCCCCAGAATTTGCAGGGGGAAACGCTCCTTTCTGCAAGAGATGCAGCTATCATCGCCTATAATATCTTAAAGGATCATAAGGAAGTACTGGAATATACGAAAATCCCGGCCAAGAAATTCCGTGAGAGAGACACGACACCAATGATTAACTGGAACTGGATGCTTTGGGACAACAGGAACACGACCAATTTTAAGCGATATGCTTATGAAGGCCTCGACGGTTTAAAAACAGGAAGCACGAATGAAGCCGGCTATTGCTTTACCGGAACAGCGGAACGTAATGGAATGAGGCTGATCAGTGTCGTGATGGGAACGGAGACGGAGCCAAGCCGGTTTGAAGAGACCCGCAAAGTGCTTGACTACGGTTTCACGAACTTTGAACTGAAACAGGTCCTGGGTGCGAAAGCTGAAATAGATTCCATGAAAACAGTGAATATTAAAAAAGGTGTGAAAACACAAGTGCCGGTCGTCACGGAAACTGCAGTTTCCATCGTTGCCAAAAAAGGCGCCGCGGCCGATCAATTTACGATTACAGCGGCACCGGCAGATGAAAGTAAGCTTATCGCCCCGATTACACAGGGTCAGGTGCTTGGGACGGTCAAGGTTTCCTATAACGGAAATGAACAAACAGCTAATTTGGTGGCAGCCGAGGATGTAGAGCAAGGAAGCTGGATCCGGCTGTTCTTCAGAGCGATCAAGGACTTTTTTGTAGATACGGTCAAAGGTGTCACAAGCTGATGAAATCCGATAAAACGGGTTGTTTATTTGCTCCTATTGATGTAAAATATTTGTTTAGTTAGTTTGTCCTATTAAGGCCGATCGTCGAAATATATCGATATGTTGTGGGAGGAATCGGAAATGGAAACTGGTACATCGCGCGTTAAAAAAGGTATGGCAGAAATGCAAAAAGGCGGCGTCATTATGGACGTCATGAGTGCAGAGCAGGCCCGCATCGCTGAAGCGGCAGGCGCCTCCGCCGTTATGGCGCTTGAAAGAGTGCCTTCCGATATTCGTGCGGCCGGAGGAGTAGCTCGTATGGCCGACCCTACGATTGTAGAAGAGGTTATGAAAGCTGTATCCATTCCTGTTATGGCTAAAGCACGGATCGGCCATTATGTTGAGGCGAAAGTGCTGGAATCGATGGGCGTAGACTATATCGATGAAAGCGAAGTGCTCACTCCGGCGGATGAAGTGTTCCATATTAATAAACATGAATTCACCGTACCGTTCGTTTGCGGTGCAAGAGATCTTGGCGAAGCGCTCCGCAGAATCGGGGAAGGCGCATCGATGATTCGTACAAAGGGTGAGCCGGGAACGGGAAATATCGTTGAAGCGGTTCGTCATATGCGGATGATTACCGGACAAATCCGGAAGATCCAGTCCTTGTCCAAGGACGAGCTGATGGCTGAAGCGAAAAATTTGGGGGCTCCTTATGAGCTGCTGCTTCAAGTACATGAAACAGGACGTCTTCCTGTTGTAAACTTTGCTGCAGGCGGTGTGGCTACACCGGCAGATGCAGCGCTGATGATGCATTTGGGTTCGGACGGCGTATTTGTCGGGTCCGGTATTTTCAAATCGGACAACCCTGAAAAATTTGCTAAAGCGATTGTTGAGGCGACTACCCACTATACAGATTACGAGCTGATTGCAAATATTTCGAAAAACCTCGGTACGCCAATGAAGGGAATTGAAATTTCCAAACTGCATGTTTCCGAGCGGATGCAAGAGCGCGGTTGGTAATCCATTTTTTTCGTTCGGGAAGAAGGTAGTGTGAGATGAAAATCGGAGTTTTAGCGCTGCAGGGTGCCGTGGCTGAACATATTAAAATGATAGAAAAGGCCGGGGCGCAGGGCGTTGTCGTAAAAAAAGTGGAGCAGCTGCAAGAAATCGACGGAATCATTATTCCCGGAGGCGAAAGCACAACGATCGGGAAACTGATGAGGACTTATCATTTTGTGGATGCCCTACGTGAATTTTCACGGCAGGGCAAGCCGATTTTCGGCACCTGTGCAGGCTTAATTGTTCTTGCAAAAAGCATTGTCGGGCAGGAAGAGGCGCATCTGGAGCTGATGGATATCGAAGTGGAGCGAAACGCTTTTGGGCGGCAGCGTGAAAGCTTTGAAACCGACTTGGATATCAAAGGCATCGATAACAATGTTCGAGCTGTGTTTATTCGCGCTCCTTTGATTGTCAAGGTGGGCGACAATGTGAACGTGCTGTCTACCTATCGTGACCAGATCGTGGCCGCTAGACAAGGGCATTTGTTGGCAGCCTCGTTTCATCCGGAATTGACCGATGATGAGCGGATGCACGCTTATTTTATAGACATGGTACGTGAGACGAGGTAGGAGGGATCTCCTTGTTGGATGTAAAATTACTGCGCAGCGATATGGATAAAGTAAAACAGGCCATGAAAAATCGGGGAGGAAATAACCTCGAGGAGCTGGATCGTTTTACTAGCCTGGATCTTAAACGCAGAGAGCTTTTACAAGAAGTGGAGCAGCTGAAAAACCGCCGTAACGTGGTTTCACAGGAAGTGGCTCGGCTGAAGAAGGCTAAGGAAGATGCGAATCATCTGATTGAAGAAATGAAGGTTGTCGGAGACCGCATTAAAACATTGGATGAAGAAATTCGTGTTCTGGAGTCTGACCTCGATGCTATCGTGCTGGCTATTCCCAATATTCCTCAAGACGGGGTGCCGGTAGGTGCATCCGAGGAAGACAATGTGGAAATTCGCCGTGTGGGCGAAGTACCGAGCTTTTCGTTCGAGCCGAAGCCGCATTGGGAAGTGGCGCAGCAGCTGAATATATTGGATTTTGAGTCTGCGGCGAAGGTGACTGGCTCGCGCTTTGTGTTTTATAAAGGGCTTGGTGCTCGCCTGGAGCGGGCTTTAATGAATTTTATGATGGATTTGCATGCGGACCAGCACGGGTATCAGGAGATACTTCCGCCGTATATCGTAAACCGGGATAGTTTGACGGGAACGGGACAGCTGCCGAAATTTGCAGAAGATGTTTTTAAAATCGATGAAACAGATTATTTCTTGATTCCTACGGCTGAGGTTCCGGTGACCAACTATCATCGGGATGACATTTTATCCTTGGAGGATTTGCCTAAGTATTTTGTGGCGTTCAGCGCTTGCTTCCGTTCGGAAGCCGGTTCTGCCGGACGTGATACCCGGGGTCTGATCAGACAGCATCAATTTAACAAAATTGAACTGGTGAAACTGACCGCACCGGAGCAATCCAATGAGGAGCTCGAGAAACTGACGATGGATGCGGAGAAGGTGCTGCAGCTGCTCAAGCTGCCTTACCGTGTGCTGTCGCTTTGTACGGGCGATTTGGGCTTCTCGTCGGCGAAAACGTACGATCTTGAGGTATGGCTTCCAAGCAGCAATACGTACCGCGAGATTTCGTCTTGCAGTAACTTTGAGGATTTCCAAGCACGCCGAGCTAACATTCGTTTCCGCCGCGATACCAAGGCGAAACCCGAATTCGTGCATACGCTCAACGGATCAGGGTTGGCTATTGGCCGAACCGTCGCCGCCATTCTGGAGAACTACCAGCAGGAAGACGGCAGCGTTTTGATTCCGGAAGTGCTTCAGCCGTATATGGGGAATGTAACGAAAATCAGTAAAAATTAGAGCTTGATCATGCTTTAGTTTTTGTGATACAATGCTTGTTGTCACCCGGAGAGGTGGTCGAGTGGTTTAAGGCAGCGGTCTTGAAAACCGCCGTGGTCGTGAGGCCACCGTGGGTTCGAATCCCACCCTCTCCGCCATTTATAATAATAAATGGTCCATAAAACAAAAAAACAGCGACCTGATAAGGGTCGTTTTTTTTGACAGATAAGAAAGCAGCGGGTGGAACCCCACACCCCTTCCTTCCTTATCCAACATGGGTTTGCACGATAAAGGACCTCGCCGGAGGCGAGGTTTTTCTTATTGTGTAACGGAACCTATGGCTTTTTTTACTTAGGTGCGCTTGGTATAAGGAGGATGGCATCTCCGCATGTTAGTAATGTGGAGGTGTTACTCATGAGCAAAAAGGATAGCCTGCAAGTGGACCAACAGCAACTGGCCGAGGCATGGGCGAGAACGCTGCCTACCGTGCTGAATACCTCGGACAGAGCAGAAGTCCAGGCTGATGAGGCGGAAGCGAATGTGCTGCGCGTTCATATTGCTACGGCGGGTCGGAATAACTACGGCTTTGATTTCAAATGTACTTATGTCGATTCCAGAGAAGTGAAGGTCGACCTTGTTGATGTGGAACGAGACGGGGACAATGTCGATGAGCGAACGGACGTCATTCAGACGTTAGTTGATGATTATGTAAGGCATATCCATGAGTGTGCACAACAGCTTCATTCTTTTACGCACAGCTAAACGGAGGCAACGGCCAACATGACAAAAAATAAAAGCAGCGTAGATAAAAATCTGCAAAATGTCGTTAAAGATTTGGACAAAACGGTGGTTACCGGCCATCAGGCACAGCAGGTGCAGCAGCAAACCAACGATCACCGGCATCAGGATGCGTTAAATCATGATGAAACACCTCATACATCGATGCTGATGGATAAAGAGTAACCCAGCGAAGGGAGACGGGAATCACATGCCTAAAAATATTCCTCAACCGGTAAACCCGCCGAGCGGCCGTCAAAACCAAGACGAGCACCGCCACCCGAATGAACCGTTATCCGGCTCGAAGAAAGTGAAAAATCAAAATCACAGCCGCCATAATAACGGCGAGGGTTAACAATAATCAACAGCCTCTTACCTTGAACTAAGACCCGGTTTGTGGACAGTTTATATCAAATAGCCATCGATTTAGCTAGCCAGTAATGACCTCTGAATTCGTCGGGGGTCATCTTTTTTAATGTCCACTGTTTCATGTGATCGAAGAACAATTCCATGGAGACGTCGCCCCAGTAATCTCCTCTGTGTGAATATCGAAGTTTAATAGTTGAGTAAGCTGATTTTACTAATTCGTTGCAATAATTAAGTTATAGATGATCTTGGAAAGCGGCCGGGTATTTTAAAATATAGTCTAATAGATGGAATGCAAACCTCCGATAAATTATTTACAGGAGCAATTTTAGTACAATTATCAAAACGGAGTACGAACGTTAGCGAATGGGGGAGGAATCAAAACGATGTAAATTTTTCGTTGAAATTTACTACTGAACTACATAATCAAATAATACCGTGGAGGTATCGGTATATGTTAAAGGACAAATTAAAGGGTTTTACCGCGGGAATCATTGTAAGTGCGCTATTTGCGGGAACAGCTGCATATGCAGCAAGCGGGAGCACCATGCTTGAAGTTTTTTACGAGGTGAAAGATATTAAAATTAATAATGTTTCTAAAATGCCTGCCGAGGATAAGCCGTTTATTTATAATGGATCCACCTATGTCCCGCTTCGATTTGTTGCCGAAAATCTCGGACAAAAAGTAGGGTGGGATGGTGAAACCGGGACGGTGTTCATTGGAGAAACAAACGAACCGAATGAAGAATTTCTTGGAGAACGAGTCCAACCAATGAATACGCAAAAAATTAGTAACTGGAATGGTATCTCGTTAATTAATCACGGCAAAAAGATTCAGGATAATTTATCGAATGAGTATGAGAACTACGTTGCTTTTTATGCCGATTGGACATTGGATACAGGGGAGTCCATGTATCAAGAATATCCGTTAAATGGCCAGTATACTTCTTTCAAAGCCAAAGCGGGTATATTGAAGGAGAATCAAGACTCGCCGAACATTGTCACTTTCGTTATAGAAGGTGACGGAAAAGAGCTTTATTCCCATGATTTTGGCCCTGGGGAATTCCCGCAGGACGTGTCCGTTAGCGTAAAAGGTGTGAATAAACTCACGTTAAAACTAACAAAGAAAGAACATCTACGGGACGTAGGTAATGGGTTTGGGTTATTTAACCCGACGCTTACCTTGAAATAAGCTGAAATATCAAGGAATCCCGATTAGCATGGGGCTGCCGGCACGATCAGCAGTCCCTGTTTTGCGTCGGAAAGCAAATCCGGTTTGTTTATCGGTCCAGATTAAAAATCAAGGGATCCCTTTGTTCACAATCGAAACCCTAATTATTATTCTCCAGCTCTACTTTGTTGAAGCAATCTTTCATCATTTCGTAAGCCATGGCTTCATCATCGGTATATCCGTATATGAAAGCACCGCCGGTTACCGCATCAATCACTTCATCAAATTGAGTACAGATGGAAATGGAAAACTCGTCATAAATGATGTAAAACAAGTGATCTGCGGACATGATTCTTTTCCACCTCGATTATGAAATTGATTCCTCATTTTACCATGATCCCATCGAAATGAGAACCGAGTTTAGGGGGTTCTCTTTGATTTTTCATGATGGTGAGACAGAAAGGGACTAGGCTGCCCCGTATGGAAAATCGTAAGCTTGTGCATAGCCCGGGTGCAGGCGGTATACAGCAGCTTTCGCTCAACTTCCCGATAGTAATGTTCGGCTGAGGCGTTATAAATAAGCACAGCGTCAAATTCGAGTCCTTTGGCCAAATAAACGGGAATGAGTACTACGCCGGCGTGAAACAATCGGGTCTCTTTAGTAATCCATTGAAGCTGAGGCAATTGGCTTGAGAGCTTATCGTACGCATCGCGGGTTTCCCGGGCTGTTTTGCATATGATGGCGATCGTGCCGATTCCAGACGTTTGGAGCCTCTTCACTTCCCCAAGCAAGACGTCCGTCAGCATGGCATGATCAGACACGGCTATCAGTTTGGGAGGCTCCCCGCTGCGGCTGAACGGCTCTACAGGCTCCCCGCAGGGCAAAATCGCCTTGGTGAATTCGGCGATTTCTTTGGTTGACCGGTAGCTTCGAACCAGTCGTATGAATTCCACTTGTTCAGGACCATATATATCGTAGATTACTTCGTAGCCGGCCATGCCATGATCGGCTTCTGCAGTATGATGCGCAGAAATGGCCTGATTGAAATCACCCAGCAGCGTCATTTTGGCCCAGGGGAACAAGCGGTTCAGGAATACCAGTTGAAAGGGCGAGTAGTCCTGTGCCTCATCGATAATGACATGACGGACCGTATTATACGATGGAAAACCCTCGATTAATCCGGTCAAGTACAGAAACGGAGTCGCATCTTCGTAAGTCAGCCGGCCGCGGTCCATTTGCTCAAGGGTCAGCCGACCGATTTCCTCCCATTCCGGAGGGAGCTCAAGTTCTTTGTCCCCGGCGGTTAGGGCAAACCGGGAGACATCGGATATCAGCTGTCTGTATAGTGCCGCAGCCGAAATAAATCGCAGCTGTTTGATCTTCTCCCGGAGCGGCTTAAATTTTTCGTGTACAACGTATTTACTGAGCAGCAGCGCTTCCTGCTTCGCGTCATCAAATGCTGTCTCCCGGTCGCCTTTTTGCTTCCGAAGCGCGTTGTAAGCTCGCTGATAGACTTCCTTATCCAGCAGCTCGATTTCCTCTTTCACCCACGGCTTCATTCTTTCCTCTTTGGCCAGCCGTTTAAGCTCTTTCAGAAGCCATTCCTTCACTAAGTGTATTTTGATGCTCAGCTTTATAGACCCGTCCAGGCTATAAAAATAGTTTGCCATTTGCTGCTTGCCGATCAGTACCCTTCCTCGAAAGACCAGGTCATTAAACCGCATGCCTTGGGACTCCAACCCCCGGGCATATTTCTCTATGATGTCGACAAAGGCTTTGGATGATTTAAAGCGGATGCTGCTCCTGCGTATTTCATCTCCAGGATCACCATAGGTATGAAGCATCGCTTCCATTTGCTCGTACGCATCTTCCACTTGAAATTGCGAGCCAAGGCGCAGCTGCAGATAGTCCTGATAGGTCGTTTGCTGCATATTGGCTTCGCCAAGCTCAGGAAGGACGCTTGAGATATAGCTGTTAAACAGGGCGTTAGGACTGAACAGCACCATATTATCGCTGTTAAGCGTTTGGCGATGCTTGTAGAGGAGATAGGCGACCCGTTGCAAAGCGACGGATGTTTTCCCGCTGCCTGCCGCTCCTTGAACGATCAGTACCCTGTGGCGGTCATCCCGGATGATCTGATTCTGCTCTTTCTGTATCGTGGCCACAATGGATTTCATATGGTCATCGGTACGCTGCCCGAGAATGTGCTGAAGCACTTCGTCGCCGATGGTTATTCCTGTATTGAACATCGCTTTGATTTCGCCGCCGCGAATCATGAATTGGCGTTTTAAATCCAAGGTGCCGGAAATCGTCCCCATAGGCGTCTCGTAATTGGCCGGGCCCGGCGAATAATCGTAAAACAAGCTCGAAACGGGCGCACGCCAATCGTAAACCCAGTATGTCTGTGTCTGCTCATCCAGAACTGAAGCGATTCCGATGTATATTTTCTCAGTACCGTAAGAGCCTTTTTCCGTAAAATCGATCCTGCCAAAATACGGTGAGTTGTACATTCTCAGCAATCGGTATCGCGTATTTTCGGCATGCTGCAGGCTTCGTTCTTGACCGGCGAGCATCATGGACTGCTGCGTAATGCTGGTGTAAGTTTCCATGATGTCGTCGGGATTCGCTAGATTGACCGTAATGTCGTCCCAGAAATCTTTGCGTGCTTCGGTTACCGTCGATTGTCGCTGTTCGGATAATTCCTCCGAGCGCTCGATCAGCTTTCGCACTTCATTCAGCACAAGCTTCAGCCTATGCTGCTCTTCCCACCAAGCGGCATCCTGTGTCAAGGAAGGTCAGCCTCCTTCTTCTATAATATGAAATCTTGTTCGGACATCTTACCACAGGGGAACTTTTACGAGCAATTGCGTACAATAGATCTAAGTGATATGATATTTGGAAATTCAGGAGGTTCGTTATGATTATCATCAAAACACCGGAAGAAATTCAACTGATGCGCAAAGCCGGTGAGATTCTCGCCAAGTGTCATCAGGAAATTGCCAAGATGATCAAGCCGGGGCTTACCACAATGGTTATCAATGATTTTGCTGAACGGTTTATTCAAGAGCAGGGGGCTGAACAAGTAGTCAAAGGGTTTAAAGGTTACCCGTTTGCTACTTGTACTTCTGTTAACGACGTGATCGCCCATGGATTTCCGAACGAAGAACCGCTGCAAAATGGAGATATCGTCAAAGTAGACATTGTATGCCGGTACAATGGGTGGTGTGCGGATTCCTGCCGTACATATCCTGTCGGAACGATCTCTCCAGAGGCGGAGCGTCTGATCCAAGTGACCAAGGAGTGCCTGTTGCTGGGCATCGAGAAGGCCGTAGCGGGAAACCGGATGGGCGATGTCATGCATGTCGTGCAGAAACATGCAGAAGGAGCCGGCTTCTCCGTGGTACGCGATCTGGTCGGGCACGGAATCGGGCGAAGCATGCACGAGGAGCCGACATTTCCTCATGTAGGCAAGCCGGGCCGCGGCGTTCGTCTTCAGGAAGGTATGGTTTTTACCATTGAGCCGATGATCAATGCGGGCAAGCACGAAATGTTTATCGAATTGGACGGCTGGACCGCCCGAACTTACGACGGCAGCCTGTCGGCTCAGTTTGAGCATACCGTTGCCATCACCAAAGACGGACCGCTGGTGATCACCGATGGCATATTTTGATCAGCGGTCTTCAAAAAGAAAAAGCACCGTCCGTACGACTACGGACGGTTGCCTTATTTAAGGTCGGTCGCCGTTCCTGGCAGAGGGACTCGGTATGGGCTCCCCGGCCTTCCCGGCGGACAAGCCTTCCTCGCCGGTGGCGTCTTCCTTCACGTCATTGATGTCTTCGTTGTTATAAATATATATTTCTTCGGTTGGATCAATATGTTTTTCCATAAAAAATCACCTCTTCGCTATTGTGGCGGCAGGGGTGATATTTTATGCGCGAAAATAATGAAAGACCTGTGAATCAGGCCTTGTGTGCTTTCAAAGGGTATGTATGGCGTCCCCGAGAGGACTCGAACCACTATCTGTCCTTTAGGAGAGGACTGCTCTATCCTGTTGAGCTACGGGGACATAAAACCATAGTTATTATATCATACGAAGGGCCGGGAAGAAAGTCCGTAAAAATATTTAAAAAAGATGCAGTGATGTCGTCGGCCATCGGCGTCTATTATCCAGAGAGGAGGGGGAGACGATTACGGAAGAAGCATGGATTGCACGAATCATAGATGGCGACCGGGAAGCGTTTCGTGAGCTGGTGGATCAGTACGGGAACCATTTGTTCAAGGCGGTATATTCTGTGCTCCGGTCGACAAAGGACGCCGAGGATGTGACTCAGGAAGCGCTGCTGAAGATATACGCGTCTCTCCCCCAATACCGGTTTCAAGGTTTGAAAACCTGGATGACACGTATAGCCGTCAACAAAGCGATTGATTTCAAACGGGCTAAAGACCGAAAGAAAGAAGAGCTGACGGATGAGTGGGAGGGACTGGGCGCGCGGCCCATGCTGAGGGAACGTCCGGTGGAGGATACGGTAATCAACCGGGAACGCAGCGATCAGATTCGCCATTATCTCGACCAGCTTCCCGAAAGTTACCGTGACGTCGTAGTTGCATTCTACATTGAAGAGAAGAGCTATCAACAAATCGCCGAAGAGCAGCAGATGGCGCTGAAAACAGTGGAATCAAAGCTGTACCGGGCCAAACAGTACATGCGAAAGGTATGGAAGGAGGAGGAATGGGAATGAATCATAGGAGAATGGAAACCTGGCTTCAATATGTGAAAGATGAGCTGACGAATGAAGAGAGGGCAATCTGTGAATCGCATCTGGACAGCTGCGATGCATGTTTTGAGCTGTATATGCAGTGTTTGGAACAGGCTGGCGATGTTCTGCCGCAGCTTGAGGACCAGGAAGCTTTCTCCGCTGCGGTGATGATGCGTCTGGAACAAGAAATGCCTTACACGAGGCCGGTAGAGATGGTGCCGGAGCAAACCAAACGTAAATTACGCATACCGTGGATTCAACATCCATTCTTTCATTATACGGTAGCTGCAGCCATTACGATGATTCTTATGAGCACCGGTGTCTTCCAGACCCTTACGCAGCACATTTCCCGGTTTGACACAGCCTCAGAGAAAAGAACAGCGGAAACACGGATTCTGCACGTTTCCGTTTCCGAGAAGCTCATGAACAAAACAATCGGCATGCTCGATTCCATTCAACCGAGATATGAAAGAGGGGATACCCATGAATCCAAATAAAAACCCGATGGTTGCTTTTATACTATCGTTCATTCCTGGACTCGGCCACTTGTACTTGGGCCGGCTGATTAAAGCGCTGCTGTATGGCGGCGGATTTTTCGGCTCGCTGCTGCTGTTGGTCGTGATGGTTGCGGTACGTATTCACCGTCTGTTCGGGTACAATGAAATTCCGTACTTTTTTATGCTGTTTGTGGCGTTTGTCATTTGGGCGGTCAATATGATTGATATGATTCGTACGCTGCTGGGCAGGCCGCAGCCGCCGCTGCCGGAAAGCTGGGGAGGGGGAGGATCAGACCCGCATGGCAGTACGCAGACAGGGAATACCTCCTCCGTGTGGGGACCGTCACCGGCATCAGCTTCGCAGGCAGACGACCGTTTTGTTACCATGCTGCTGTCGTTCGTTCCCGGACTCGGCCACTTTCAGCTTGGGTTGATGCAGCGGGGGTTGGCGTTCCTGCTGACGTTCTTCGGGCTTACGATCATGATTATCTTCGTAACGGCGCTGACGAATAGAGGGGAGTTTATGGTCTTTCTGGGCGTGCTGCCGATCATCTGGCTCTACTGCATGTTTGACTGTGTACAGCACCTAAACCGCAAACAGCGGGGAGAGGAACTGATCGACCGTTCCATATTCGAAGATTATCAGGAAATGAGGGAAGCCGGAAAAAAGAACAAAACGCTTGGCATGCTGCTTTCCATCTTCCCTGGAGCGGGACATATGTATCTCGGTCTGCAAAAGCGCGGTTTGCAGCTCATGGCGGCTTTCCTGTTCAGCATCTACATCATAGACGTGCTTCGGCTGTCGCTGTTTCTGTTTCTGATTCCGATTCTATGGTTTTTCAGCTTCTTCGATGCACTGCAGTATATTTCAAGGTACGGGCGAGAGGAGATCAGAGATGTGCCTGTCGTGGATTGGCTGATCAACCATCAGAGGTGGGTCGGCATCGGATTGCTCGCTTTGGGCTTGTATTATTTGGTCGATAACGTCATGATGAACGGATTGGAACGATGGGTCGACGAGCAATTGAGCAGAGAAATTATGTATTGGTACCACCAATACTTCCATACGTTCATTGTATGCGTACTGCTGATCGGCGGCGGGCTTCGGCTCTTGTTCGGCAGCAAGCGGGAAAAGGGGGAAAAGACCTCGTGAGAACGTGGCGTGTAGGAACCTTATCCATGGGCTTGTCGCTTATTTTCCTGGGTGTGACCTTGTTTTTATCTCAACTGCAGGGCTTGAACGCTTTCGATACGTTCTTTGCCTGGTGGCCGATCCTGTTCGTGCTGCTGGGGCTTGAAATCCTTGTCTATCTGATATGGATGCGGAAGGAAAACAGCATGGTTCGATATGATTTGATGAGTGTGTTTTTCGTGGGTCTGCTGTTTATCAGCTCTTTTGGACTAACCTTTTTGACCAGCATCGGCGTTCTCGGGGAGGTCAGGCGGATGGTGGGTACAGTTGAACGGACCGTAGACCTTCCGGAGATGCGGGAAGCGGTAGATGAGAGGGTGAAGCGGATTATTGTGCAGACAAACGGTCCACAGGTCAAAGTCGATCAAACCGCGGAGCGGGCTGTCCATTTGTTCGGCAGTTACAGGGAACGAACACAGGAGGACCAATTCCCGGAGGTTTCCGAAAAGAACGTGTATACCGTTCGTACCATCGGGGATACGATGTATGTTCAGGTTAAGCAGCCGCCGATTCGTCAAGGCTTTGACTCTTACTATCCTTACATGAATGTAACAGTGGTGCTGCCTCAGGATATACCGGCAGAACTGCGGGAACAGGGATAACCACCAGCCGGTGAAGATGTGACAACAGCAAAAAATCCCTGCAGGATCTTCCTGCAGGGTTATGAAGTCAAATATACCTGGAACAAGCTGATGCCGGTTGGGTTAACCTGCATCAGCCTGTTTTGCTTATCATCAAAAAAAGCCTTGAAAATCAAGGCTTTTTCTTCTTAAAAGAGAAAATCGAGACGACAGGATTTGAACCTGCGACCTCTTGGTCCCGAACCAAGCGCTCTACCAAGCTGAGCCACGTCTCGATGTTTTTGCAAAGCACTTAAAGGCTCTATTATTTTATCATGGGCAAGAAAAAAAGTAAAGAGAGTCGTATGCTCTGCCGGTACGCAGCGCTGAGAATGTTCTGCGTGAATCGTATTCGGCCGCGTCCGGCATAAGCGATTTCATATTCAAGCGGTTTTCCCACTACGCCTTTCCCCGTAATTTGCGGAAGAATTGGGTCAGCATGACCGCGCACTCTTCTTGAAGCACACCGCTGATAACGTCCACACGATGATTAAACCGATCCTCTTGAAGCAGGTTCATCAGTGTTCCGGCACATCCGGCTTTCGGATCGGGAGTGCCATAAATAACCTGAGGGATGCGGGATTGTACGATGGCACCGGCACACATAGGACATGGCTCGAGCGTAACATAAAGTCTGCAATCCAATAGACGCCAGGCATCCAAATGCCGGCTGGCCTGTTTGATCGCGATCAATTCGGCATGGGCGAGCGGATCCCGTGTCGTTTCGCGGACATTGTGGCCGCGGCCGATAATTTCATTACCGCGTACGATGACTGCGCCGATGGGGACCTCTAAAATCGACTCCGCTTTGCGGGCTTCATCGATGGCGGCTCTCATATAAGGCAGATGTTCCTCCCATAAAGACAATACGTACACCTCATTTAGCTTTGTGACCACAAGTTCGAACAAACATTCGTTGTTAACACACTGTGGATAACATTGTGGATAAGTCATTTGGTTTGTCTATTCCATTGTAGAAAAATCGTGCCTTCAGAGCAAGTTCATTTCCCGGCAATCCAGTTATTCACAGGATATCGAATATGTGAATAATCGATATTGAGCGAGCAGTGAGAAGAGATAAAGATGAAAAATCAGTTGAACGGCTTTCAAGCAAGCGATATAATGAAGTAACATATGAAATGGGTAAATTTACCTAATATTCGAGTTGGAATATAGTTATAAGGTCTTAGTTTTCGGCGTGGTAGTCACGATCCGCTAAAAAATAAGCGGGTTTCATTTGGTGTGAAAGGTGGTTTGCTTTCAATGAGTTCGCCTTCGCAAGGCAAATCGTTCGAGGTAGAAAGGATCAAGAATAGAAGCCAAAACGGTATTTTGCTGCAAAGCCGGATTATGGTAGAGAAAAAGGATTTTGTCTCCACGGGTATCCTTACTTATGCGGAAGGAGATATTATCGAGATCGAAATCTCGGAATATAAGGCATTCGAACTCGGGGATAAGGTCAAGCTGACGGTTTATTCTCCGGGTGGTGTATATGTGTTTGAGTCTACGGTTGTCGCCAAGGATCATGGTGCGCTCATGGTCATCAATCCTCCCAGTAATCAGAGCCGTTTCGCGGAAAAACGCGAGCATCCCCGGGTGAAGGTAAATCAAAGCGGAGTGATCGTTTCCATCAAGGAAACGAAGGGGATCGAGCGGCTGCTGCAAAATAAAGTTGAACTCACGGTTCATAATTTAAGTATCAGCGGATTAGGCTTTACGGTGCTGGAAAACATCGGTCTGGACACGAATTCGACGGTTAACGTGGCTCTCGATTTAGGCTTTACCTTGCAATGTGCTGCGGAAATCATAAGATCGGAAACGACCCCTGAAGGCTATTATTACGGGGCGAGATACGTGGATCTGACGCCGGACAAAGCGAATTCCCTGCGGGCATTTATATTAAAAATGCAAGTAGAATCACACTATACGCTGAAAAAAGAAGAGATGCAGAATCGTAATTTCAAATAACTCGGGCAAGTGCCGCGGATCAAGCGCGCCTTTTAGCATAAGCTGATTCAAGCAATCATGCTTAAAGGTGGTGAGCAAACGTGCCGTTTCAAATGAAGTATGAGATTATTCCGCGCTATTTGCCTGGCCCAAGCAAGCGGCGGCCGATGCTGCCGCTTGCTCGGTGCCGTTTTATGGTTGCGCATGACACGGGCAATCCGGGGTCGACGGCCGCAGCTAACGTCTCGTATTTTCAACGAACGAGCAACGATATGTCATCCTCGGCTCATATTTTTGTTGATGATAACGAAATCCTGGAGTGCATTCCCTTTTTGACCGGGCCTGCGGAGAAAGCATATCATGTCGTTTATAATGTTACAACGGACAATGCCAGATATGGAGCCGATGCGAACGATGCGGCGGGGGCGGTGGAGCTGTGCCACGGAGGGCGTATCCGTCTGACGGAATCGTATAAGCGTTATGTATGGGTGATGGCTTATGCCTGCTACCGTTACGGTCTAAATCCATCTACCGATATTGCAGGCCATTATATGCTGGATCCGGCGCGCCGCAGCGACCCGCAGCAGCCGCTTCGGCAGCTCGGCAAAACGTTTTCCGATTTCGTGAGGGATGTAGAAGAAGAGTACCGGGCAAGCGTCATACCGGAGCCGCAGATACTCATCTCTGCGGAGGATGCAAACAAGATGATCCGCTTTTTGTCGGCATCCTACTTTGCTGTAAATGATGCATCGGCTCAAGCGGAGTTTCATCGTCTGGCCAATGAGCTGCGCAGGATTTCGGGGCAGCCGGCACAATAAAGGAAGGATCCAAACCGGTCTGGCGGGAAGCGGGCCGGTTTTTTGTTTTCAGGCGGAGCAGGATTTTCCTCAACCGGTCAGATGACATGGGGGCTGTATTTGTAGTATAATCTTATGTTAGGAATTTACTAGTTGAACTTTTAAGGAGTTGTCCTTGACATGGCATTGAAAGCAGGGATCGTCGGACTGCCGAACGTCGGCAAGTCAACGTTGTTTAATGCAATTACGCAAGCCGGGGCGGAGTCGGCGAACTACCCTTTTTGTACCATAGATCCTAACGTTGGTGTAGTAGAGGTTCCGGATGAGCGTTTGCTCCGGCTGGCCGAGATCGTGAACCCGAACCGTATTGTGCCGACAGCATTTGAATTCGTCGATATTGCGGGCCTTGTGAAAGGCGCAAGCAAAGGCGAAGGGCTTGGCAATAAGTTTCTGGCTCATATCCGCGAGGTGGATGCGATCGTACACGTGGTTCGCTGCTTCCAGGACGAGAATATTACCCATGTATCAGGAGTTGTGGATCCGATCAGCGATATCGAGACCATTAATCTCGAGCTGATTCTAGCGGATGTGGACTCGGTAGATAAACGAATTGAGCGGTCGCGTAAAAATATGAAGAGCGGGGACAAAAAATACGCGCAGGAGGTCGAATGCCTCGAACGGGTGAAAGAAGCGCTGTATAACGATAAGCCGGCCCGCAGTGTGGAGCTTAGCGACGAGGAAAAGCTGCTGATTCGCGACTTGCACTTGCTTACGATGAAGCCGGTGCTGTATGCGGCAAATGTCAGCGAGGCGGAGGTGGCCAACGCGGAAGATAACCCTTACGTCCAAAAGGTACGTGAGTATGCTGCTAAGGAAGGCGCAGAAGTGGTGCCGATCAGCGCAAAGGTGGAATCGGAAATCGCCGAGCTCGAAGGCGAGGACAAGCAGATGTTTCTCGAGGAGCTGGGGCTTCAGGATTCCGGCTTGAACCGGTTGATTCAAGCGGCGTACCGCTTGCTTGGGCTGTATACGTATTTTACGGCGGGAGTGCAGGAGGTCCGCGCTTGGACGATCCGCAAGGGTACGAAGGCGCCTCAAGCGGCCGGAGTCATCCACACCGATTTTGAGCGCGGCTTTATTCGGGCGGAGGTCGTTGGGTACGACGATCTGATCGCATCGGGTTCAATGAACGGAGCCAAGGAAAAAGGGCTGCTGCGCCTCGAGGGCAAGGAATATGTCGTCAAAGACGGAGACGTCATGCATTTCCGTTTCAATGTATAAGGAATTTTGGCTTGATGCATATACTCAAAAAAAGAAAGGGTGAAATCAGATGCTGGATCGGTTGCAAGCATTGGCTGACCGATATGAGAAATTAAGCGAACTGCTCTGTGACCCGAACGTGACGAGTGATTCCAAAAAGCTGCGGGAATATTCCAAGGAGCAATCCGATCTTCAGGAGGCCTACGACGCGTATATGGAATACAAGAGCGTGTCGGAGCAGTACGAAGCGGCGCGGGTCATGCAGAATGAAAAGCTGGATGACGAAATGAAGGAATTGGTGAAGCTGGAGCTCGAAGAACTGTCGGAGCGTAAAGCCAAGCTGGAAGAGCGCATCAAGGTGCTGATGATGCCGAAGGATCCGAATGACGATAAGAACGTGATTGTGGAAATCCGCGGTGCCGCTGGCGGGGACGAAGCGGCATTGTTTGCCGCCGACCTGTACCGGATGTATACGAAGTATGCCGATTCACAGGGCTGGCGGACGGAAGTGCTGGATGTGAATATGAATGATCTCGGCGGATTTAAAGAGATTATTTTTTTGGTGAGCGGCAAAGGGGCTTACAGCAAGCTGAAGTTTGAGAGCGGCGCACATCGCGTACAGCGTATCCCGGCGACCGAATCGGGGGGACGTATTCATACGTCCACTTCGACGGTATCCGTGATGCCGGAGATGGAAGAATTCGATATCGAAATCCTGGATTCGGATATCCGTGTCGATACGTTCTGTTCCAGTGGAGCGGGCGGGCAATCGGTCAATACGACAAAGTCGGCGGTACGCGTAACACACATCCCGACCGGAATCGTAGCCACCTGCCAGGACGGCAAATCGCAAAACTCGAACAAAGAGAAGGCGCTGCAGGTGCTGCGGGCCCGGATCTACGATAAAATGCAGCAGGAAGAGATGGAGAAGTATGGCGCCGAGCGCAAGAGCAAGATCGGGACGGGAGACCGTTCGGAGCGGATCCGTACCTATAACTTCCCGCAAAGCCGGGTGACGGACCACCGGATCGGCCTGACGCTGCATCGCCTTGACGCCGTGCTCAATGGCGAGATGGATGAAATCATCTCCGCGCTGACCATTGCTTCGCAAACCGAGCAGATCGAAAAAGGAGAATACGCCGGTGCGTGAAGATCGGCCGATGACGATACGTGAAGCCTATGCAGAGGCTTCTTCTTTTTTGCGGCGCAGCGGTGTGCGGGAGCCGGAGGCGAATGCCGGACGGCTGCTCGAGTATCTGCTGGGCGAGAGCCGCAGCGGACTGTTCCTCCGCTGGCCCGAGCCCTTCCCGCCGGAGCGGGAGGCGGACTGGAAGCGGCTGCTTGCCCGCAAGGCGAGTGGTGAACCGGTGCAGTATATCATAGGAGAGCAGGAGTTCTACGGGCTTTCCTATACGGTAACGCCGGCGGTGCTCATCCCGCGGCCGGAGACGGAGCTGCTGGTTGAGCAGGCCGTGCTAATCGGACGGCAATTGTGGAAAGATGGCGAGAGCCCGGCAGTGGCGGACATCGGCACCGGCAGCGGGGCCATCGCGGTGAGCCTTGCCGTACAGTGCCCGCGGTGGCGGGTGATGGCCTCGGACATCTCGCCGGACGCGTTGGAGGTGGCCAAAGCCAATGCGGTGCGCCACGGGGTAGCCGAGCGAATCGCCTTCTTCGAAGGAGACCTGCTGGCTCCGTGGATCGAGCGCGGCGAGCGGCTCGATCTGGTCATATCGAATCCGCCGTACATTCCGGAGGCGGATGAGGAGGGGCTTCAGCCGGAGGTGAGGCTGTTCGAGCCGCGGACGGCACTGTATGGCGGCGCGGACGGGCTGGTGCCGTACCGCCGGTTGACGGCGCAGCTTGCCGAGCTGCCTGCAATGCCGGCTTTGGTCGGCTTTGAGGTCGGGATGGGGCAAGCTCAAGAGGTCAGGCAGCTGCTGGAACGCTCGGCGGATTGGGACGAGATTCGAACCATTCCCGATTTGGCCGGCATTGACCGGCACGTGATCGCTTTACGGAGAAGGCAGCATTCGTTGTTTTGATCCGCCTGCGTTTAAACTCTCTTAATCCGGACATACTAGCAACTAGAAGAGCTAGAGTTCGAGATTGGAGAGGGGCTGTCCGGAATGGTCAAACGGTTTGCGTGGAAACGGTATGCGTATTTGGCTTTTGCTTTTATGGTGCTGCTTGCTTGCTGGGAATCCCAGCGATCGAATGCCGTCTTGTTTGCATCGCCCGCCGGGAGCGGGGAAGTGCAAAGCGCCGTCATACCGCAGGAATCGATTCGTCTGCGCATCCTGGCTCATTCCGATGCGGCCCTTGATCAATGGCTCAAGCGCGAGGTGCGCGACGCCATTGTGGAACAAATGAACGGTTGGGTTACGGCTCCGCAAGGCATCCAAGAAGCCCGCGAAGTGGTCCGGGAGCATTTGCCGGAGTTGAACGAGCTGGTGGGTGAGACGCTGCGGAAGAACGGTTTTGACTATAGCTATAATGTAGAACTGGGCGTCGTTCCGTTTCCGACGAAAATGTACGGGAATCAAGTGTATCCTGCCGGTGATTATGAGGCGCTGCGTGTTTCCATCGGGGCGGCGGAAGGACAAAATTGGTGGTGCGTGCTGTTTCCGCCGCTCTGTTTTGTAGATTCGGAGATGGTGGTCAAAAGGAACACAGCGTATGCTGCTGAGCCGAAGGAATCCGAGCCGGCCGGGGAGGCAAGTAAAGAGGATAAAGAAACCGGGGCGGCCAAGGAAGACCGGGACAACGTACCGAAAGACAAAACACAGGCTAAGGAAATAAAGACATCCAAGGAAAACACCGATTCCGAAAAGAATGCTGCTGCGGCCGCCCAGCCGGAGGTTCGGTTTTTCCTTTGGGATATGCTCAAAAAAATCGGTTCCTGGTTCGTTTGAGCGCTTTAGCCATATGAAGCCATTGGATGCAGGGAAAGGAAGAGGTAATCCCGATGACGATAGAGACGATGGTATGGGAGGTAGACGGGCAGCATCCCGATCCGGCGAAGCTGCAGGAGGCGGCGCAGCTTCTCCGGCAAGGACGGACAGTGGCGTTTCCGACGGAGACGGTGTATGGTCTTGGGGCCGATGCCTGCAGTTCAGAAGCGGTGGCCGGCATCTTCTCGGCCAAAGGCCGGCCGTCGGATAACCCTCTGATTGTGCATATTGCAGACAGGTCTCAACTGGAGGAGCTGGCGGCTCCGCCGGATGAGGCCGTTTCGCGTTTGCTGGATGCGTTTTGGCCGGGGCCGCTGACCGTTGTGTTGCCCGTTCGTCCCGGGGTATTATCCCCGCTTGTGACCGCAGGGTTGTCCACGGTCGGGCTGCGCATGCCGGACCACCCTGTTGCGCTGCAACTGATTGCCGCGGCGGGATGCCCGGTCGCGGCGCCCAGCGCGAACCGATCGGGACGCCCGAGCCCGACGCAGGCAGCGCACGTGCTGGAAGATTTGGAGGGACGCATTGGCGGCATCGTTGACGGCGGGGAGACCGGCGTCGGCGTCGAGTCGACGGTTGTGGAGTACGCCGGAGGCGCGCTACACATCCTGCGTCCCGGGGGGATTACGCTTGAGCAGCTGCGCCAGGCGCTGCCGCCTCATATCCCAGTGCTCGAGGCAAGCCCCGAGCACCAGGAGCCGTCCGCTCCGCGCGCCCCGGGCATGAAATATGCCCATTATGCGCCCCGCGGCGCGCTGCTGCTTGTTCAAGGCCGCCAGGGCACGGCGCCCGAACAGATTCTCGCTCGCATGCAGCGCGAGCTCGATGAGGCCCGCGCGCGCGGCGAGCGCACTGGCGTCCTCACCTACGGCGAGTACGCCGGCGCTTTCCGCGCGGACTGCGTCGTCGCGTGCGGCCGTCTGGACGACCTCGAAACGGTCGCCCAAGGACTCTACGCCGCGCTCCGCGAATTCGATGAAGCCGGTGTCGGCTTCATCACAGCCCAAGCGTGCCCCGAAGAGGGGATCGGGGCCGCGATCATGAACCGCCTGCGCAAAGCCGCCGGCAGGCGAATCGTGACGCTCTAGCGAGCTTTCCCTGTCCATCCCTGCAGCAGCACATCCGCCTCAAGTCATCTTTCTGCCCTTGTCCGCATATGTTGATTTAGAATAGGACAGGGGGTAGGGTAGAAATGGACTTGGCGTCACCGCTGGTGTGGGCCCAAATCATATCCATCGGACTCATGGCGGTTGCCCTCGGTCTGGATGCGCTGTCACTGGGGCTGGGGATCGGAATGAAGGGTATCCGTAAGCTCGATATTTTAAAAATTAGCGTAACCACCGCCTTATTTCATATGATTATGCCGTTGGCCGGCATGCGGATGGGCGGATATATCAGCATGCTGCTCGGTAAAGTGGCTACGATGTGCGGCGGTATTCTTCTACTTCTGCTGGGATTGCATATGGTATATAGCTCTCTGCGGACAGAGGAGTCCAAGTCTTACGATTATCGTTCCTTTTTGGGCTTGACGCTGTTCTCTCTGAGTGTAAGCATCGATTCTTTCTCTGTGGGCGTTTCACTGGGGATGTTTGCAGGCGATGTCCTGCTTACGGTGCTGATGTTTGGCGTGGCGGGAGGCTTGATGTCGGTCATCGGTCTGCTGCTTGGACGGCGAGTCGGACAATGGATCGGAGAATATGGCGAAGCGCTCGGGGGAGTGATCCTGCTGGCTTTCGGCATCAAGTTTTTGCTTTAAAGGTGAAGTTCCATATTTGCTTGCTTTTGGGGTACAATATGATTATGAGAAACCAAAATATGAACTACGGAAAGGCGGGGAGAACGCGATGAACCGAATCTTGTTCGTTTGTACGGGCAATACTTGCCGCAGTCCGATGGCGGAAGGAATAATGCGTAAAATTCTTTCTGAAGAAGGACTAACGGACATTGAGGTGCGTTCGGCCGGCGTAGCGGCGTACGAGGGAACGCAGTTATCTGACCACGCGGCTTCCGTGTTGAAGAATAAAGGCTGTGTCGGACCGTCGGCTTCAACATTTCTGTCACAGATCCTGATCGATTGGGCGGATTTGGTGCTGACGATGACTTCCAGTCATAAGAGGCATACGATTCAACTGTATCCCGAGGCTGTGGACAAGGTGTATACACTGAAGGAATATGTGCAGGATGACCCGCAGTTAGCGGATAAAATATCGGAGATGGAAAGTCTGATCACCGAGCTGGAGCTGAAACAAGCGCTGTCCGGGCAAATTACTGAGGAAGAGAGAGAGCGTGTACTCACCCTGCAAAAAGAATTGCCGCTGCCGGACATCGCAGATCCGTTCGGAGGATCCTACAGGGAGTATGAAAAATGCGCCTGGGAGATCGAGGAGTGCTTGATCAAGCTGGCGGCGAAGCTGAAAAAAGACCGTTAACATCAGGAGCCGACGGAGGGTCCCGATACGGGAAGTTGGGCTTTACAGCAAACGCTTAATGGGATATGATAAACTTATCAATCATCAGTGCCCGGTGTAACTGGCGACGAGTGGAATAAACCACAGTGGAGCATCGGGACATACGGCCGGTCGCCTGGGCGAAAGAGCAACACGATGCGCGGAGAGCGCATGTGTCATGCTCTTTTTTCGTGTTTACCGCTTGTTTAGGTTATAATGAAATGACTAAGTGAGGAGGCAAACGTGATGAAAATAGCAATGGGTGCGGATCATGCAGGATATCGGTTAAAGGATGAATTAATTCCGTTTCTTGAGTCGATGGGGCATCAAGTGCTGAATTGCGGCTGTGACTGCTCCGATTCCGTGGATTACTCGGACTATGCGCTCGCCGTGTGCGAGAAAATCGTTGCCGGGGAAGTGGACAGGGGAATCCTGATTTGCGGAACGGGGATCGGGATGACGATTGCGGCCAATAAAGTGCCGGGCATCCGCTGTGCGCTGGTACACGATTTGTTCTCGGCCAAGGCGACCCGCGAGCATAACGATTCCAATGTGCTGGCGATGGGCGAGCGCGTCATCGGACCCGGTGTAGCTCAGGAAATCGTCAAAATTTGGCTGGAGACCGAATTTTCAAACGGGGAGCGGCACAAAAACCGCGTTGCCAAAGTGAAAGCGTTGGAAGACAAATATGCGCTGCATCCTTAATTCGAGGTAAAGCAGTCATGAACATAAACCTGGCTACGATACGTTCTCAAGTAGAAATCATCGTCCGTGAGCTGGTCAAGGCAGGCGGGGTAGAAGCGGGACAGCTTCTGGTCATAGGGACAAGCACCAGTGAGGTGCTCGGTAAACATATCGGCACAGCGGGAAGCGAAGAGGCGGCCCGGGAAATTTATGCCGGAGTAGAAGCGGTGCGGGAGAAGATCGGCTTTTTTCCCGTTTACCAGTGCTGTGAACATTTGAACCGGGCGCTCGTTGTGGAGAAGGAAGCGATGCTGCGGTATGGACTGGAACAAGTGAGCGTCATACCGGTGCCCAAAGCCGGGGGCTCAATGGCTTCCTATGCCTTCAGGCATCTGAAGGAGGCTGTTGTTGTGGAGACCGTTCAGGCGCATGCGGGACTGGATATCGGGGGAACGCTCATCGGTATGCATTTGAAGCGTGTAGCGGTGCCGCTGCGGCCGTCGATCCGGCAGATCGGCGGGGCGCACGTGCAGATGGCTTATACCCGGCCGAAGCTGATCGGGGGTGCTCGGGCAGTCTATACGATCGATACACAGGCGTCCGACAGAACTTGTGATTGAGATGGACTCGCCTATTCGTATTCAAATAGATCTCGTAATATTCAAGGAGGATAACTTACATGGAATTTCTTCGCAAACAAGACCCGAAAATCGTGGAAGCAATGAATCTTGAGCTCGGTCGTCAACGCGACAAAATCGAGCTGATCGCGTCCGAAAATTTCGTCAGCCAAGCGGTGCTTGAGGCGATGGGTACCGTATTGACCAACAAATATGCGGAAGGTTACCCGAATAAGCGTTACTATGGCGGCTGCGAATACGTCGACATCGTCGAGGATATCGCACGCGACCGCGCGAAAGAATTGTTTGGCGCTGAGCATGCGAACGTTCAGCCGCACTCCGGCGCCCAGGCGAACATGGCCGTTTACCTTGCTGCGGTACAACCGGGGGAGACGATCCTGGGCATGAACCTGGCGCACGGCGGTCATCTGACGCACGGCAGTCCGGTCAATGCATCCGGAATTTTGTATAACTTCGCAGCCTATGGCGTAAGTGAGAAAGATTCCCGCATCGATTATGACGAAGTCCGCAAAGCGGCGTTCAAGCACAAGCCGCGCTTGATTGTAGCCGGTGCCAGCGCATACCCGCGCATCATCGACTTCGAAGCCTTGGCGCAAATTGCAAATGACGTCGGCGCGCTGTTTATGGTGGACATGGCTCATATTGCCGGTCTTGTGGCTGCAGGCCTGCATCCAAATCCTGTGCCGCACGCTCATTTTGTAACAACGACAACGCATAAGACGCTTCGCGGGCCTCGCGGCGGTATGATCCTGTGCCGCAAACCATGGGCTGCCGCGATTGACAAAGCGGTGTTCCCAGGCTCGCAAGGCGGTCCGCTGATGCATATCATCGCGGCCAAAGCGGTGGCCTTGGGAGAGGCGCTGCAGCCGGAGTTCAAATCATACGCTCAGAATGTTGTAAACAATGCGAAAACATTGGCAGATGGTTTGATGGCGGAAGGAATCAACCTCGTTTCCGGGGGAACGGACAACCACCTGATGCTGATCGATCTTCGCAGCTTGAACCTGACGGGTAAAGAAGCGGAGCATCTGCTCGATGAAGTGGGCGTGACGGTAAACAAGAACGCCATTCCGTTCGATCCGACCAGCCCGTTCGTGACCAGCGGTATCCGGATCGGTACTCCTGCGGCCACAGCCCGAGGTATGAATCAGGAAGCTATGAAAACCATCGCCAAGATTATTTCGCTTACGCTTAAGAATCCGTCCGATCAGGCTGTGCATGAGAAGGTGCGCGGTATGGTGAAAGATTTGACGGCACAATTCCCGCTGTATCCCGGACTTCAGTATTAATGATCGCTAAAACCAACAAAGGCCGGCTCTTTATATGAGGAGCCGGCATATTTATGTTTCACGTGGATCATTGCAGAAGAAGAACGGGTGACATTGTGCTATAATAAATGGGGCAGTACATTCGGTTTATAAGACAAGGGATGAACGGCTGATAGCCAGTGAAGTGAAATAAACTATCATTTTTTTGGCGTCCATGGAATTTTCCAGACGCTTTCTTTTATGATCTCGGCAGGCGAGTTCGTTTTTGGCAGGCTTGGCGTGTCCAAATAGCAATAGACCGCTCCTCAGCCAGGGAACGCGGTCTGTAGAATGCGTAACGTTGATTTGGATTCATTTGCGTTGGTTGGCGTTTTTTTCCCGATTGGGATAAGTATCGGTAGTTGTGGTATAATAGACAAGATTTTGGGCTTTATAGCGTTATAGGAGGACCTTGCATGGGTAAAGTGTTTGTTTGCGACCATCCGTTGATTCAGCATAAGCTGACCTACATTCGGGATGAGAATACCACCACGAAAGATTTCCGCGAGTTGGTGGATGAAGTGGCCACATTGATGGCTTACGAAATAACAAGAGACATTCCGCTCGAAAAGGTGCAGGTGCGCACACCTGTTACGACCGCCGAGTGCAGAGTGATCTCCGGCCGTATGCTGGGTCTTATTCCGATTCTGCGCGCCGGCCTCGGTATGGTAGACGGGATTCTGAAGCTGGTCCCTGCCGCCAAAGTGGGGCATATCGGGTTGTACCGGGACCCGGATACGCTGGAGCCGGTGGAATACTATGCCAAGCTTCCGACGGATGTGCAGGAACGGGAGCTGATCGTAATTGATCCGATGCTCGCCACAGGCGGTTCGGCTAATGCGGCGATCGAAGCGCTGAAGAAAAGGGGCTGCACGCAGATTAAGCTGATGTGCCTGATTGCTGCGCCGGAAGGTGTGCAGGCTGTACAAAAGGCGCATCCTGACGTTGATCTTTATGTAGCGGCTATCGACGACCATTTGAACGACCACGGATACATAGTGCCGGGGCTCGGCGATGCGGGCGATCGGCTGTTCGGAACAAAGTAAGCTGCTGAATTCGGAAGAGGGAAGGGAAGCCGAGAGCGATGAAAAAAACGAAAGTAATCACCATCTTCGGCACCAGACCGGAAGCCATCAAAATGGCTCCGTTGGTGAAGGAGCTGGAAAAGTATCCCGAGCAAATCGAGTCGCTTGTTTGCGTTACGGCACAGCATCGCCAAATGCTCGATCAGGTACTGGATATATTCTCCATCAAGCCGGACTACGATTTGGACGTCATGAAAGAACGTCAGACCTTGAATGAAATATCGATCCGTGTACTTCAAGGACTGGATCCGGTATTCAAAGAAGAAAAACCGGATCTGATTCTTGTTCACGGGGACACGTTAACGACATTTCTGGCGAGCTACGCCGCGTTTATGCAGCAAATCCAAGTGGGTCATGTGGAAGCGGGTCTTCGGACGTGGAACAAGCTGTCTCCTTATCCTGAGGAAATGAACCGCCAGTTGACCGGAGTTCTGTCCGATCTCCACTTTGCTCCGACGAACTGGTCTGCAGGAAACCTGCGCAAAGAAAACAAGCGGGAAGATTCCATCTTCGTTACGGGGAATACCGTGACCGACGTGTTTCAATACACGGTTCGCCCGTCGTTCTCCCACCCGGTGCTTGAATGGGCACAAGGCAAACGCCTGGTATTGATGACCGCACATCGCCGGGAGTCGCAGGGGGAGCCGCACCGCCAAATTTTCCGTGCGGTACGCCGTCTGGCCGATGAATTCGAAGATATCGCGATCGTATATCCGGTGCATCCGAGCCCGGCTGTAAAGGAACCGGCTTATGAACTGCTTAGCGGCCATGACCGGATCAAACTTATCGAACCGCTCGATGTGTTTGAGTTCCACAATTTTTATCCCCATGCGCATCTCATTCTGACCGACTCCGGAGGGCTTCAGGAAGAAGCGCCGTCATTCGGCGTACCGGTGCTGGTGCTGAGGGAGACGACCGAGCGGCCGGAAGGAATCGACGCGGGAACGTTGGAGCTGGTCGGCACCGACGAACAGAGGGTATATGAGCGGGCTAAAGCACTGCTGAGCGACACGGCTATGTACGAAAGAATGAGCCGGTCGGCCAATCCTTACGGCGACGGCAAGGCGTCCGAACGGATCGTGCAAGCTATCCTTTTCCATTTCAACCATAGGTCGGATAGACCCGAGCCGTTCCAACCGTGACAATCTGATGACAAACGTTACACCATACATCTCTACTGTTTGGTTTGGAATGCAAAAAAAGGTTGATATATCAAGGTTTTTTGCGTTTTTATCACAGAAGGGTTACCAGACTTCGTAATTGACAAATGTGACTTTACTCCGCTAAAATAAACTAGGATTGATAAGGAAGGCTTATGAAACGACAAAATTCCAATGATAATCCGTGGCGAGCCGTTGCTCTATTGGGCAGCATTGGCATTGATTTGGGCGTTTGCATGTTGGCCGGTTATTGGCTGGGCAATTGGATGAGCGAACGTCAGGGCGGGGAACCGTTCTGGATTGTGGGTGGAATGTTGGCGGGTTTCTTTGCGGGAGCCGCCGGCGCTTTTCTGATCATCCGAAGCTACATGCGGGGGGACGGCAATGAATGAACTTTCGACCCGCCTGAAAACGGTTCAGCGTATTATCATATTTTTTTTGTCTTTCTGTTTCATGGCTTGGGCGCTGTTGCCTGGATATCGCCCGCACTTTGCCGGATTGATTCTGGGAACAATCGTCAGTCTTGTCAATGCCCATTATCTGGCGTGGAAAATCAGGCAGCTCACGGATTCGGTGCTTGAAGGAAGAAGGCGCAGAGGCGGTATCGGCTTCGGCACAAGAGCCGCGATTTCCTTGCTTGCCGTGTGGGGGGCTTACGAAGTACCGGAACATATTGCTGTATGGACTACCATCATAGGATTAATTTTCGTACAGTTGGCAACACTCCTATTGGGTATTATTTCAATTAAAAAATAATTATTCCATCATGCCTTGGAAAGGGGTGAAACTAGTAGAATGCATGAGTTACCGATAGTGAATTGGTTAGGAATCGATTGGGACCTTTCCACCATCATTACCATAGCAGTTACATGTTTGATCGTACTGCTCATTGCGATTGCCGGAACCCGCAATCTTTCCGTACACAATCCCGGCAAAATGCAAAATTTCTTGGAGTGGTTAGTCGAGTTTGTTCACAATATCATTGCAGGCACTATGGACATGAAGAAGGGTAAAGCTTTCATTATGCTTGGGATTACACTGATCATGTTCATCTTTGTCGGCAATATGCTTGGCCTGCCGCTTGTCATCGTGACCGAAGTAACGCAGCCGATTCCATGGCTCGGCATAACGCAAGCGGAGATCGATGCGGCGCATCAAGCCGGCAAACACATCGGGATCGGTTGGTGGAAATCACCGACAGCTGACTTGTCTGTTACGATGGGACTGGCCCTCATGGTCATTGTCATGACTCATTATCTGGGACTTACACGTAACACCAAGCACTACTTGCACCACTATGTCGAACCGTTCGCGGTGATGTTTCCGTTGAATATCGTCAAGGAGATCTCCAAACTCTTGACGCTCGGCATGCGTCTATTTGGTAACATCTACGCCGGTGAAGTCTTAATCGCCGTTATTCTCATGGCTGGTATCGGAGGGATACTCCCGCTGATCATCTGGCAGGGCTTCAGTGTGTTCGTAGGCGCCATTCAGGCGTTCGTCTTTACGACGCTGACCATGGTTTACTTGTCTCAAGCCATTGAACACAAAGAGTAATATGCGGACGGGTATTTATGCTGGCATTCAGATCCTTATCCGCTTTATTAAACATAACAAAACCAAAATTGAACAATTTTAAGGAGGATATTTTACAATGGAATTTCTTGCAGCTGCTATTGCAATCGGTTTGGGTGCGCTTGGCGCAGGTATCGGTAACGGTTTGATCGTCAGCAAAACAGTTGACGGTATCGCTCGTCAACCAGAGCTTAAAGGTACGCTTCAAACGGTCATGTTTATCGGTGTAGGTCTTGTCGAGGCGATTCCGATCATCGCGGTCGTATTTGCATTGCTCTTCACGTTCGTATTCGCAGGTTAAGATGCTTGAACCTTGGGCGGGGAAGCCTATAGCCTCCACGCCTTCCTTTTGTCCGAATGTACTCATTCGGATTATGATTCAGCCATTACCCCTCTGAAGGGAGTGACGTATAGATGCATTTCACATTCAGTTCTTTTATCATCGCCATCATTTCGTTCGGGATCCTGATGCTGCTGATCAGCAAATATGCTTTCGGACCGTTAATGGGCGTGATGGAACAACGTAGAAAGCTCGTTCTTGATCAATTGCAAAGCGCAGAGCAGGATCGCAAACAAGCCGATGCGCTCCTCGCCGAACAGAAGGCCGCTCTTGAGCAAGTTCGCAGCGAAGCGAAAGCCATTATCGAGCAGGCCCGTGTAACCAGCGGGAAACAGGCTGAAGATATCATCCGCCAAGCGAAAGAAGAGGCGGCAAGAATTAAAGAAGAAGCGCTTCGCGATATCGAAACCGAGAAAAATCTGGCCGTTGCGGCTCTCCGCAGCCAAGTCAGCGCGATGTCCGTAATGATCGCTTCCAAAATCATCGAGAAGCAAATCGATGAGAAGTCTCAGGAACAGCTGGTTGAGCACTACCTGAAAGAAGTAGGGGGCAACCAATGAGCCAGGACATGATCGCAGCCAAAAGATATGCAAAAGCCTTGTTTGAAGTCGCACGGGAAAAAGGTCAAGTAGCTCAAATAGAGCAAGAGCTTGTATCGGTCGCTTCGGTATTGAAAGAAAATGCGGATTTATCGAAGCTGATTAAACACCCGGGCATCGAGGCTGCTGTAAAAATTGGGCTGATCAAGCAAATCTTCGAATCCTCCGTATCCGAGGCTGTATTGAATACGCTGCAGCTGCTGATTGAGAGAAGACGCGAAGAGGCGCTGGAAGCCTTTGTAAAAGCTTATGTAAAGATCGCAAACGATGCGCTCGGACAAGCGAACGCTACGGTATATACGCCAGTGAAGCTGTCCGAAGCAGAGTTAAACGATATTGCCGCCACGTTCGGCAAATTGACCGGTAAACAAATCCGCGTGGAATCGGTTATAGATAAAAGCTTGCTCGGCGGTATTCAAGTCCGCATCGGCGACCGTTTGTACGACGGCAGCCTGTCCGGCAAGCTGAAGCGTCTGGAAAGAACATTGAATCAATCTCAAGCACTGTAGATAGGGGTGAGGTTCGTTGAGTATCAAACCTGAAGAAATCAGCACATTAATCAAACAACAGATTGAGAAATATAATTCGGAAATTCAAGTCGTTGACGTAGGTACGGTCATTCAGGTCGGTGACGGTATTGCCCGTGTGCACGGCTTGGAAAACGTTATGGCAGGCGAGCTGCTCGAGTTTCCCAACGGGGTTTTGGGCTATGCGTTCAACCTTGAGGAAAGCAACGTAGGTATCGTTATTTTGGGACCTTACACCGACATCCGCGAGGGCGATCAGGTGAAACGCACCGGCCGGATCATGGAGGTTCCGGTTGGCGAAGAGCTTCTCGGCCGCGTCGTTAATGCGCTCGGTCAACCGGTTGACGGCAAAGGTCCGATCAACACAACGCACTTCCGTCCGGTTGAATCTCCGGCACCTGGCGTCATGGACCGTAAATCGGTTCATGAGCCGATGCAAACCGGGATTAAAGCCATTGACGCAATGATCCCGATCGGCCGCGGACAGCGTGAGCTCATTATCGGTGACCGTCAAACCGGTAAAACATCCATTGCGATCGATACCATCATTAACCAAAAGGGCAACGGTGTGAAATGTATCTATGTTGCCATCGGTCAAAAGCAATCCACCGTCGTTAATGTGGTGGAAACGCTCCGCCGTAACGGCGCTCTGGATTACACGATCGTTGTCACGGCTTCGGCTTCCGAGCCGGCCCCTATGCTTTGGTTGGCTCCTTACGCCGGCTGCGCAATGGGCGAGTACTTTATGTACAAAGGCGAGCACGTGCTCATTATCTATGATGACTTGTCCAAGCAAGCTGCCGCATACCGTGAGCTGTCCCTGCTGCTTCGCCGTCCACCGGGCCGTGAAGCTTATCCGGGTGACGTTTTCTATCTGCACTCCCGCTTGCTCGAACGCGCTGCGAAGCTTAGCGACGAGCTGGGCGGCGGGTCGTTAACGGCTCTTCCGTTCATTGAGACCCAAGCAGGTGACGTATCGGCTTATATTCCAACAAACGTTATTTCGATCACAGACGGACAGATCTTCCTTGAGTCCGACCTATTCTACTCCGGCCAGCGTCCGGCGGTTAACGTCGGTATTTCCGTATCCCGTGTAGGGGGCTCCGCGCAAATCAAAGCGATGAAGAAGGTTGCCGGTACCCTCCGTCTGGATCTTGCGCAATACCGTGAATTGGCTGCTTTTGCACAGTTCGGTTCCGACCTTGACCGTGCTACGCAGACTCGTTTGAATCGCGGTATTCGTACCCTCGAGCTGCTGAAGCAAGGGGTAAACCAGCCGATGCCGGTTGAGAAGCAAGTCGTTGCCATCTATGTGGTAACGAAAGGCCATATCGATGAGCTGCCGGTACAGGATGTACGCCGCTTCGAAGCTGAGTTCCTGGCGTACCTGGACTCCAACCGTCCGGAAATTCTTCAAAATATCCGCGATACGAAAGATTTGACATCGGATAATGAGAAGGCTCTGACGGAAGCCATTGGGCAATTCAAAAAAGGATTCGCTCCTTCCGCATAAATGAACGGTAACTGAGCTTCTCGCAAGAGAAGCTCGGTATTCCTTTTTAAGCAACGATAATGGGCTTATCCAAAGATGGCGCTCCTTCCGGAGGGCTTCGAGAGAGAGGTGAGCAGGCATGGCAAAAGGTATGCGCGAAATTAAGCGCTCTATCAAGTCAAAACAAAGTACGAAGCAAATCACGAGGGCGATGGAGATGGTCGCGGCGGCAAAGCTGAGACGTGCTCAGGAGGCTGCCGAGTCAGCACGTCCGTACGCTGATAAGATGAAGGAAGTGATCGCGAGTATTGCCGCAGGTACGAAGGGTGTGACGCATCCGATGCTGCAAACCCGCGAGATCAAGAGGACCGGTTATCTTGTCATCACCTCCGACCGCGGTCTGGCCGGCGGTTACAATGCCAACGTGCTTCGTAAAGTGATGGCTGTCATTAAAGAAAAGCATAAATCTACAAGCGAGTATGCCATTTTCGTCATTGGACGAAAAGGCCGGGATTTCTTCCAGAGACGCAACATCCCAATTGTCGAGGAAGTGACGGGGCTGCCGGATTCACCCCAATTCTCGGACATTAAGTCGGTTGCGGCTTCCGCTGTGGCGAATTTTGAGAATGGCGCCTACGATGAATTGTACCTGGTATACAATGAATTTAAGAATGCCATTACCCAAATCCCGCAGGTGAAGCGTCTGTTGCCGCTTGAGGAAGTCAACAGCGATTCGGTGGCGAACTACGAATATGAGCCGTCTGCCGAGGGTGTGTTGGAAGTACTCCTGCCGAAATATGCGGAAACGCTCATTTACAGCGCGGTTCTTGACGGTAAAGCGAGCGAGTTCGGAGCCCGGATGACGGCGATGAACAACGCTACGAAGAATGCGACGAAGATGATCGCTACGCTGACCCTTCAGTACAACCGTGCCCGTCAGGCTTCGATTACCCAGGAAATATCGGAGATCGTCGCCGGAGCGAACGCACAAAGTTAAGGAATGGACGGCGAAGGCAATTTCGTTTAAGATACGGAAACACATAGGAGGGAAAACATGAACAAGGGGCGCGTTGTGAATATAACAGGGCCGGTCGTTGACATTGAGTTCGAACGTGGACACCTCCCTGAGATTTTGAATGCGATCAAGATTGAAAGAAAAGCGCAAAATGACAGCGAACGCGATATCAGCCTGACGGTTGAAGCGGCTGTTCATCTTGGCGACAACATGGTACGTTGTATTGCGATGTCTACCACTGACGGTTTGGTTCGCGGTATGGAAGCCGTCGATACCGGCGCAGCGATTTCCGTTCCGGTAGGCGCAGCCACACTCGGCCGCGTGTTTAACGTTCTTGGGGAGCCGATTGACAACAATCCGAACGTGGACCGCACGCTGACTAGCCCGATTCATAAAGCCGCACCGGCTTTTGAGAACTTGTCTACACAAGCTGAAATTCTCGAAACAGGTATTAAAGTTATCGACTTGATGGCGCCATACGCCAAAGGCGGTAAGATTGGTCTGTTCGGAGGCGCGGGCGTAGGTAAAACCGTTACCATGCAGGAGCTTATCCATAACATCGCGCAAGAACACGGCGGTATTTCCGTATTCGCTGGTGTAGGCGAGAGAACGCGTGAAGGTAACGATTTGTACCATGAGATGAAAGATTCGGGCGTTATTTCGAAAACGGCAATGGTGTTCGGCCAGATGAATGAGCCGCCGGGCGCGCGTCTTCGTGTCGCTTTGACGGGTCTGACGATGGCGGAATATTTCCGTGACGAAGAGGGCCGCGACGTTCTGTTATTTATCGACAATATCTTCCGCTTTACCCAAGCGGGTTCCGAGGTATCCGCGCTTCTCGGCCGTATGCCTTCTGCGGTTGGTTATCAGCCGACGCTGGCTACGGAGATGGGTCAGCTGCAAGAGCGGATTACTTCGACAAAGAAAGGTTCCGTTACGTCCATTCAGGCGATCTATGTTCCTGCGGATGACTATACGGACCCTGCTCCGGCAACGGCGTTCGCGCACTTGGATGCAACGACGAACTTGGAGCGCAGCATCGCCTCCAAAGGTATTTTCCCGGCTGTTGACCCATTGGCTTCGTCTTCCCGGATTCTGACGCCGGAAATTCTCGGTGAAGAGCACTACCAGGTGGCTCAAGGCGTGAAGAAAATTCTTCAGCGCTACAAAGAGCTTCTCGATATTATCGCCATCTTGGGCATGGATGAGTTGTCCGATGAGGATAAGCTGGTCGTGCACCGTGCACGCCGTATTGAGTTGTTCCTGTCCCAACCGCTGCACGTTGCCGAACCGTTCAACGGTATTCCTGGCGTTTACGTACCGGTTAAAGAAACCGTACGCAGCTTCAAGGAAATTCTTGAAGGCAAACATGACGATCTTCCGGAACCGGCGTTCCACAACGTGGGAACGATCGAAGACGCTATCGAAAAAGCGAAGACGCTGTAAAAACGCAGCATAAGCTTACGAAGCCGTTTGTCCTTGGACAAACTTAGTCAATGCTTACGATGCGGTTTGCTCAAGAGCAAACTCTTAGGAGGGGAATCCAAGTGAGCACATTCCTGTTGGAAATTGTAACCCCGGAGCGTAAAGTGTATGCCGAAGAGGCGAACATGATCGTTGTGAAGGGTGTTGAAGGGGAGCTTGGAATTCTGCCTAATCACATTCCGCTGGTCACTCCTTTAAAAGTTGCGCCGGTTACCGTGAAAAAGCAAGGCGCTAAGGACGAATACATCGCGGTAAACGGCGGTTTTATGGAAGTGCGAAAGGATAAAGTGGTTATTCTGGCGGAAAGCGCCGAGCTGCCGGATCAAATCAATCTCGAGCGGGCGCAGGCGGCCAAAGAACGCGCGCAGCAGCGTTTGTCCGCAGCCAAGCAGGACCAAATTGATTTCAAGCGTGCCGAGCTTGCTTTACAGCGGGCGATGAATAGAATCGAGGTATACGGTAAAAAATAATAGTAATGATTGACAAAAGCGAGGGAATATGCTTCCTTCGCTTTTTTACATTAGAATTGTCTGAAAATGTTAGACACCCCAAAAGGCATTTGTTATAATTGGGAAGGCATATATTAACAGTAGTTATACAAGCGATAAGAAAACTTGAACAATGGGGCTGCGTAAGGTACCCTTATGTTAGGTTGTGTTTTCAAATCGTTTGTAGGACTAAAGTAGTAGACGGTTCGCAGCAAGTTGCGTGCCGGATACGAAAAGATATACAGGGAGGCGGTTCGTTCACGATGTATATGAACAACTATGTGGTCGTAACGTTTTTTCTCTTGTTGGGCGTGTTACTCCCTATCGCTGCGCTTGGTATCGGGCGTTTGCTCCGGCCAAATAAGCCTGTCGAAGCGAAGTATACGACTTATGAAAGCGGTAACGTACCTATAGGCGAGGGGCAAATTCGCTTCAATATCCGGTACTACCTATTTGCGTTGATGTTTGTTATTTTTGATGTTGAAACCGTGTTCTTGTACCCATGGGCCGTTGCCTACAAGCAATTGGGCTTGTTTGCGCTTGTGGAAATGTGTATTTTTGTTGGATTGTTGATCATTGGCTTGCTTTACGCCTGGAAGAAGAAGGTGCTGCAATGGACTTCAATTTAGCAAATATTACACCGGAGGAACGGCAGGAACTCGAACGTAATGTATTCATGACGACATTGGAGCAGATTAAAGCTTGGGCACGAAGCAATTCTTTGTGGCCGCTGACATTTGGACTTGCTTGCTGTGCTATAGAGATGATGGGAACAGGTGCATCGCACTATGACTTGGACCGTTTCGGGGTGATTTTCCGAACTTCTCCAAGGCAGTCTGATGTGATGATCGTTGCCGGGACGGTAACGAAGAAAATGGCTCCGCTGCTGCGGCGCTTGTATGACCAAATGCCGGAACCCAAATGGGTGATCGCCATGGGCTCCTGTGCTACGGCGGGCGGCCCTTATGTAAAATCGTATGCGGTAGTGAAGGGCGTCGATCAGATCGTGCCGGTGGATGTATATATCCCTGGCTGTCCGCCGAATCCGGCCGCTTTGATATACGGAATTAACAAGCTGCAGGAAAAAATCCGCTACGAAGCCAAAACGGGTAAGCAGGTGACCAATCGATGAGCGAGGAGCAAAAGCGAGATCAATCGGGCAGCCCTGAAGCTGACATGCAAAAGCCTAAGGCAGAAGGTGAAGCGTCCGCACCGATGAGCGGCGAGCCTGCCGCTGTTGACGGCGCCGAAGTCACAAAAACGGGGGGCGCCGGAGAACCCCCAGGCGGTTATGCCTCCGCCGATGCGCCGAAGCCGAAGGAACCGAAAGCATCCGCCGCTGCATCTGAGCCTGTGGAGCCTCAGACCGCTAAGGGGGAGCCGGGAGACGCTCCGGCGGCGGAGAAAGCTGCTCCCAGCGATGCTGAGAAAGAGGCAAAGGCCGCCGCTGAGGCAAGAGCAGCCCGGGCTAATGCGCGTGCCGCGAAGAAGGAAGAGGCGGGGACCGAAGCACCGAAGGAGCCGTCGCCGAATCAGCCGCAGTTGGACCGGATCGTCGCCATCCTGAAAGGGTTCGGGGAAGATCTGGTGCAGGAAGCGTATATTAATGAAAAGGGCGGACACATCCCTTATCTTATCATCAAAGGTGACGAATGGCCGGCCGTTGCAGAGCAGTTGAAAACTCATCCGGAGCTCAAGCTGAATTATTTGCGCAATGTGTCCGGTATCGATATGGAAACGCACCTGGAAGTGGCGTACCATCTGATCTCTCTTGAGACCAAACGGGAATATTGCGTCAAAATCAAGACCGACCGGGAGGCTCCGTCCATTCCTTCGGTCACATCGGTATGGCCTACGGCGAACTGGAATGAAAGAGAAATATACGACTTATTCGGCATCGATTTTCCGGGACATCCCGACCTGCGCAGAATTATGATGGCTGACGATTGGGTAGGCCATCCGCTTCGCAAAGATTATGAACCGCTCGACCCGGAGGTGTGATGAAGCTTGGCCATTAGAACGGAAGAGCTGCTATTGAATGTAGGACCGCAGCACCCGAGTACACATGGAGTATTTCGGATTATCGTCAAGTTGGACGGAGAAATCATTACGGAGGCCATACCGGTCATGGGATACCTTCACCGGGGTACGGAGAAGCTGGCTGAGAACCTGACGTATACTCAGATCATTCCGTACACGGATCGAATGGACTATGTATCGGCGATGACGAACAATTATGTGCTTGTCCATGCCGTAGAGCAGCTGATGCAGCTGGAAATTCCGGAACGCGCCGAATTTTTGCGTTTGATCGTCATGGAGCTTCAAAGGATTGCCAGCCATATGGTGTGGTGGGGCACGTATTTACTTGATATTGGAGCCATGAGTCCGTTTTTGTATGCGTTTCGCGACCGTGAAATCATTATCAATCTGTTCAACGAGTTGTGCGGAGCGCGCCTGACCTACAATTACATGCGGGTCGGCGGTGTGAAGTGGGACGCACCCGAGGGCTGGATCGAGAAGGTTCGCGATTTTGTTCCCTATATGAGAGGAAAGCTTGATGAATATCATGAGCTGGTCAGCGGTAATGAAATCTTTCTGGCCAGGATCAAAGGTATCGGAAAGTATGATGCCGAAACAGCTATCGCTTACGGTTTGAGCGGAGCAAACCTGCGTTGTACAGGGGTTGACTGGGATCTGAGGAAGGCTCAGCCTTACAGCTTGTACAACCGTTTTGAATTTGACGTTCCGGTGAGCCATAACGGGGATTGCTACGACCGGTACTTGCTGCGGTTGGAAGAAGTTCGTCAATCTTTGCGTATTCTGGAGCAGGCCGTAGAACAGTTTCCGGCCGAAGGAGAAATTATGGGTAAGGTGCCGCGGGTCATACGTCCTCCAGAAGGTGAGATTTATGCCGCTATCGAATCGCCGCGCGGCGAAATCGGGTGCCATATTATATCCAAAGGCAAAGATAAGCCTTACCGGTTGAAATTCCGCAGGCCATCGTTTGTCAATCTGCAAATTTTGCCTAAGCTGTTGGTTGGCGAAACCATGACGAACTTGATTACGATTCTTGGAGGCATCGATATCGTTGTCGGGGAGGTGGACTGCTGATGCCCGAATTATTACAGCAGCAGTTGACTTGGACGAATGCAGCGATCATGTTCGCTTGGGCCGTCGTCATCCTAATGGTCGTCCTGGGGTTTGTCACTTATGCGATATATTTTGAACGGAAGGTTATCGGCTGGATGCAGCTGCGGATCGGCCCGAACCGCACAGGCCCTCTTGGCTTGCTGCAGAGTGTAGCCGACGTGCTGAAGCTGCTCCTGAAAGAGGATACCATTCCTAAAAAAGCCGAGCGCGAACTCTTTATTCTCGCTCCGGTCATCACGTTTATTCCTGCGTTTATGGTTGTTGCGGTTATACCGTTTACCGAACGATGGATCAGTACGGATATAAATGTAGGCGTGCTTTTTTATGTCGCTTTATCGGGAATTTCCACCATCGGCATCGTGCTGGGAGGCTGGGCATCGAACAATAAATATGCGCTGCTTGGAGGCATGCGCTCTGCGGCGCAAATGATCAGCTACGAAATTCCGCTGGTCATCTCTATTGTAGGCGTCGTCATGATGACCGGCAGCATGAATCTGAACCGGATCGTCGAGGGCCAAGCAGGCGGGTTCTGGCAGTGGAACTTCCTGCCCCAAATCATAGGGTTTGCCGTATTTGTCGTCGCGGCGATCTCCGAGCTCAACCGGACGCCTTTCGACTTGCCTGAGGCGGAATCCGAGCTGGTTGCAGGGTATCACGTGGAATACAGCGGCTTTCGGTTTGCGTTCTTCATGCTTGCCGAATATGTATATGTATTTGCCATTGCCGGGCTGACGACAGCGCTTTTTCTGGGAGGATGGCAAGCTCCGCTCCCGTTTTTGGATTTTATCCCGGGTATCGTTTGGTTCCTGCTTAAGTTTTCGTTTATCGTTTTCGTGCTGTTTTGGCTCCGGGCTACGCTGCCGCGGGTTCGTGTAGATCAATTGATGGGCCTTGGCTGGAAGGTGCTGCTGCCGCTCGCGTTAGTGAACATTTTTGTAACGGCCATTTATATGGCCGTCGCCATGTAATTGCTGCCTGCTGCCGGATGCTGAATACGAAAGGGTGAATCGAGATGAAGGGCATCATAAAAGGGCTCGGCGTGACGTTAAAAGGTTTGACCTCCAAAAAAGTAACTTATGCTTACCCCGACGTTCCGCTGGAAATGCCGGACCGGTTTAGAGGAATCCAGCATTTTGACCCTGAGAAGTGTATCGTATGCAATCAATGCGCACGCATTTGTCCCACCGAATGTATTAATTTGGTAGGCAAGCCGAACCCGGACCCTGAGAAAAAGGGAAAGGTCATTGATACGTACGACATCAATTTTGAAATTTGTATCTTGTGCGATTTGTGTACCGAGGTATGCCCGACAGAAGCGATCGTGATGACGAACAACTTCGAGCTGAGTACCTACAGCCGGGACGATTTGTTCAAAAATTTGGAGTGGCTGAACGAAAATAACACTAACGTGCGTAAAGAGAACAATTCGGCGCTTCCGAAAGGCGGGGCGAAGTAAAATGTTCGGAAACATAGCGAATTTTTTATCCAGCGGAGAGAACATTGCGTTCTTTATATGCGCACTGTTTGCCATCGGCGGCGCCATCTTCATGCTCAGCTTCACTAAAGTGGTGCATATGGTGTTGTCGATGGCGCTGACCTTCCTCAGCCTCGCGGGACTTTATTTCGTACTCGAAGCGGAGTTTGTCGGTGTGGTGCAAATCTTGATTTATGCCGGTGCCATTTCGATACTGATGATCTTTGGCATCATGATGACCAAGCATAGGGAAGACGAGGAAGAACCGAAGCGGCCGTGGCACAATGGGCTGCTTCTGGTGGGTGCGGCCGGGCTGTTCGGCATCATATTTTATGCGATACAGCAGTCGCAGATTCCCATCGGCGAGTTTTCTTCCGTACAAGACAATACGATGGAGATCGGGAAGCTATTGTTTACATCGCATGTGATCCCGTTCGAGCTGATGTCGGTGCTGCTCACCGTCGCTTTCATCGGCGCCATCATTATTGCTAAGAGAGAGGAGGATTGATGGCATGGGAGCAAGCGGTTTGGCAACGCCTTATTTGACGTTAGCGGCGATTTTGTTCTGTATCGGGCTATATGGCGCGCTGTCGAAAAAGAATGCGGTCATTGTGCTGCTTTCCGTGGAACTGATGCTTAATGCGGTCAATTTGAATCTTGTTGCTTTTTCAAAGCTCGGTGTGAAGCCCGGCTTGACGGGGCAAATATTCTCTCTGTTCAACATCACGGTTGCTGCAGCGGAAGTGGCTGTCGGTATTGCGATTCTTATTGCGTGGTATCGTAACAAAGGGACAACGGATGTCGGCGAGATGGATTCGATGAAGCGATAAGATGGCTTGTGCCGCAGTTGTTTGCCGTACTTGCGGCAGCCTCGCGGCCGAAGCGAACGCTTAGAGGAGGACTTAAGCTCATGGTATCGGCATACTCGCAATACGCCTGGCTGATCCCGTTGTTTCCCTTGCTGTCGTTTCTGATTTTAACGGCGGCAGGACGCTCCTTGCGGGATGCAGGCGCTTATATCAGTATTGTAGCCGGGTTCGCATCGTTTGTTTTAGCGGTTCTCGTTTTTTGGGAGCGCATCGGCGGACAGGTAGAAAATTTCACGTGGAACAATTGGGAGTGGGTCAAACTCGGCGACGTGTCGCTGAAGATGGGCTTTGAGGTGACCAACCTGAATGCCCTGATGCTGGTGATCGTCACATTGGTGAGCCTGCTCGTCAACATTTACTCCAAAGGCTATATGCATGACGACGAACGGATCAATGTGTTTTTTGCATACATAGCGCTGTTTACTTTCTCTATGCTCGGACTGGTCATTTCTGAGAATTTGGTGCAGCTCTACATCTTTTGGGAGCTGGTCGGCGTCTGTTCATTCCTGCTTGTCGGTTTCTGGTACTTCAAACCGGAAGCGAGAGCTGCCGCGAAGAAGGCGTTTATCGTTACCCGGATCGGCGATGTGGGACTGTTTATCGGGATCCTTCTGCTGTTTTGGTTCATGCCGAACAACGCGCTCGATTTCACTTCCATTAGCAACGCTTTTGAGAGCGGCCAAATTCCGGATCATATCGCAACATGGGTAGCGATTTTGATCTTCATCGGGGCGATTGGGAAATCCGGTCAATTTCCGCTGCACACATGGCTTCCGGATGCCATGGAAGGCCCGACGCCGATCAGTGCTTTGATTCATGCCGCTACGATGGTAGCCGCCGGTGTTTATCTTGTGGCGCGGACATTTGATATTTTTACGGCTTCGGCAACGGCGTTAACCGTGGTTGCAGCCGTTGGAGCCTTTACGGCAATCTTTGCCGCCACGATCGGTACGGCACAAAACGATATCAAGCGTATTCTGGCCTACTCGACGGTAAGCCAGCTCGGTTATATGATGATGGCGCTCGGCATCGGTACGGCCGCGGCTTATACGGCAGGGATTTTCCATTTGTTTACCCATGCGTTCTTCAAGGCTTTGCTGTTCCTTGGAGCCGGCAGCGTCATCCATGCGGTCCATACGCAAAATATTCATGAAATGGGCGGCGTCGGCCGCAAAATGAAAGTCACCGCGTGGACATTTGCTATCGGCGCCTTGGCCTTAAGCGGAATCGCCCCGCTCTCCGGCTTCTGGTCGAAGGATGCCATTCTCACGGAAGCCTATCTTACCGGGCATTACGGTCTGCTTACGGTGGGGCTGATCGCGGCGTTTTTCACCGCATTTTATATGTCGCGTTTATTCTTCCTGGTGTTCATGGGCAAGCCTCGTCAGGACCAGCACGGCGTGCATGAATCACCTGCATCCATGACGTTCCCCTTATGGGTGTTGGCAGTGCTTGCTGTGGCGGCCGGGTTTGTGTTTACACCGTTCAATCCATGGCTCGGCGGCTGGTTGACGGGACATGGGCCGGAAGAGCATGTTTCCGTGTTCGTCATCCTCATGTCGAATGTGGTTGGGCTGCTCGGCATCGGTCTTGGATATCTGGTTTACATGAAACGCACCATCCCGGCAGATGCGGTTTCATCCAGGGCTCCTTGGCTGTACGCTCTTTTGAACCGGAAGTTCTACATCGACGAGCTGTATCAAGCCGTTGTCGTTCGTCCTTTGCAAGGCCTCGGTCAACTGTTGCATTTGTTCGACATTTATGTGGTTGACGGTGCGGTTCGTTTGTCCAGCCATGCAGTGAACGGGCTCGGACGTCTCGGTTCCCGTATGCAGAACGGACAGGTACAGTCCTACGGTTTGGTTACGCTGATCGGGTTGATCATCATCATGCTGGCCATAGCCGGAAGGAGGTTCCTCGATGCCGGATAACTTTCCGATCCTATCATTCATAGCTTTTTCACCGCTTATCGGTGTGCTGATTCTGATGTTCCTGCCCAAAACGCAGGGCGGATGGATCAAGACGACAGCGATTGTGGTTACACTCATTCCGCTTCTGCTGTCCGGTTGGCTGTACTCTCAATTTAATCCGGGTCTGGAGGGCATGCAGTTTAAAGAAGAGCTCCCCTGGATTCATGTGCCCTTGAATAAGGAAACGCAGGGGCTCAGCCAATTGACCTCGTTCTTCTTCGAGTTCAACTATGCGATGGCGGTGGATGGCATTTCGCTCCCACTGGTGTTCCTAACGGCGCTGGTAGCCACCATGGCTGCACTCGCTTCGGTCAACATTAAGAAACGGTGGAAATCGTATTTCATCTTGTTCTTATTGCTGGAAACCGGTATGCTGGGCGTGTTTATGTCCCAAGATCTGTTTTTGTTCTTTGTATTCTTTGAGCTGACGCTGATTCCGATGTTCTTTCTGGTGGGCATCTGGGGGTTCAAGGATCGGGAGCGCGCGGCGAACAAATTCCTGATTTATAACGGAATCGGCTCGGCGATTATGCTGATTGCTTTCTTGATCCTGGTCAGCACGGCAGGCTTCAGTCAGACCGTTCACGATAACGGTGTATCGATCCATTACTCCGGCAGTTTGAACGTCATTATGGAGAACTTGTTCCAGAACGCGGATGCGTACGTGAACCAAGGGGATCTGGAAGGCAATCCGTTCTTCTTGAGCGAAACGATGAAATGGTCGCTGTTCCTCATGCTGCTTGTTGCCTTCGGCATTAAGCTGCCTGTATTCCCGTTCCATACTTGGATGCTTAAGGTGCACACCGAAGCGCCGCCCGCCGTGGTTATGATCCACTCCGGCATCCTGTTGAAAATGGGCGCATACGGCTTGATCCGCTTTGGCGTTCTGCTGTTTCCCCAGCAAGCGATGCAGTGGGCCACCGTGCTTGCCATGTTGGGTGTCATCAACATTTTGTACGGGGCGGTTCTTGCTTTTGTACAGCGGGAGTTCAGATTGGTTCTCGCCTATTCCAGTATAAGCCACATGGGAATTGTACTTTTGGGGATTGCGGCGTTCAATACGATCGGCCTGCAGGGCGCGGTTTTCCAACTCATCTCCCACGGTTTGATTTCCGCACTGATGTTCCTGATCGTGGGCAGCATTTACGAGCGGACACACACCACCCGGCTTGATGAGCTTGGGGGCTTGGCCAAATCCGTGCCATTCATTTCGGGCATACTGCTTGTAGCCGGGATGGCGTCTTTGGGATTGCCAGGCTTGTCCGGATTTATCAGCGAGTTTCTGGCGTTCTTGGGGCTGTTCGAAACGCAAAAAATCATGACGGCGATTGGAGCTCTTGGCATTATTCTGACGGCAGTCTATGTACTGCGAGGGGTGCTTGCCATCACTTACGGACCGTTTGGAAGCGAACTGCCTCAGATGCGGGATGCGCGGCTGATTGAGGCGATACCGATGATTACGCTGGTTGCCTTCATCGTAGTGCTCGGGATCTATCCAAGCATATTAAGCGATCCGCTGCATCAAACCGTCAGCAGTTTCAATCAATTCATTCACAGCGTAGCGAAGATGGGGGGTTAGACCGGTGGAACAGATACGTCTTCAAGCCAGCGATTTGATCCTGCTGGCCCCGGAGCTCACGCTAGTCATCGCTGCTGTCGTACTGTCGCTTATCGATTTGTTTCTTCCGAACAAAGCGAGCCGCACGTGGCTCGGTTGGCTGTCGCTTGCCAGCATCGTGATATCCGCTGTCTTTGTCGTTTCTTACCTGAACCCGGCAGAGCCAAAGCAGCTGCTGCAGTTCAGCTACCGGATCGACGATTTTGCAAATATCATCAAGCTGGTGCTGCTAACGGGCGCGGGGCTCATCATCTTCATGAGCATCGGCTCGGTGAAGGAAGAAAACATTCCTCACATCGGGGAGTTTTATTACCTGCTGCTGCCTGCCACGCTCGGCGGGATGATTATGGCCTCTTCCGGCGATCTGATCACGCTATTCGTCGGTCTGGAGCTGCTTAGCATTACCTCCTACATTTTGGTGGCCATGAACAAAAAGAATGTGCAGTCCAACGAAGGAGCTTTTAAGTACCTTGTGCTCGGAAGCATCTCTTCGGCCGTCATCCTGTACGGGATGTCGTTTCTTTACGGGATGTCGGGATCCACGACAGTAAGTGAAATCAACGCTGCCCTGGGACAGAGCACACAGGGAATGCTCCCCCTGATTTACTTGAGCTTCTTCCTTCTTGTGGCGGGCTTTGGCTTCAAGGTAGCGGCGGCTCCGTTTCATATGTGGTCGCCGGATGTATATCAAGGCGCATCTACACCAGTTACCGCGTTTCTTGCGGTCGTGTCCAAAGCGGCGGCATTTGCCATCCTGTTTCGTTTGATGTACAACATCTATATGGTCGGGGACTTGATGAGTTTGCCGATTCATCAGGATATCATGACAACTTTGATGGCGGTTGCTGCGACGGCGATGGTTGTCGGTAACTTCGTCGCTTTGAGGCAGACGCATATGAAACGGCTCATGGCTTACTCCGGAATTGCCAATGCGGGTTATTTGCTGGTTCCCATTGCGATTCAGTTCTCGATGATGCAGTATTCGAACTTTGCCCAGTTTACGTATTACTTGATTGCGTACTTGTTCATGAACATCGGTATTTTCGCGGTGCTGATGATCATCGAGCGCTCTACGGGCGATGAAGCCCTGAAAGGTCTCGCGGGATTATACTACAGGGCTCCGGGTACGGCGGTTGCCGCGGTGCTTCTGGTACTGTCCTTGGCGGGCTTACCCGTGACCGGGGGTTTCTTCGGGAAGCTGTATATTCTGCTTGCAACCATTTGGACGCAGCATTATTGGCTGGCTGCGGTGATGATCGGAACGAGCATCGTAGCGTATTACTTCTATTTCGGATTCATCCGGCAGATGTTCATGCGCAGCGATTATGAAGCCCGGGAAGTTCATGTGTCGCTGCCGCTGGGCATCACGATGTGGCTGTGTGCCGGGGTAAGCGTTCTGATCGGTCTGTTCCCTCAATGGGTTATAGGCTATATTGAACGCATTTTCTCGCTAACACAGGATCTGTTTATGTTTTATTAATTGAAGTTTTGTTCTTCGTCAAAGCTCGGTTCTTCCTTTATGGGAGGACCGAGCTTTTTGTGGTTATGTCTGATTCGTGAATGTTCCAAACAGGATTTGAATTTCAGTTGCAGGGAATGCGCTTAAAGCTTAGAATGAAATAATGGAGTACGGCTTACGAAATCAAAAGAAGGATTTTAAATGCGGATGAATCATATGACTTATAAACATATATTTTTTGTAACATGCCTCAGCCTTGCTTTTGTTCTGGCATGCTCGGGGACTACATATGCTGCGCAAGTGGATGATCCGTTTTATGTACGGCAGACGTACTTGCAGCAAATCGGAATGAATCAAGCGTGGGAAGCGGCGAAGGGGAACAGCAGCCTGACCATAGCGATTGTGGATACGGGAGTTGACTTGGAGCATCCCGATTTAAAACCGAATCTGGTTCCCGGGATTAATCTGATCAACCCGAAGGAGCCTCCGATGGATGACAACGGACACGGTACGAATGTTGCCGGAATTATTGCTGCTGTCGGCAACAATGACCGCGGGATTGCAGGGATGCTTTGGAATGCCCGTATTATGCCCATCAAGGCGCTGGAAGCGGACGGGTCCGGCGGCGAGACAAAGCTCGGCGAAGGGATACGTTATGCCGTTGATCACGGAGCCAAAATCGTGGTGCTTTCGCTTGGATTGAATAAATATTCGGCTTACATGAGCGATATCGTTCGTTATGCCGAAGAGCGGAATGTGCTGCTGGTTGCAGCTACAGGCAACGAAGGAAACCGGGTTAAATATCCAGCTGCCTACCCGACGGTTCTTGCTGTAGGCGGCGTTTCGCCTAATGGAGAAGTTGACCGGAAATCCAACACCGGCCCCGAGGTCGATGTAGTAGCGCCTTGGGACGTGTTTACGACGGGACTTGGGGGTACATATGAACCGAAAGACGGCACCTCCATGGCTGCGCCGCAGGTGGCCGCGGCGGCGGCACTGGTCTGGTCGCAGCATCCGGAGATGAAGCCTTATCAGATCCGCCAGTGGATTCGGCAAACCGCCCAGGATTTGGGGCCGAAGGGGTGGGATCCGGCTGCGGGATACGGACTGCTTCGAGTGGACCGGCTACTGACCGAACCTTATAGGAGCGATATGTACGAGCCCAATGACCGGAAGGACCAAGCGGCGGCATTATCGATCAGCAAGAAAGTGTCGGCTTCCTTCACCGGCGGGACGGATTCCGACTGGTTCTATATCGAGGCCCCTTATGACGGAACCGTGAATCTGACCTTTGACATGGACAGCAGGTACGGGGTGAATGTGCAGCATACGGACGTTACCGGGGTGCTCGCCAGCAAATCGGTGCGAGGAGGCCAGACGGTTTCCTTCCCGGTTTCAAAAGGACGGGGATTTTACCGACTGCAGTTGAGCGATCGTAACCTTACAGAGGAGATCCCTTATCAATTGACGACTTCGTTTGATATTTACCGTGATCCTTATGAGGACAACGATCTTCAGTATAAAGCTTACGTACTGCCTTCGCGCAGTTTAACGATCAAAGGAACGTTTCATCAAAACGAAGATGTCGATTGGTTTGAATTTCCTGTTCCGCATTCCGGCTCGCTGCGCATCCAATTGTCAACAGATACGGCCCGAATGGACCCCGTGCTGTTAGTTCAGAAGCAGGGAGAGAAATCGATCACGATCGATAAGGCGGATGACGGCGGGACGGAAGTTTACTATCTGCCCGAAGTGTTTCCCGGCAGCTATTACATCCGGATATCCAATGTAAAAGAATACGTCAACCCTGTAGTAGGGGAGTACACTCTTTCCATCGAATACGATGCGAAACTGAACGATCCTAACGAGCCGAACAATCGTTCTTACCAAGCGACGACGGTATCGCTGGAAACGCCATATACCGGCCTGCTCGACAAGCCCGATGACATCGATTGGTTCCAATTCCGCATTGCGGAAGAAAGCTTGGTGCAGATCAGGCTTAGTGACATTCCTGCATCTGTGACCATATATATGGAATTGTATGACGGATCGATGAAAATGATGGCGGGCTCCATGAATAACGCTTCAACGCCAATACAGGAGCTCTCAGGACGCTTTGTACCCGGATCGTATTACCTGAAGCTCAAATCCAACAAGACGTTTACGAATCAGATGTACCAGCTTCAGGTGAATGCCAAACCGCTTACCGGCGGTTATGTGGATATTCGGGGCCATTGGGCGCAAAACGCGATCACAGGCTTAACTGCAAAGCAGGTCGTTGACGGTTATGGCGATTATACGTTCCAGCCCAATCGTGCGATTACCAGGGCGGAAGTAACGGCCGTACTGGCGCGCGCTTTCCAATTAGCCAGGGAGGGAACGAGTGTGTTCTCTGATTTGCCGGCGACGCACTGGGCCTACTCGTATATTGCAAAAGCGTATGAGGCAGGGATGATCGACGGGTATCCGGACCGAACTTTTGCACCTGACCAGCCCGTGACCCGGATGGAAATGACGGCTATGCTGGCCCGCAGTATGAATATGATCGGGAAGTTTAGGGGGTTGTCGCCGTTTGTTGATGTGGATGAGCGCTATTGGGGCAACGGGATTCTTAAACAGATGAAAGCGGAAGGATTGATCAGCGGGTATGCTGACGGGACTTTCAGGCCGGATCAGCAGGCGACGCGAGCCGAGTTTATTCAGCTTTTATACGATGTATTGAATAGATAACACCAAGCTAAGTCAGTTTTGGATAAAAAGATCGATTAACGATGCAAAAACGTGGGTAAAAATGCATGACGGGCCTCCTGTGCCGAATCTTTAACGGTTCAAGCACATGAAAGCTTCGCCGGAAATAAGGAGCAGCTTCAGTTATGGACTATTTAAATCAAATGAACACTACTATGGGGTTGAAGGGCTTGCTGAATATCGTGGTAGTCCTGGTATTCATCGCGGTTTCCTGGTGGGCGTTGCAGGAATTGAAGCTGGAGAGCATCTTTAAACGGCCGAAAACCCCGCAGGCCAAACTGCTGCAAATCCTGCTCTCTGTCGCTCTTGGATATCAAATTGCCCGGTTCATTATCGACTACTTGGAATGGTCGACTTGGTTTTCGGGGATGTTCTGAAATCACTTTTTTTCCGAATAACCAAGGAGAATCTTGTCAACAATGGATAGTACAACCGCTGTAAATTCGAACAACGCCACGAATACTATTTTGATTGGCGGAATCAAAGACAATGAACAAAGAGAAACACGCGGAGGGGGATCATGATGAATAAAATTATCGTCCGCGGCGGCAAGAGGCTATCTGGCAGAGTTAAACTACACGGCGCCAAAAATGCCGTACTGCCGATTATCGCAGCCTCTATACTGGGTTCGGAAGGAGAGAGCGTTATTCACGACGCGCCTCCCTTGGACGACGTCCATGTCATCAACAAAGTTCTTGAAAGTCTGGGAATTGAAGTTGAGTATACAAATGAAACGATTCGCGTCAATGCCAGCCGCATTAATACATGTGAAGCCTCCTACGAACTGGTCCGCAAAATGCGGGCATCTTTTCTCGTCATGGGACCTTTGCTGACCCGGATGGGGCAGGCCCGTATATCGCTTCCGGGCGGCTGCGCGATCGGTACAAGGCCGATCGATCAGCATTTAAAAGGCTTTGAAGCTATGGGAGCCGAAATCGAGCTGGGCCAAGGCTACATTGAAGCTCGGGTGAGCGGCAGGCTGAAGGGCGCGAAGGTGTATTTGGACGTAGCTAGCGTAGGCGCTACGGAGAATATTATGATGGCTGCCACGCTTGCCGATGGCACGACGCTGATAGAGAATGCCGCCAAGGAACCGGAGATTGTGGATTTAGCCAACTATTTGAACGCGATGGGCGCGAAAATTCGCGGCGCAGGGACTGGAATCATTCGCGTCGACGGTGTGGATCGGCTGAAGGGAGCCGTTCATACCGTGATTCCGGACCGCATTGAAGCAGGTACATATATGATTGCCGCAGCGATCACCAATAGTGACCTGTATATTGAGGGAGCGATCGGCGACCATTTGCGTCCGGTCATTTCCAAAATGCAGGAGATGGGTGTACAAATCATGGAGGACGAGAACGGCATCCGGGTGTATACCGACCGTCCGCTCCGTGCGGTTGACGTCAAAACCTTGCCGTACCCGGGCTTCCCTACCGACATGCAGTCTCAAATGATGGCGCTGCTGCTGACGGCGGACGGAACCAGTTTGGTGACCGAAACCATATTTGAGAACCGGTTCATGCATGTAGAAGAAATGGTGCGCATGAATGCGCAAATCAAGGTAGAAGGACGAACCGCTGTGATCAGCGGAGGCGCCCGCCTTAAAGGGGCGAAGGTATGCGCAACGGATCTCCGTGCGGGTGCCGCGCTGATCTTGACTGCATTAGTCGCAGAGGGAGAGACCGAAATAACCGGTCTTCACCATATCGATCGAGGCTATGTGGACATTGCCGAGAAGCTCAGCCGTCTTGGGGCCGATATCAAGCGGGTGCCCATCGAGGTCGTAGAAACCGAAGCTGTGGGGGAATCTATTCCACTCTTCGCTGTACAACCAAGCATGGCATAAGGAATGTAAGAGAACCGACTCTTCCGGAATCGTGAAGGAAAATCGGTTCTCTTTCTTTTTGTTCTATTCTATCTTTTGTTTTCATAAGATGATGTTACCTGCAGCCGCAATTAGCGAGATTCGGATGCGGAGGACAGAAAGATGGAGGAGCAGCATGAAGTACAAGCAGCCTAATCGGCCACAGAAATCGTGGATTCGCTGGTTCGCCGTATGGTTGGCGAGCTTCACGGCAGTCGTTGTGCTGATGCCTGCGCTGCTCGTTAGAACCGTTCCCGGAAGCGCGCCGGTGCCGGATACAGTGAATATAAAAGACAGTATGGAGGTCTCCCGTCAGGGAGAACCGCCCTGGATCCCCGTTTACTTAGCCAAGGAAAAAAGAACAGAGCTGGTGAGCCTGGAGCAATATGTACGGGGCGTGGTCGCCGCCGAAATGCCGATGGAGTTTGAGCTCGAGGCGCTCAAGGCTCAGGCCATGGCGGCGCGTACCTATATCCTGCGTCGACTCTTGGACGGCGATCAGAGCAGCGTACCGGTTCCCGAAGCTATGGTCACGGATACGACCGCACACCAGGTTTATGTGACGGATCAGGAACTAAAGCAGCGATGGGGCGAGGAAAACTATGTCTCTTATATGGAAAAGCTGAATCGTGCCGTAACGGAAACGAAAGATATCATTTTAACTTATCAGGGACAACCGATTGAAGCCAGTTTTTTCTCTACCAGCAACGGATATACGGAAAATTCGGAAGACTATTGGAACGTAGCGCTTCCTTATTTGCGAAGCGTAGCCAGTCCGTGGGATGCCAAGCTGTCCCCCAGGTATAAAGAGACGATTACCCTAACGGGGAAAGAACTTCAGCGCATGCTGGGACTTTCTTCGGCTATACCGGTTACGTCGGGCAATACATCCTCGATAAAGGTGATCGAGCGAAGCGCCGGGAACCGGATCAAGAAGCTCTCTATCAATGGAAAGCTGTTTACGGGCCGGGAGGTCCGGGAGAAGCTCGGGTTGAATTCCAGCCAATTCCAATGGAAATATACGAACGGCAAGTGGGAGATTACCACTTTCGGTTATGGGCACGGAGTCGGGATGAGTCAGTGGGGGGCCAACGGCATGGCCAAGGAATCACGGAAAGCGGAGGAAATCGTTAAGTATTATTATACGGGCATAGAGCTTGGGAAAGCTTCGAATCTACTGAAAGGAAAAAGTTTCTAATAAAATAGGTTTTCCTGCGTATAAATCTCGCGAATCTGGCAAGAATGGTTAGCGAGGTGATATACATATGAGTGAACATAAAAGAGATTTGCCAAAACAAGAAGATGCTCCTAAATCTATCGAAGGAGCGCAAAAAAGCACATCTTCATCCTGGAAAAGATTGCTCGCCAAAAAGTGGGTATTTCCGGCAATGTACATGGCAGCAGCGGCAATCATTCTAACCGTCATGTGGGTGTACCAAGGAGCGGGGACGTTGACGTCTGACAAAACCGGCCCCGACACTACCCAGTCCGGTACCGTCACAGACAGCGTTACAGGCCAGGACGCCGTAGCCACCAATGCCAATCAGGAAACGATGCAATGGCCGTTTAAAGACAAGAACGAGTTGGACGTCGTCCTCCATTTCTTTGACAACAAGGCTGCGAACGATGTAAGGCAAGCGGCCATGGTAGAGTATGGCGATACGTTCACGCCGCACATCGGAATGGATTTTGCCAGACCGGACAATCAAACGTTTGACGTTATGGCTGTTATGAGCGGCAAGGTTACCACCGTACAGAAGGATCCAATTGTAGGCCATCTCATTGAAATCTCGCACAGCAACGGTCTCGTTTCCGTCTACCAAAGCTTGTCCGAAGTGAATGTGGCCAAGGACGCGGAAGTGAAAAAGGGCGATGTGATCGCTAAAGCGGGCCGCAATGAGCTGGAGAAAGAACAAGGCGTACACCTTCATTTTGAATTGCGCCAAGGCCAGGGAGGCCCGGCCGTTAATCCGGAAAACTATATTACAGAGCAATAAGAGTTCGCTTAAGTCGCTCTAAGGCAGGGGGAAATGATCTCTCCTGCCTTTTTTTGCGGCTCAACTGCCGCTTGTCCATTTTAAAACAAGGACTTGTCCTTGAAAATAAATGTGTTCTCCGGGCTTGTCAGGCCTGTGAAACAAAGAATATAAGTGCACACCCCTCATATAATGTACCAAACTAACTCGAGTAGGGAGGCGAGGGGAGTGCACGATTACATCAAAGAGCGAACCATAAAGATTGGCCGCTGCCTTGTAGAAACCAAGCATACGGTTCGCACCATTGCTAAAGAATTCGGCGTTTCCAAGAGTACGGTGCACAAGGACTTAACGGAGCGCTTGCCGGAGATCAATCCAGAGCTGGCCAACCAGGTGAAGCACATATTGGAGTACCACAAATCGATTCGTCACCTGCGCGGTGGGGAAGCGACCAAGATCAAGTACCGCAAAACCCGCAGCCCGAAGGCGCAAGAGAAGCTGGTCACCGTAAAATGAAGCGATGTACGGCTTACAGCCTCAAAGCACTTTAGCCAAAGCCACAGGCGTATGCAGACGCTTTCCCGGCCGTACCGTGAGCGGCACGGAGCGGCGGATGAGCTGACTTTTTGCCCAATCCGGATGCCCCTGTGCACTGACGGTACGATCCCGCTCCCGAACCGATAAAAATGAAGCGATTATTGTCGAAAAATCACGGACAAAAAGAGGAATTTTCAAATTCATGGCGAAATTACCTAAGTAACGTATATTATAGGAGTGCCGCTTCTTCAATGAGATGGACGGTTGGCTAGGGAGGATTATTGGATGTTAAGCAAGGATATCGGCATAGATCTAGGGACTGCGAACGTCCTGATTCATGTGAAAGGGCGGGGCGTAGTCCTGGATGAGCCGTCCGTCGTTGCCATCGAAAGCGAAACGAAGCGGGTGCTGGCCGTGGGTGAGGAAGCACGCCGCATGGTAGGAAGGACACCCGGCAATATCATTGCCATTCGCCCGCTTAGAGAAGGCGTTATCGCCGACTTTGAAATTACTGAAATGATGCTCAAATATTTCATTAATAAAGTTGGAGGCAGGAAATGGTACAGTCATCCCCGCATCCTGATTTGTGCTCCGACCAACATTACCTCCGTGGAGCAAAAGGCAATTCGGGAAGCAGCCGAAAGAAGCGGAGCGCGGGAAGTGTTCTTGGAAGAGGAACCCAAGGCAGCGGCGATCGGTGCCGGTATGGATATATTTCAGCCGAGCGGAAACATGGTGGTGGATATCGGCGGAGGGACGACAGACGTAGCTGTTTTGTCGATGGGTGACGTCGTCACCTCCTCTTCCATTAAAATTGCCGGGGACAAGTTTGACTCCTCCATTATGAAGTATATCAAGAGCAAATATAAGCTTTTAATCGGTGAACGGACAAGCGAGGACATCAAGATCCGTATTGGAACGGTACATCCCGACGGACAGAAAGAAACGATGGATATCCGCGGCAGAGATATGGTGAGCGGATTGCCGCAGACGATTACGATCAACTCGCAAGAAATTCAAGAAGCGCTTTGGGAGCCGGTATCTTCCATTGTAGCGGCGGCCAAGAGCGTGCTGGAACGAACGCCTCCGGAACTTTCGGCGGATATTATCGATCGCGGCGTCATTCTGACGGGCGGCGGCGCGATGCTGCACGGAATCGATCAACTGCTGGCCGAGGAGCTTAAAGTGCCTGTCTTGATTGCTGAAGATCCGATGCATTGCGTGGTTAAGGGTACCGGCATTATGTTGGACAACCTGGATAAGGTATCTAAAAGAAAATTTAAGTAATTCAGATCATACAGGAGGCAAAGGATCCATGTTAAGAGGCTTGTACACCGCCGCATCCGGCATGATTGCCCAGCAGCGTAAACACGATATTGTTACTAATAACATCGCCAATATCAATACGCCGGGCTTCAAGGGAGGCAACGGGATTAACCGTTCATTTCCTGAAATTTTGATCTCACGGGTGCGAAATGGCAAGGACGAGCCCGGTTCGGTTTCCTTGGGGCGGCTAAATACCGGCGTTCTCGCGGAGGAGAATGTGTCTCTTCACGCACAAGGCGACCTTCAAGAAACGAACAATCCTTTTGACTTTGCTTTAGTTTCGAACATTCAGGTGCCCGGCGCCGTTTTTGACAGCTCAGGCAAATATGTGGACGCGAACGGCCAGCGTGTCATTCAGCCGCAGGCGTTTTTTACTATTTTGAATGCTGCAGGCGAGGAACGCTATACTTTGAACGGCAAGTTTTCTTTGGATGCGAATGGCCAATTGATCGATGGCGACGGCCATCAAGTGCTGGGGCGTGATGGACAACCTATCGTTCTGGTAGAACCGGGAACGGGAGCTCCGATTACGAATTTCCGCATTACGCGGACCGGACAGTTTATCAATGCGGAGGGTCAGCCATTGCTTGGCGCAAACGGCGAGCCGATGGCTCTGATGATTACCCGGGTGGAGGACCCGAATCAGCTGATTCGCGAAGGGAACGGTTTATACCGTTTGAATGCATTGGATCAGGGGGCTTTTCGTCCGATTAATGCAGATGATCAGGTGGAAGTGCGTCAAGGCTACATCGAGCGCTCCAATGTCGATGCAGGCCAATCCATGGTCGATATGATGGCTGCTCTGCGGGCCTATGAAGCGAATCAGAAGATGATTCAGTTTTACGATAAAAGCATGGAAAAGGCCGTCAACGAAGTTGGACGAGTTTAGGAGGTAGGACATGAACAACTCCATGATTACATCGTCGGTATCGATGCACGCGCTGCAGCAGAAGCTTGATTTGGCAGCCAACAATATCGCTAACGTGAATACGACCGGATACAAACGGCGTGAAGCCTCCTTTCAAGACGTGCTTACCAGCGTAAAGCAGCAGCCGCAAGGCTTCCAAAGGGAAGGGCGGCTTACACCGCTTGGATACAATCAAGGCTGGGGCGCCAAGCTGGTTGCGGCACAACTGAACCTTGCTCAGGGCTCACTCCAGGCTACGGATAGTCCATTGGATATGGCTATTGAAGGCAGCGGATTGTTCGAGATATCCACCGTTGTTTTGGATGCCGATAATAATCCGGTGCAAGCCACAAGGTGGACCCGCAATGGATCCTTTCAGTTGTCTCCTTCGGCGGATCCGCTGGACCCGGATAACATGCTCTTGACTACGAAAGACGGCCATTATGTGATGGGAACCGATGATAATCCGATACGCATACCGATCAACCATCGAATCCAAATCAGTCCTGACGGAGTGATCATGGCTTATAACGAGACGGAACCAGGAGCAGCTCCGATCGAGGTTGGACAGATCAAATTGGTGCGTGCCGTTCGTCCCCAACTATTGCAGCAGCTGGGAGATAATCTTTACAGTCTGCCGGGGAATATAACGCCGGCTCAGCAAGAGGAGATTCTTCAAACCGTTACCGCTGCGAATAATGAGGTTGATCCGATTACGGTTCGCCAAGGCTTCCTGGAACAATCCAACGTCAATTTATCCGATGAGATGACGGAACTGATCTCGATACAGAGAGCGTTTCAATTGAATTCCCGGGCAATCAGCTCATCCGATCAAATGATGAATTTGGCTAACAGTTTGCGTGGCTAGCGGCAATGTGTAAAGTGAGGTTGGTAACTTGAGCAAACCCCGAAAAGAGGCGTCTGAAGGATCGAAACAGCGGAATAAAGCGTTCCGTCGGATGATCAGGTGGACGTGGTTCCCTCTTGCATGCGCGGCAGCGCTTTTTATAGGCCTTACGATTGGATATGTATATGTCGGCAAGCAGAGCTTCTATGAAATGTTCGACGTCCATACTTGGCGTCACATATTCGATCTTATATATTCTGATTCCTGAACTCCCCTAAGAGGGAGTTTTATTTTTATTCTCATAACGGTATAATGTAAGGATGGGAACGGATGTAGAAAGAATGGATAACGAACAGTGCCGGCCTGGCCTGACGATCTGGAGGGGGAAAACCAGTTGTTGTGGAACTTGCCCAATATCCTAACGCTATGCCGGTTTGTACTGATTCCGGTTTACTTGATTGTGTTTGGGGCTGGTTACATAAAGTTAGCCTTTTTTGTACTTTTGCTTGCCGGACTGACCGACGTGCTGGATGGTTATATTGCGCGTAAGCGCAAGCTTGTTACGCCGTTGGGCAGCATGTTGGACCCGCTTGCGGATAAATTGATGATGATCACCGTCTTTTTGTCATTGGTGTTTTCCCAAATGATTTCATGGCAGGCCGCGATGGCCATGTTTTTAAGAGATGCGGGGATGATTATTGGTTCGGCATTCTTCCATTTTCGGGGAAAAAAGACGGTCCCTGCCAATGTTTTGGGCAAGCTGACCACTGTGTTATATTACGTAGCCATTTTATTTATCGTTTTCCAGCTCCCCTACGCCCATGCTTACCTATGGTTTGTAATTATCGTTTCTTTCGTGACAACGGTTATTTATATTCTACAGTTTTATGTGCTGAATCAACGAAGTCTGAATGCGGATTAACTTTTTTAAAAAAAGAGCTTATGTCAAGGCCTGCCGTCTGCGGCAATCCTGTACATAAGCTCCCTTATATCAACCTTCATTACTGCAGATCATGAAGGGACATTCTTAGTTTCAGTTAATAAGATCGAACTTATACCATGTGAAAGGAGCAACAACCTTGTTAGATGCTGTACAAATTCAAGAAATCATTCCTCACCGGTACCCGTTCTTCCTGGTGGACCGAATTTTGGAAGTGGAAGCCGGCGTAAAAGCCACGGGTATCAAAAACGTAACGATGAACGAACCCTTTTTTCAGGGACATTTTCCAGGGTATCCCGTTATGCCGGGAGTGTTGATTGTGGAGGCCTTGGCTCAGGTTGGCTGCGTCGCCATGCTAATGGTGGAGTCCAATCGCGGAAAGCTTGGCTTTTTTGCGGGAATTGATAATTTCCGGTTCCGCGGTCAGGTGGTTCCCGGCGATACGTTAACCTTGGAAGTGGAAATTACCCGCTTGAAAGGAAGCATCGGCAAGGGACAGGCAACAGCCAAAGTCGGGGATAAGGTGGTGGCCGAAGGGGAATTGATGTTTGCTCTGAAGGATAGAGAATAAGACCGATCATATTTCACATTCATACATAAAAATTAGGGTGGAGGAGACGGAATAATGAATTCTCAAACGCGAGTGCAAGAGCAATATGAACTTTGGTTAAATGATGAAGCTATCGACGCAGCGACGAAAGAAGAACTTCGTTCGATTTCGGGAGATCCTAAAGAAGTGGAAGACCGGTTTTACCGTGACCTGGAATTCGGTACCGGCGGACTGCGGGGGGTAATCGGAGCCGGAACCAACCGTATGAACGTTTATACGGTGGCAAGGGCCACACAAGGGCTGGCCCGGTTTCTGCTGAAATCCGGTAAAAAAACGCCATCCGTCGTCATTGCCTACGATTCACGGAATCAATCTCCCGAATTCGCGCTTGAAACGGCTAAGGTGCTTGCCGGGAACGGAATCAAGGCCTACCTGTTCGAGTCACTTCGTACTACGCCGGAGCTCTCGTTTGCCGTACGTTATTTGAATGCCGATGCGGGGGTAGTCATTACGGCCAGTCATAATCCGCCTGAATATAACGGGTATAAAGTGTATGGAAGCGATGGCGGGCAGCTTGTTCCGGATCAGGCGAAACAGGTCATAGCCGAAATTCGCAGTGTAGAGTCGTTTGCCGATGTCAAGAGAAGCTCGCGGGCGGATGCGGAGAAAGCCGGGCTGCTGGAATGGATTGGGGAAGCGGTGGATGAAGAATACATTCGTGCCGTTACCGCTGTGAGTCTTAATTCCGAGCTGGTGCGTGAGATGAGCGATGATTTCCGTATCGTCTATACACCGCTGCATGGTGCCGGGAATTTGGCTGTACGCGCCGCACTTGGTGCGATAGGATTCGAACAAGTCCATGTGGTGGCGGAGCAAGAAAAGCCGGACGCGAATTTTTCTACTGTGAAGTCGCCGAACCCGGAGGAACGGGAGGCCTTCGCACTGGCGATCGCCGAAGGAAAGAAGATTGACGCTGACATTCTGATCGGGACAGACCCGGACTGCGATCGGATGGGTGCAGTGGTGAAGGATGCGAATGGAGAATATTTCGTTCTTAGCGGTAACCAATCGGGTGCGATTATGATTGATTACTTGTTGGGCCGTTTGCAGGAGCGGGGTGAGCTGCCGGCCAATGGCGTGGTTGTCAAAACCATTGTTACAAGCGAGATGGGCGCAGTCATTGCGGAGCATTACGGAGCGAAGGTGCTTAATACGCTGACCGGCTTTAAATATATCGGGGAAAAAATAACGCAGTTCGAACAAAGCGGAGAGGCCGAGTTTTTGTTTGGCTATGAGGAGAGCTACGGCTATTTGGCAGGCACCTACGCTCGCGATAAGGACGCCGTTGTCGCATCTATGCTGATCTGTGAAGCTGCGGCATATTACAAGAGCAAAGGCAAGACGCTCTACGATGTGCTTCAGGAATTGTACGAGCGGCATGGTTATTTTTTGGAAAGGCTGGAATCGCGTACGCTCAAGGGCAAGGACGGCGTCGAGAAGATTCAGGGGATCATGGAAGATTGGCGTAGACAGCCGCCTGTTGAATTAAATGGGCTTCAAGTGACTAAGGTGGAGGATTTCTTACAGGGTTTATATGGACTTCCGGTAGAGAATGTACTCAAATTCACCTTGGAGGACGACTCGTGGTTCTGCTTGCGCCCTTCGGGCACGGAGCCTAAGATCAAGGTTTACTTCGCTGTTCGCGGCAGCTCTGCACAGGCCGCATCGGATGCGATCGACAAGCTTGTTCAGACTGTCATGTCCCGCGTTGACCATCACTAACATTGGGAGCTGACAGCATTGAAGGCAAGGTACATGAAGTGGAATCAATTAGCGCGCAAAGGATTGTGGTGGCTGGTCATTCTCGGAGTGCTGGCCTCCATTCCCATAGCGTATCAACGTTACCAAACTGAGCAGCAGTCCGGGCGTAAGGTCGAGTTTGTCATGGATTATCGCGATTTGCTCGAAATTTCGGATATGCAGACGAATCCGCGTAAATTCGTGAGTGACCAGCTTGTCAAGCTGAAGCAGCATGGCGTGGGAAGTGTGGCTGTATACGAGGCGACATTAAATGAGCTGAAGCTCAGCCGCCGTATCGAGGTGTTTTCGTCCCGCGACGCGTCTGTGCTTATGCAAGTTCCGTTCTCCCCGGGCGAGAACTTCACGTATGTTTTGTTCACGGAGACCGATTCGCAGCCTCAACTTCAGCCGCTCATCGAGCAGACATTCCATGATTTGGGTGTTACAACCAGATCTTGGAGCTTTAATCATCAGCCTGGCATGATCATTGAAATGGCGATGGACGAGGCGATGCTCAAAACGATGGATCCCGATCCTATCACGCTTCAAATGTTGAAGGATGAGGGTTTCTCGATTGTCGTCCGCATGTCGAACCGCCGCCCGTTTAATACGAACCAGATGGACGCATTGCTTGCACAGCTGAGAAAGCTCGGCGTCAAGAGATTCATCGTGGATGGGGAAACCGTGCCTGGATTCGTTAGCGAGAAGGATACGACCAATCTGGACAAAATGGGCGAGCTGATGCGCAAGCATCGTATAGGCCTTGCGGTTATCGAGCTGCAAAAGACGGAGCAAAAGGGCTTTGCCGGCTTGGCCAAACGAATCCATCATAATGTGGTAAGGCTCCATTCCTTTACGGAGACCGATGCCCAGAAGCTGACGGAGAATTTGTCTGAAGAGGAGCTGAAGGGACGTATACAGGGCGTATCGGACCGTTTTGTTCTGGCGGTGAAAGACCGCAACATTCGGATGGTGTTCCTGAATGCCCGAGCAGTCAAAAACCTCGATAAAGGGCAAATTCTGCATCCGCTTGATGCGATTTATGCCGCTTTGGATGGTCCGGATGGCGCAATTCCGCGCATCCAAGCCTCAGGCTACTCGATGGGACAGGCGGAAGCCTTCCAGTATGTATACTCCAGCTGGCAAAATATCGCAAAGGTTCTGGTATGGGCCGGTGCTGTTGCGTTGATTGCGCTCACGATCGCTTATTTCGTGCCTGAGCTGGCCTTGGCGTTGTTTCTGCTCGGTATGTTGGGCTCTGCGGGATTGCTCGTGCTCAACACCAGCCTGTTCGCGCAAGCTTTGGCGCTGGGCGCGGGTACCTGCGCTCCGACACTGGCGATTATGATGGCCATTCGTACCTGCCGGGAAAAATGGGACCGAGCGGAAGGGTCCAGAATCGGATTCGCCCTGCTGCTGCTGCTCCGAACCACATTGGTGTCGGCCATCGGCATTCTCTTTATTGTAAGCTTGCTGAATCAAATCACCTATATGCTGGTGCTGCAGCAATTCCGTGGTGTCAGCGTGCTGCATTTGGCTCCAATCGCTTTGGCAGGCCTATATTGGCTGTTGTTTAGCGAGAGAATGACTTACAAAGAGCGTGTCCTTCGCGGGCGTCAGATCCTTACTTCCAATATCAGCGTGCTGTGGGTTATTGCTGCCGCGATTATCGCGGCAGCAGGCTTCTATTATTTGTCCCGGACGGGGAATGAAGGACAGGCCTCCTCGCTGGAGAGATATTTCCGATCCTTCTTGGAAAATACGCTCGGGGTTCGCCCGCGGACAAAGGAATTCCTGATTTCACACCCGATTTTCATACTTGGGGCTTACCTTAGCTATAAATACCGGAGTGCGCTGCTATTGATTCTTGCCGGGGTAATCGGTCAAGCTTCCGTGGTCGATACGTTCGCTCACCTGCATACGCCGCTGATGATTTCATCCATTCGCGTCGTCTACGGGCTTGCTTTCGGAACCTTGATCGGAATTGGTTTCATTGCAGTATGGGAAATTGTAGTAAGGAGTTGGCGGCGATGGGTACCTCGGTTAAACGCATAGCGATATCAGGTTATTACGGTTTCAACAATAGCGGTGACGAGGCAGTTCTTCAATCTATTCTGCTGGCTCTACAGGAACAAGGAGAACGACAGGGCGTAACATTCGTCCCTGTCGTTCTGTCCGTGAACCCGGCGGAAACGGCACGGACTTATGGAGTGGAAGCCGTCCACAGAATGAAGCCCATGGAGGTATGGCAGGCTTTACGGAATGCCGACGGACTGATCAGCGGCGGCGGAAGCTTGCTGCAGGATGAAACGAGTCCAAAGACGATCCCTTATTATATTGCTGTCATCCGTTTGGCGCAGTGGATGGGAAAGCCTGTATTTATTTACTCCCAGGGCATCGGTCCGGTACATCGCAGGTTATTTTTCGGATGGATTCGGTCTGCTTTTCAACGCAGTTCATTTATAACGGTAAGGGATGAGGAATCCAAAGCCTTGCTAGGGAAGATGGGGATATCACCATCAGAGGTGGAAGTGGTGCCGGACCCGGTAATGGGATTGCCTATGCGCGGACAACCGACACAAACTCCGAGCGGTGAAACGAAACCTGTAATTGGGGTTTCCGTCCGTTTTTGGAACGAGGACCGTTCTGAACTCAGGGCGGTGGCTGAATCTCTTCAGGTCGTTCTGGAAAAATCGGATGCGGTTATTCGATTTCTCCCGTTCCATCTGCCGTCGGACGAGAAGGCATCTTTGTATGTGATGGAACAGATGGGGGAAATCTACAAAGAGCGGCTTTCATTAGCGCGGGAGGTAACTCATCCTCAGGATATGCTGGCGGAGGTGGCAGCCTGTCAGGTGCTTCTAGGCATGCGCCTACACTCCTTAATCTATGCGGCAAGCCAATACGTCCCCATGGTCGGGCTCTCTTATGATCCGAAAATTGATCAGTTTTTGAACCGGCTAGGCATGAAATCGGCCGGCACTACCAAACAGCCCCGATCGGAAGATCTGGCTCAAGAGACATTGGGAATGCTGGCGGACGGTGCTTCATGGAAGCGGGACAAGAGGCAGGCGATCGAACAGTTGAAGATTGAAGCAGGGCGTCCGGCTGAGCGTATCGCATCATTTTTTGCTAAAGGACGTGGGATGCAGTGAGTTTTCCCAAAGTATCCATTTTTGGTGTACCGATTTCGAAGATGAGCATGAAAGATACGGTTGCTTATTTGAGCCAAGTGATTGCTCGGCGTGAGCCGCATCAGGTCATTACGGCCAATCCGATTATGGTCATGACTGCGCTTGAACATCCGGATTATATGCAAATGATGAAAGAAGCCGAGCTTGTTGTTCCCGATGGGGCAGGTGTCGTGTGGGCTTCCGGCTATGTCGGCAATCCTGTCGCGGAACGTGTAACGGGGTTTGATCTGATTCAAGAATTAATGAAGGCAGGTGAACGGCAGGGCTGGAAAGTATACCTTGTCGGCGCAGCCCCCGATGTCATTGAGGCAGCGGCGACCCGGCTGCAGGAGCTGTATCCGGGAATCAAGCTTGTCGGTTTCAGGGATGGTTTTTTTGGTGAAAAAGAGGAAGCCGGTGTTATTGAAGCTATTCGTGCCGCAGCACCTGATATTCTGCTGGTCGGTCGGTCGGCGGACAAACAAGAGCCGTGGATTGCAAAGTACAAGAATCAGCTGGGTGTACCTGTAATGATGGGAGTCGGGGGCAGCTTTGACGTATTGTCGGGGAAGTTAAAGCGCGCGCCAGTGTTGTTCCAAAAGTTGAGGCTCGAATGGTTCTATCGGTTGTTGCAGGAGCCTTGGCGGTATAAAAGAATGCTCGTGCTGCCGAAATTCGCTTTGAAAGTCATCCGTGAAAAAGAAAATGTGCAGAAACCTTGACTGAAACTGTGAAAACAACCTGAAAACCGCTAAAACCGCACAAAATTGGTATTGGTATTTCCAAAACCATCAGAGTATAATTTGGAGTGTTTGGGGTTTTCATAGAAAAAGGGGCTGTGAACATACACATGAATTTGTTATACGGAATCGGCTTTGTCACTGCATTACTTATCGCTTTGCTTATGACGCCGCTAGTGAAACGCTTTGCTTTTTGGGTCGGGGCCGTTGACGCGCCGAATCACCGCAAGGTACATAACCGCATTATGCCGAGGTTGGGCGGACTTGCCATATTTATTGCATTTATTGGAGCTTATTTTGTTATTTCCCCGGCTATCGATTCGCTAAAGAACGATGTAGTATTCGGGCTTCTGGTCGGGGGGGCGATCGTTGTTCTGATCGGCGCGTTCGATGACCGCTATGATTTATCGCCCAAAATCAAGCTGCTGGGTCAAATATTGGCCGCCTGCGTCGTTGTTTATTCAGGAGTGACCATTGAACTTGTCAATGTGCCGTTCGGAGACGGAACAATTTCGTTATCATGGCTCTCCGTACCGTTGACGATCTTCTGGATCGTGGGCGTTACCAATGCCATCAATCTGATCGATGGTCTTGACGGTCTATCTGCCGGGGTTTCGGGCATTGCGACCACCACCATACTTGTGCTCGCTTTAATGATGGGCAATACAACGGTTGTTTTGCTATGTGTGGTTTTGCTGGGCAGCATTGCAGGCTTTCTGTTCTACAACTTCCATCCGGCAAAAATTTTCATGGGCGATTCCGGTGCATTGTTCCTTGGTTTTTGCTTGGCTACTTTATCTGTGCTTGGTTTTAAGCAAGCGACGGTGGTATCTCTGCTTGTGCCGGTTATGATTCTCGGGGTGCCGCTGTCCGACACCTTCTTCGCCATCTTGCGACGTTGGGTTAACAATCTGCCGATCTCGGTCGCGGACAAAAGCCATCTGCATCATTGCCTGCTGCAGCTTGGTTTCAGCCATCGTACAACGGTATTGATTATTTATGGCATTGCATTGCTGTTCGGCTCCTCAGCCGTCCTGCTGTCCTATATGTCGGAGCAGCAAACGCTTTGGGGAGCGGTCATTCTCGTGGTCGTGCTGTTGTGCATTCTGGTTCTCGGGGCAGAGGCGATCGGCATTATCAGCAAGACGAGGAAGCCTGTACTCAAATTTTTAAACAAAATCCGTATGAAAACGATGCAGTTGAGCGACCGTTCAAGAGTGTCAAAATAACAATAATACCAATACCGAATCCCAGACCTTTAAGGTCTGGGATTTTTTGTGACTTCCGTTTTTTTGTACCCAATCTATAACATTTTTGTTCTTCCCAGCCGATAACAAATGTACACGCAGCTTTTTGGGAAATGGTTAATACTCATGCATGATCTTGCAAAAAAAGGAGGTAATCCAAGAGAACATAGCATTCATTCCCGCTGATAATGCATTTTTTATACATAAGGAGGAAAAGACCATTGAAACAAATGAAGAAGCGATTCGTCAGTATCTTTGTCATCATGGCTATGCTGGTTTCGATGATGGTTCCGCTGACAACAGCTTTTGCTGCAACCACCTTAAAGGTTAAGGGTTTCAGCATCAATGAAAGCAGCCCAACGCCGGTAACCAGCGAATATGTGGATATAACCGTCGAAGTTGACAACATTGACGATTCGGAGATTGCAGGCATTTATTATGAGATTGAGAATTTGAGCACAAATCCCGGGGCACCGGTAGAAAACAGAACAAACAAAGGGAATCGCAGCTCTGCTTATGAGATTACTTTTAATAATGTCCAATTAACGGAAGGTACTAATAAAATTACGTTCTTCACGGGAGATGTGACCCGGCTGGCTTCACAACCTGCTTATATTACATTTACGCCTACGACGAACATTACGGATTTAAGATTTAACCAGGTTCCTTTGGACGACAATCTTATGTATCCGCAGGATCCTACCCAAACAGCCTATACCATTACGGGGAAATCGCCTAATGCGACGACTATACAAGGGTATTTGTTAGGGCAATCCAATCCGATCACCGCATACCGCAGCAGCAATGGAGACTTCACCTTTATCCCAAGCCGCAATGGTGAATTCAATATGCAGGCGGGGGACAATATTTTTAAAATTGTTGCGAGCAACAGTACGAATTCGTATACGCTGACACGCAAATTTGTTTTTAATGACGGCGGTCCGTTTTTGTACGATGGAGCCATCCAATCCGCGGCTCCAGGGTCGACCCCTCAAAAGCTGGTGAACGACCCATTGCCTCAACTGGATCAAACATCGGCCATTCTTACAGGGAAGCTTAAGGTTGATTTTGAAACGGGATCAACCACGGTGACCAAATATGTGTACGCTGATATTCAAGTAGTGAACGGGCCCACGACTCGCGTTGATTTTACAGGACCATCGGCGCTGCCTGTTCTCCAGACTACATCACACTATAAAATATTTGATTTGGGATCCGTTCCGCTTGCTCTGCCGACAAACCGGAAGCAAACGATTATTATCACATTCTTTACCGGTACGGGTTTGATCGGTCAGGTGCCGCAGCAAGTTTTTCATTTCAATTATTACGATCCGACAGCCCCTTATGTCACCAAGGTTACTAAAAATCTAGGTAATGACGCTTTGGGAGTGCCTATTGAAGTAGCGCTGAATGAGAACGGCGGAAATGAAATCAATGAGCTTCCTTCGGAATTCTTCGTTTATACGACGAATGTTAATCCCGCAACAGGCACGGTGGTAGCGAATGTTGCTGGTACGCCTACCAATTTCACTGCAACGCATGTCGGTACGGTCGGCACTGAGGAAAAATGGAAATTTCAATTGAGCGGAATTCGGGATGGCAATACAACATTATCCGTTGTGCCAAACGGAGATAGCAACGGACGGTTGGATTTCCCTGTCACGATCACCAGCACGCCTTATGTCATTCCAATCAACTTCCATAACAATATGATGATTAAGAACGTGGCGCTGGACACACCGGCATGTACCGTGGGGGGAACGCCGGGTGCCGTTTGTTTGCAAGCACGCATTATGAATCTGCCATCTACTGAATACCCGAATATAGAGGTAGCTGTGAATGGCAGAACGACCAATTTGACTGCCGGTGATTTCCCTAACAATGATTCTACGATGATGCTTGATTTAGGGGCGGCTCGCACCTGGTCTCCGGCTTTGCCGGCAGGTGAATCTTTAATTGTAGAAGGAAGAAATACGATCAAATTCAGTTTGCGCCTGAACGGAACGGTCGTAACAACGGCACAGTATGAAATTTTCAAATTCACACTGCCTACTCCTGCTTTTGCAGGGGATATATTGCCTACTCCGTTGGAGAAGTTTACTAAAGCGCAGACTCCGGACAAATATGTTACTAATGCATCTGAAGTATCTTTTACCGGAATGTTCACGAATGCGGACACGATCCGATTAAATGTGCGCAAGACGGATACTCAGGGGAACCCTGTTCTGACTTTTGATGCTCGTTCCGGTCCAGGCTGGGGCTATCCCGCTTCTCCCGCCAGCGGACAGGTCCAATATTTAAATATCAATACCTCTACTGGCGGGTTCACAACCAATCCCGTTTCGCTGCCGTTTAACGGGGATGTGGTTTTTGAATTCCTTATCTCGAATAATACAGGTATCACCGAAATCCGAACGATTACGATATCCCGCGAACCGGTTCCGTATCGGGTCATTCTGCCTCAATTGATCCAAGTCGGCAACCAGCAGCAGGCAAAGGTCAATGGGAATTTTGTGGATATTAAATTAGAGGCCGAGAATGCGGACAGCGTTATATTCGGTAAAAATGATGTTGTCCGGAGCAAGATTGATCCGGCCGATAACAAGCCTTATTTTTATTACCGTTATCAAAATTTGAAGTCCGGAAACAACACAATCAATTTTACCGTAATTCGCGGTACGGAGCAGACAAAAGGCAGCTTCGTCGTGAATAACGTTAACACCTCGATCGAGGGCGCCCAAATGCTGATGCCGCTTCAAAACAAATATAAGCTGTTTGAAGGCGATCTGGAGCTTACGTTCCCCAAAGATACGAAGCTGATGCGCAATGACCCTACAGCGCAGCAGCAATATTTGACGGGCGATCGCAAGATTTTCTTTGGGATAGCCAATACGAAGGATGGAAGAGTTAGCAAAGACTATCTCAGCGATGCAAGCGCCAGCTTTTTCTTAGAGGAGCCGACTCGGAAGTTTAGACCGATCAGCCAGCTGTATTGGATCAATGCCGGTTATATTAAAGAGAACGATTATATGGATACGGATAAGCTAAAGGAAGCGTTGACAGGTACCGGACAAGATCCGTACAATGTGGATGGCAGCTCCAGCAATGTGCGCTTCTATCAAAAAAGAACCGTAAACGATTTAAAGGATATGGTTGTGCCTACCAAGCGCGGAGAGTTGACACTGAAATACGATAACAGCATTCGCGAAGATTCCTGGAAGTATGTAACGGTGTATCAATTAGATATCTTTGAAGATTACCGGGGCATGACCACGTTGGCGTGGAAAAATATCGGCGGTGTCGTCGATCCGAAGAAAAACACGATTACGGTGCCTATCGATCACTTCGGCTATTTCCAGGTCATGTACATGTACGACAGCTTCAATGATATTACCAGCCATGAGTGGGGAAGAGATACTTTAGATACGCTGTACTCCAAAGGATACATGTATAACAAATCACCCGCTTTGTTTGTCCCTAACGAGCCCATTACTCGCGGGGAATTTGCAACGGTGCTGGTCAAAGCTTTTGATCTGCCTTTGAACTATAGCGGTACTCAAACGTTTAGAGATGTTCCGGCTACCGGCAGTACTAATCCTTTGTATGATTATAAATACATCGAGACCGCAGCCAGAGCCGGAATCGTTAGAGGAAACGCCGGAGGCTTGTTTAACCCCGGAAGTGCGATCACGCGTCAGGATGCGGCTGTGATGATTGCAAGGGCAGCGGAACTTAAACTATCTTCCGATACGGCAAAGTCGATCGCAGCATTGCAAAAACAATTTACCGATGGCTCTGAAATTGATTTTTATGCCTCACCATCGGTGGAAGCCGTCACTAAGGCCGGTTTGATCCAAGGAATTGAGAACGTGCTTCTTACAGGACAAAAGAAAGCAACCTACCGTTTCGATCCGCGGCAAAACTTTACGCGGGTGCAGGCGGCAGCTGTATTGGAGCGCGTGCTGAAACAGCAGAAGAAGCTTCCTAAATAAGTGATGAAGCCGCCAACAGCATGGATCTAGAAACATGAGTTGGCGGCTTTTGAGTGACAATTATGGAAAATTATTCGTAATGACTAAGTGTATGATATAGTTGTATACTATCCTTGTTAAACGTACGATACAACATGTTGATAGATAAGTTGATATACTCAGAATACATACTGTGTAGCTGCGAAAAATCTTATAAAAGTTTTTTCAGAAAGCGCAACTTTTTCGAAAACAGTGCGTTTAATACAATGAAACTAAACAATAACAAGCCAAGAGTTAACCCTTTGGATAATTTTCTCAAAATTAACTCTTTACCTTGGTAGCGTGTCGGTGTATAATGTTAAATGGCATGCGACTCTCTATTATTGTTTACTAGTTTCTGCAATTTATACATTGCAGACATAACTAATAAAAATCATTTCGCTCAACTCTGGGAAGGGGGTGAATCGGCTAATGAGGGAATCGAGCTATAGTTTATCTACACAGAACTCTCAACAACCGAAAGATATTCGAGGAGGAGAAAAAAAGGTTATGAAGAAAAGTTTATCTGCTATTTTATCCCTGGCTATGGCATTCTCGATGTTTTCTTCCGTAGCGCTGGGTGCAGAAGCTGCAAAAGATTCTTCCAGCTTCAGCGATCTGAAAGATCTGGATGAAGCTACTAGAGCTAAATTTGATGCATTGATTTCTGCTGGTATCTTTGATGGCGTAAGCGAGGGCGTATTTGGTCTTAACGACAAAATGAACCGCGCTCAATTTGCGAAAGTCGCCGCTTTGATCTTCAAATTGGATGTTGACACTTCCCTGACAACTTCCAGTTTCTCCGATGTGAAAGCTGACGATCCGGCTAACGGCTACGCTCTTCCTTACATCGAAGCTTTGAAAGCTGCAGGTTTGACTGACGGCTATGCGCCTGGTCAATATAACCCTGCTGGCGAAGTAACAAAGCAAGAGCTTGCTGCTTTCTTGCTGCGCGGTCTTGGCCTTGACGCTCAAGCTAAAGCAACTCCAGGCGTAAGCGACCATACTGTATCCGACTGGGCTAAAGGATATGTTGCGCTCGCAATCGAGAGACAAATCCTGACTAGCGGTCCTGATGGTACTTTCGGTGGTACTTCCGCTGCAACTCGCGATCTGTTGGTGCTTGCATCTTATGCAGCTCAAGAACAATTCAAAAACCTCAACAAACCTGAAAAAGCATCTATTGCTTCCGCAAAAGCAATCGGCGTTCAGAAAGTTGAAGTGAAATTGGACAGAGATGTTGACACTGAGAAGGCTACACTTAAGCTTTCTAGAGGGTCTGCTGACGTTCCAGTTACTGTTGAGTGGGCTGAAGACAAACAATCTGCTGTTCTGACTTTGACTGATTCCAAGGTTCGTGCTGGCGAGTACACTGTAACATTGGGCGGCTTGGATGCAGCTGCAGTTGACAAAACGGTTGCCAAATTCACTGCTGAAGACGAGCAGCTGAAGAGCATCGACTTCCTGACAACTAGCGATACGATCGCTTATTCTTCCAGCGTAGTTATCAAGCTTGCTGCGAAAAACCAATACGGCGAGAATGCTTCCTTCTCCGGCGGCTCTTATACTGTATATACTTCCCTTGCTACTTACAAGAAAATCAGCCGTCAAGATGATGGTATCCTTGCTTTGACTTTGGATACTAAGTCTAATGGTGATGCTCAACAAGGGGTTTCCGTTATCCCTGTAACGGTTGTGAATAACGATCAGCATATTACAGTTTCCAAAAACTTTAAGCTGGGTACGCAACCGATTCTTCAAAAATTAGAGTTGGGTGAAGCAACATATTCCAATAAGGAAGCGAAAGCAATCACTGGCAAAGGTGATTATGCAACATTTGATCTGAACCTGTATGATCAATATGGCAGCAACATCGCTTACGATTCCCCTGACTTCAAGGAAAATGAAGTTAACGTAATCTGGAATGATTATGTTGGACAAAACAAGAGCGGTGGCACTATCGTTGACAAGGATATCGAAGATAACGGCAGCAATGTCCCGAGATTGAAGATTTCCTTGAACGATAACATCGATAAGTCTGGCGATTACACGTTCACAGTTACTAGCCAGGCAGCTACAGCAACAGGCAAGGTTTCCATTAAATCTGCTAAAGTTGCAACCAAAGTAGAAATCGGCGACTCCAATGATGTAATTGCTGCTGGCGACTATGATGTTTATATCCCGATCATCGCTTATGATGAGCAAGGAAATCAACTGAGCGTAGACGACCTGACTGATGACACCAACCGTGAGAGAATTAAATTCAATATTTCCGGTGTTGAAAACAGTGGCAATGTAAAAATCGAGGAAACTGGTGCTCACAAAGGCTCTATTCGTCTGAAAAACATCAATGGTACTTCGAAGGGTTCGGTTACCGTTACGGCGTATATTGCTACAGCCAATGCACAAAGCACGGCTACAAAAACTTACACGATTTCTGATGTTCGTACACCTGACAGAATCAGAGAAGTTACGCCAGTTGCGAAAGCTATCATTCCAAATGCATATAGCAGCTTCAAATACGTGATCCAAGATCAGTATGGAAAACAAATGGATTACAACTTGGGTACAGATAAAAACAAAAATGTTGGGACTACTGTAAATTACAGTGTATATGTAGCTCTTGAAGCACCTGCAGGTGAGAACTTCTTCTATATAACAAAGGATGACGACAGCCAATCCAATCAAGATGGAACTAAACCTGAAAATGTATTGGTTGATGCTACTAAATCCTTTACTTTCGGCAACAAAGATGAGTGGGCTAATAATTCCTTCAAACAACTTAACGAGGGTCTGAGAATTTGGGCTAAACCAGGTGCCGAAGGAAAACAAGCAACACTGAAAATTCAAATTGTTAAGAATGAAGATGGAAAAGACGTTGTATTAACAACTACAACGAAACAAATTCAAGGTACTAAAGTCAATGAAGATCTGACTTATAGCTTGGTTTCTCTTGGTGATATTTACAACACCAAAGATAGTAAGCTTGCTGAATCTGTTACTAATGATGTTTACAAAGCAAATGTCGGTGACCCATCCAAGAGCCCGCTGAAAAAACGCATTAACCTTACAGTAACGAATGCGGCTGGAGATAAAGTTGCTATTCCTGATGACTTCATTAAGAATGTAACTTCCTCCAATCCGAACTCTGCTGTAGTTGGTAAAAACGCTGCAGGTAAATGGTATGTGCTTGGTTACAAAACAGGTACATCTACAATTACTGTAAACTATACCAACTTAAAAGGCGAGTCTAAGACTGTATCTGCTACTGTAACTACTAAGAATGATCCTGTTAGCATTGAAAGTGTAGTGGCTAACAACAAAAAGGTTAAAGTTGCAGCTAGCGCCAGCGGTAATGTAAAAGTGGTTGATGAGTTCACTGCTAACCCTAAAGGCGGTTTGGGCGACTTTGAAATCGTCGATAACTATGGTGTTAAAGTTGATGGTCTCAATTTGATCAATTACAAAAACATCTATGGTGTGATCTTTACAGCTCAAAACATTTCGCTTGTAAATTCAAATATAACTGATGCTAATGCCAACAAGGTAGAAATTAGTGAAGATGGTACAGTTACATTTGGTAGCAACGTTGCTCAATTTGACTTGGTATTGACTGCACCTAGCGGTAAGTCTGCTTCTACTGAAGTACAAATCGATCGTTCTGGTTCATAATTAATATTATTGAACCCCAGCTTTAAGAAAGAAGACCTTCGGGTCTTCTTTTTTACTTTAAAAGAGAGAGGGTTGGTTTGTGTTGAATATTAAAAAGCTGATTGCGGCCTCAGTATTGATTTTTGGAATCAATGGTATCCTCCTTGCCCACGCCGATGCACCCCAAGGCGGTACTGTTCCCGGCTCGGTAGATGACCCGGTCATCACGAAGAGCTATTTCGACCAAAATATTGCAAATAAAATTGCTGATGAACTCGCTAAACAAACCTTCAATGAAGAAAAAATCAGACAGATCATCGCTTCGGAGTTAGCCAAAACCGGATCGGCTCCATCTTCCGGAACAGGTGATTCTACCCAACCTGCCGTATCCAATTCTGGACTTACCGTTATTAAGCTGGAGCAAGGCCAATTACTTTTTGGCGGCGCAGGCGCCGAGATTATCGTTCGAACAGGAAAGGCAGTTGCCTTTAGCTCTACAGCAGACGGAATTGCCGATGTAACGGCCGGTAAAGATATTACTGCAGGAACAAGCGTTGAACTTAACCATTTGCTCATTGTTCCTCGTGAGGGACGCGGGATTAAGCCTGATCCGAAATCCAATCAAGACATCTATGTCATGGTTCGCGGGAATTATTTGTTAACCAATGCCGACGGTTCCAAGGTTACTCCATAATTTTACCCATTTCTCCAGTCATTCATACGTTTGCTTGTCTACATAGAGGAAACACTATGACTACATTCCGAAAAAGGAGGTACTCGTAGTGGCTAAGAATAACAACAAAAAAGTGGTACCGGAAAGCGGAAAGGCATTGGATGTATTAAAATATGAGATCGCTGCGGAGCTTGGACTCCCGGTTGGTAAGCAGGCGGCCAATATGAACGTGGAATTTGCTACGGAATTAGGATCGCTTCCATCGCATTCCATAAAGGAAGATTACTGGGGACATATTGCATCGAGGGATGCCGGTGCGGTTGGAGGCACGATTACAGCACGTTTGATTAAAAAAGCCGAGGAAATGATGCTTAACCTGTAATCGTGACACCTGTGTTAATTATTGTTGGAAATTATCATAATTTATTGACACACTTAGACAAATCCAGTAACATACTATAAAGAAGGTAACAGCCAAAGAAACCTTTTCCAAGCGGAAAAGGTTGATTTTTTGTATGTGTACTTATGCGTGTATTTATGAATACTAGCCTTAGGAGGTTATTCTTATGTCTAATCCAGTGGGTCGCCGCTTATTTACATCCGAGTCTGTTACAGAAGGTCATCCGGATAAAATTTGTGATCAAATTTCAGACTCCGTATTGGATGCATTTTTGGCGAATGATCCGAATGCCCGCGTAGCATGCGAGGTTTCGGTTGCTACAGGTCTTGTGCTTGTCATTGGCGAAATCAGCAGCCGCTCGGAGTATGTCGATATCCAGGCGATTGCGCGTCAAACCATCAAAGATATCGGTTATACGCGCGCCAAATTCGGATTTGACTCCCAAACTTGCGCGGTATTGGTTTCCTTGAACGAGCAGTCTCCAGACATCGCACAGGGCGTGAATAAAGCGCTTGAAGCACGTGAGGGACTAATGTCCGATGATGAGATTGAAGCCATTGGCGCAGGTGACCAAGGAATGATGTTCGGGTTTGCGGTTAACGAGACGCCGGAATTGATGCCGCTGCCGATCTCGCTTTCGCATCAGCTTGCCCGCCGTTTGACAGAAGTTCGTAAGAACGGTAAGCTTCCCTACCTTCGTCCTGACGGAAAGACACAAGTTACTGTTGAGTATGACGGTCCTACCCCAGTTCGTGTAGACACCATTGTTGTTTCTACGCAGCACGGGGAAGATGTGACATTGGAGCAAATCCAGGCCGATATTAAAGAGCATGTAATTAAACCGATCGTGCCGGATCATCTGATCGATGCAAACACCAAATATTTCATCAATCCGACAGGCCGTTTTGTTATCGGTGGGCCCCAAGGGGATGCCGGTTTGACAGGACGTAAAATCATCGTTGACACCTACGGCGGCTATGCACGCCACGGCGGCGGTGCATTCTCCGGCAAGGATCCTACTAAGGTTGACCGTTCCGGTGCATATGCCGCTCGTTATGTAGCGAAAAATATTGTTGCCGCAGGCCTCGCAGACAAGTGTGAAGTTCAACTGGCCTATGCTATTGGCGTTGCCAAGCCGGTATCGATTTCCGTCGATACATTCGGTACAGGCAAAGTAAGCGAGCAGAAGCTGGTAGAGATTGTTCGCAAAAACTTTGACTTGCGTCCGGCAGGCATCATTAAAATGCTTGACCTGCGCCGCCCGATTTACAAGCAAACGGCAGCTTACGGTCATTTTGGACGTACGGATGTGGATTTGCCGTGGGAGCGTACGGACAAAGCGGAGCTGCTTAAGGCGGATGCTCTGAACTAAATGTTTTAACCCATGATCTGTCTAAGCAAGACGATCCGTATCCCGGGTCGTCTTTTTGATTTTTTATCACTATTTTTCAAGAAGAATATCGTAACTTTTTAGGTAGTAATAGAGTCTAAGATAAAGGAGAGTGGAAACGAGAGAGGAGAACAAAAGAGTGAGTTTGCAAAAGAAATGGCGAAAGTTGTCGTGTGTTGTCCTTGCAGCGTCGCTGCTGCTGTCGTCTTGGCCGGGAACAGGCGGGAATGCGGCTTATGCGGCGAATGAACCGACCGTGACGATGCTGAGCCAGGAAATTTTGACGTCTGGTGCTGTGTTGAAGAAATATGTATGGAAATCTATGCGGAACAATAAAGAAGTTCAAGTCAATGGAAATGTGATAGAAGTTGATTTGACGAATCCGAACGTGAAATTAGATGTGATGACGGGTACGGGAAATCAGTTTACGAAGAAACAAACGGTACTGGGAATGACGAAGGAAACGAAGGCGGTCGCCGGGATCAATGGTGACTTTTATAATACACAGGCTGAAGGCGTGCCCATGGGCCCTCAGATTTCCAATGGGCAGCTGATGGCTACTCCGCCTTACCTGCCGGGATTTTATTCTTTTGCCTTGGACAAGAACAACAAGCCGATTGTGGACTTATTTACTTTTAAAGGATCGATTATTGCCAAAGACGGAGCTTCCTATCCGCTCGGGGGCATCAATAAAACATACTATTGGTTCGAGCCGAGCAAGGAACACAGTCATATCGACGGCATGTTTATGTATACCAATGCATGGGGGCAGATAGACCGCTCCAATGATGGAGTAACCGTACCGACGGAGGTCTTGGTCCAGAATGGCATCATTAAACAAATCGCCGTTAACGGCATTATCCGGATGATTGCTCCTGAGGATGGTTATATTCTGCGTGCCTCGGGCAAAGCGGCCGATTTTGTCGTTACGCACCTCAAAGAAGGAGATCCGTTGAAAGCCGATTATCAAGTGCTGGCACAGGATCCGAACAAAAATTATGATGTGAGTACGTTTAAAATGATGATTGGCGGCCACACGATTATGGTGGACGAGGGGAAGCCGGCGGCCTTCTCGCGTGAAGTCGCAAGTCTTTGCTGCAATCGTTCGCGTACGGCGATCGGGTATTCGCAGGATATGAAAACGGCCTATCTGATTACCGTCGATAATTACGGCGACAGCAAAGGGCTAAGCATGCAGGAGCTGCAGCAGTTTATGATTAAGGTGGGGGTATGGAAAGGACTAAATCTGGACGGCGGCGGGTCGACACAGATGGCTGCACGCCCGCTAGGGGAATTTGAACCTGTCCTCGTGAATAAAACGGAAACCGGCGCCCAGCGGCGCGTTGTCAACGGCGTAGGGGTGTACTCTACCGCTCCGCAAGGTGAGGTGAAAGAGATCTTCATTCAAGCCCCGAGCTTCATGTTCGTGGGCGAGCAGGCAGCGTTAGGCTATAAGGCCTATGATATCTATTATAATCCTGTAGAAACCTCCAAACTGCCGGCTCAATGGAGTGTCGCGGACAATAGCGGTACATTCAAAGAAAATGTATTCACCGCAACAAAACCGGGAGTGGCCAAAGTGACGGCCGTAAGCGGTAAAGGGCAATCGACGGCTAATATTGAAGTCGTAGGAAGAAACCAATTGAAGAGCATGAGCATTAAGGCCGATAACATGACGCTAACCGAGGGAGAGTCCGTTAAACTGCCTCCGGTTATTGCGACAACCTTAACTGGAAAAAGCAGAGAAATCCCGCCGCAGCTGATCCAATGGGAAGTGCTCGGTATACAAGGGGAGCTGGCCAACGGAACATTAAAAGTGAACAGCCTGGCCGGAAGCACCGGTGCCCAGCTCATAGCGAAGTATGATGGCTACAGCACTATGACTGTCATCCCTGCAGGGGTTGATAAAGTTTGGTATGATCTGGATAATTTTGCAGTCATGACGACGTCTGAAGTGAAGCCTCAGGAGGTTAAGGCTGGAGTATCCATCAAGCTGAGTGAAACGGGAAACAAGTATCTGGAGTTGAATTACGACTTTACGCAAGGCACAGGCAATAAATGGGCTTATGCAGCCATGAATACCGGTATTGTGATCGAGGGGCAGCCTCAATATATGAAGGTAAAAGTCAACGGTGACGAAAGCCTGAACTGGTTGCGTGCGGAGATACTGGATAATGCAGGTAAGGTTCATTTGGTCGATTTGGCACGCAGCATCAACTGGAAGGGATGGAAGCAGGTGACTGCCGATCTGTCGGAATACCCAATAAGCTATCCTATCCGGGTGAAGAGCATTTATATCGTCAATGAGGAGATCGGTCAGGATGAGCGCCTTGCCAAAAGCGCCATCGGGATTGATGATATCACGTTTACGTACAGAGGCGGTTTGGCGAAACCATCGTTCAATTCGATTAGCCTGACGATCAATAAAAAAGATGTGACCGTTAACGGGAAAAGAATGATGCTGGAGCAAGCCCCAGTCATTGAAAAAGGCAATACCTTGATCCCAATTCGTTTTGTGACGGACGCTCTTGGCGGAACCGTACGGTGGGACGATACGGAGCGCAAGGTCACCGTCATTCGCGGCGGCAAAATGATTGATCTGTGGATCGATAATCCAGACCTGATCGTGAATGGCCAAAGAGTTACGGCAGAAGTGCCGCCGGTCATCATGAACAATTTGACGATGGTGCCGCTGCGCATCTTATCGGAGAATTTGGGCTGGAAAGTGACATGGGATCCGCAGACCCGACAAGTGACCCTGCAATAATTAGTACTAATAGCTCTCACAATATTTCAAAATTATGGTACTATATTGCTAATGCTATTGAGAAAAATGGCGAAGGAGCTTTGTCCGGATGTCTGTCGATGTTTTTGACCGTGTCATCAAGAATGCCATTGATGTCATGGAGAACAGCAAATACCAAATTTACGAGATCTGTGAAAGCGTCCGGGCAGAACGCGAAGCGCTGAATAAAGAGCTGCAAATCGTATTCGAAGAAACCGCGAGAACGATCGATACGGTAGACCGCTTCGAAGTGGAATACCGTCGTTCTCGTGTGCGTTTGACTGAAGTGAGCCGGGATTTCAAGCGTTTCAATGAAGAAGACATCCGTATGGCTTATGAAGCGGCTACACAGCTTCAAGCGCAATTGGCCATCCATAGGGAAAAAGAGCTGCATTTGAAACTGCGGAGGGACGATCTGCAGAAACGTCTGAAGAACTTGGATAAGCAGCTTGAACGCGCGGAAGCGCTTGTTTCCCAATTCGGTGTCGTGCTGGAATATTTGACCGGGGATTTGAATCAAGTTACGCGGCTCTTGGAGTCTGCCAAAAATCGGCAGCTCCTGGGCCTTAAAATCATTTTGGCCCAGGAAGAGGAACGTAAGCGTATTGCGCGGGAAATCCATGACGGTCTGGCACAGAATTTGGCGAATATGGTACTTCGGACGGAGATTACCGAACGAATGCTGGCCAAACAGGCCTATAATGCCGTTAAGAATGAATTAGACGATTTGAAAGTTAGTGTCAGGAGCGGGATCGAAGAGGTCCGTAAGATCATCTTCAATCTCCGTCCCATGGCGCTCGACGATCTTGGTTTAGTACCGACATTAAGGAAATTTGTCCAAGATTATGAAGAAAAATCGAAAATCCGAACGAAATTTGAACTGATCGGCAAAGAAGTCCGCCTGCCTTCAGGGATGGAGGTTGCGGTATACCGTTTGGTTCAAGAAGCGTTCTCCAATGTGCATAAGCACGCTGCAGCTTCATTCGTCTCGCTGGAGCTGACGTTCCAGCAGCAAATGATCAAGCTCACGATCACCGATAACGGGGTCGGGTTTATTACAGATAATATCGAAAAGAAAATCACAGACGGAAGTCATTACGGACTGATGGGTATGCGGGAACGCGTGGAACTGCTCGAAGGAAGATTGGACATCCATTCTACCGTTGGAGTGGGAACGAAAATATCCATGGTCATACCGATCAAGTCTGATTCCAAGGAGGATTAACCAAATGGACATTATGGCCAGCGGCAAACGCCCCATAAAGCTCGTTCTCGCGGACGACCATCAATTATTTCGCGAAGGCGTAAAACGCATTTTGAACATGGAGAACGATCTGGAGGTCGTCGGCGAATGCGGTGACGGTATTCAGGTGCTTGAACTGTGCAACACACTCCATCCGGATATCGTGTTGATGGATATCAATATGCCGGTCGAGAACGGCGTGATGGCCACGGAGAAGCTTAAAGATATTTTTCCAGACATCAAGGTGATAATTTTATCCATTCATGACGATGAGAGCTATGTATTTGAAACACTGCGCAAAGGAGCATCCGGCTATTTGCTGAAGGACATGGAGGCTGAATCGTTAATTAACGCCATTCGTTCGGTCGTTGCGGGACATGCTTACATTCATCCGAAGGTAACCGGCAAGCTGATTAATCAACTGCGCCGCATGACATATCTGGACGAGCAGGGGGTTGCCGCTTCCGGTTCAACCAAAGAAGCCGATGTGAAGTATGTACATATGGATAACAGCCCATTGACGCGCAGGGAAGCCGAAGTGCTGCGATTGATGGCTGAAGGCAAGAGCAACAAGATGATTGGGGAGTTCCTCTACATCAGTGAAAAGACCGTAAAAAACCATGTCAGCAGCATTTTGCAAAAAATGGAGGTTGACGATCGTACTCAGGCTGTCATCGTCGCCATAAAGAACGGCTGGGTTACGTTATAATCGTCGCACCAGGCTCATCATAGCCTTTGGTTCGGGCAAGGAACCAACTTCTCTTGGGCAGCATATAATGCTCTTAAGGGAGGGAAGCCGTTATGATGTTAGGCTTGGTTTGGATTATGGGTTGTTATGCTGGGGGGATCTTACTCGTCCATTTGCTGCATTGGCACTGGAAACGGCGGGGGACTGAACCGGTTGCGCATTATGTTCTGCGAACATATAATAATCAGCTTCAGATGGAATGGTATCTTCGTTCGCTGCACTTTTTCTCTTGGATCAAAGGCAGAACCATCGCCGTCACCATTGTTGATGAAGGATCGACTGATGATACATTGGCTATCGCCGAGCGGTTAAGATTGGAGCATCATTTGAACATCTGGACGATAGCGGAAATGGACTGGGATGAATGGGTTCTGAAGCATCGGGATGAGCAGATGATTGTTGTCCGGCTTAACCACAATGATCATTTAGGAAACGCTTACAGGTATTTATAAGGGATGGAAATGGGGATTGACGATTCATGATGGCTTTGGTCTACGTTTTGCTTTCTCCCAAAGGCTGTTCTTGGCACGTTTCTTTGGATATTCGGGCCGACCGAGACCATTGGTTCCGATTGTACGGCAGCCGATTCAAGCTTCGTGTGCTGGAGCCGGCCTTATCGTTTGGACAAGCTATGGAGCTGGTACATCATATTTCGCTGAGTTCGGCAGAGGGAAAGCTGATGGAGACATTGCGCAGCGGCGGCAGAGAGATCGGAATGGCAAGGGAAAAGCTGCGGGAGTGGCGGCTGCGGGAATGGAAGCCTTCCATGTTTGAGCGTTCTTCTATTGACGGTAATACCGAGATGGAGCGGGTGCTCGCAACGATGTCGTTTTTGCTGAAGGGACGTTTTTTGCTTTTGGAGGAGTTCAAGGCATTGATGCAGAACCAGGGCGAACCGCAATGGGCAGAAGCAGTCGGTTACTTGCTGCAGAGCGCTTGGCTTCAGGGACGAATTGTGCTCGAATCCGGTGTGGAGAAGCGAAAATCCGGCGGGGTGCTGAAGTTCTTGCTGGATAGTTCATCAAAATGGCGGTGCAGGCGATGCGGAAGCGAGGGGGCTCGGCGGTATCCGAAGAGAAAGGGACCCGGACCAAGGGCCGACGGAGAAGTGCCGGTTTCGATCGTATGGACGGATTGCCCGTATTGCCAAGGCCCTTGCCCATACTGTGAAACGTGCTTGACGATGGGGCGAGTACGATACTGTACGCCTTTGATTCGCACAGAGACTTTGAATGAATCGCAAGAGAAGGAAGAGTGGGCACAGGAACCGGATAGGCAGGCTATATTGAGTCGTTGGGGATTAAGCGAGGTTCAGAAGGAAGCATCGGGCTTGGCGTTGGATTTTTTGAAAGCAAATAAACCCCTTTCAAGGAAAAATAAGAATGAAGGACCGACAAAAAAATTTTTAATTTGGGCGGTTACGGGAGCGGGGAAGACGGAAATGATTTTTCCGATGATCCAATATACGCTGGCATGCGGCGGAAAAGTAGTGGTCGCAACTCCAAGACGTGACGTGGTACTGGAGCTGAAGCCGCGGCTGGAGAAAGCTTTTCCGTCGGTCAAGGTGGTTACGCTTTACGGGGGGAGCGAGCAGCGGTGGGAGCAGGGGGAGCTGACGTTGGCGACGACGCACCAATTGATGCGGTTTCACCGTGCCTTCGAGCTGGTGATCGTGGATGAACTGGATGCATTCCCCTACCACAATAACCCGCAGCTGCAGTATGCCGCGGAGCAGGTCTGCGCACCGGGCGGTGCGTATATCCTGCTGTCGGCGACACCGCCGGCAGAGCTGCAGCGGGCGGTTAAGAAGGGCACGCTGCCGCATGCCCGCGTAGCCGCAAGGTATCATCGGCATCCTCTTCCGGTTCCTTTCCTAATGGGATGCCCGGGCTTGAGGCAAACGCTTCGGCAGGGCATACTGCCTGGAAAACTAAAGCAAAAGCTGCAGGCTTCGCTCGATCGTGGCGCTCAAATTTTCGTATTCGTGCCGAACATTGCGATGGTCGAGCCGTTCAAGGAGCTGCTGCGCCGGGCTTTCCTTGATGTGAACATACAGGGCACGTCCTCCAAGGATGCTGACCGCGCAGGCAAAGTAACGGATTTTCGAGCCGCGAAGATTCGCATGCTGGTAACGACGACGATTTTGGAACGGGGGGTTACGATACCAAAGTCGGATGTGTTTATTTTGGATGCGGACTCGCCTGTTTTTGATGCTGCTGCGCTCGTCCAAATGGCCGGAAGGGCAGGTAGGTCCGCTCAAGACCCCAAGGGGCTGGTCGTATTCGCCGCTAAAGAAAAGACACGCTCACAATCCCAGGCTGTGAAGCAAATCGTGGATATGAACGTTCTTGCCCTCAAAAAAGGGTATATTGATGCTTAAGGAGGGACTGCGGTTGTTAAAGATCGGTGAGGTGACCGAGTGGCTCATCCGCATTATCAGCCAGACGGAGACGCTGCTTGCGCCCAGATTATCGTCCTGCCTGGTGTGTGGAGGAAGAAGAGGGAGCGGGACAATACGCCTACCTGTCTGCCGGCGCTGCTATGAACTTATACCCTGGATACATGCCGTACGATGTGACCGGTGCGGCCGGCACGTGGAATGCCCGGACTGTCCGCGGCGCAAATCTACATACTTTACCCAAAACCGCAGTGTTGTTCGTTATGACGAACATATGAAGGAATGGCTGGCCCTTTATAAGTATCGGGGGAAAGAATCGCTTGCGAGGGTACTCGGCCCCATGCTGCTGCACGCTTATCATTTGCATCACAAGGGCAAAGCCCGGTCCGATGCGGCCGAATGGATCACTTACGTTCCTTTGAGCGCACAAAGATACGCCGAACGGGGATTTAATCAAGCAGAGCAAATGGCCAGGGAGCTTGGGAGATTGACCGGTATACCGGTCATTTCTCTGCTGACCAGAGCCCGCCACACCGACAAGCAAAGCTTCAAAGCCAGAGCCGATCGGCTTGACGATATGGCGGGGGTGTTTGTACCTGATCTTTCTCAAATCGCTCCTATTGCTTCGGCATGCCGGAAGGGGCGAGTACGTCTTTACCTTGTGGACGATGTGTATACGACCGGAAGTACCTTCAACGAATGCGCCCGAACGATCAGGACTATTTTACCGGTTCACGTGTATGGGGTCAGTTGGGCAAGGTAAAAATGGCATGAAAATTCTCACATTTGTCAAAAAAAGGAGTGCATTGTCGTATTCTTTGAGATAAACTAAACGTAGATATGGGCCGAAAGGAGCGGGGGGTAACATGAGTCTCAATGTGGCAAACTGCAGTAGGTGTGGTAAAGTTTATGTCAAGAATAACTACGGCATGTGTCCAAACTGCATTAAGAGTCTGGAAGCGGAATATGAAAAATGTTTACAATTCCTTCGGGAGAACCGGACATGCACGATTCAAGAGCTTAGTGACGCAACGGGCGTAGACATCAAACAGATCGTCAAGTTTATCCGTGAAGGCCGTATTTCCATCAAAAACAATCCCAATATGACCTATGACTGCGATATTTGCGGAGCGCCGATTCGCAGCAACAATATATGTGATAACTGCCGAACACGCTTGGTGAAGGACTTTGATCACCTTCACGAAGATGAGGAACGAAAGAAAATTCGGGAGGAGCAGCAGCAAAGGAATGCTGCATTTAAAATTAGGGACAGGCTTGAAGATCGACAAAATAAATGAATTCCATCTAAACTTTTAAAAACAGCCCACCGATAAAAGTAGTAATACAGGAATCGGTGGGCTTACTATTGCTGTCAGTCGAGGTGAACAAGATGAAAATTAATGGGACGAATCAGGTTAGTCCGGTGAACCAATACAAGAAGAACCAGGAACATATACAAGCGGCGGCATCCGGGAAAAAGAGCAAGATGAAAGATCATGTGGAAATTTCTACCGAAGCCAAGGAGCTGCTTGAAAGTTCCGGGGCGAAACCGGCAGATCGGGAAAGACTTGACGAATTGAAAAAGTCGGTGAAAGCGGGTTCGTATCATGTCGATGCCCATACGCTGGCTGAAAAAATATTTCCTTTTTTGAAATTCTAGTTGGAGTGGAGAGCCATGTCTTTGGAAGCCCTGTTGCAAACGATGGCGGAGCTGAATGATGTTCATAACACCTTGTTGGATCTTGCAGAGCGGAAGAAGCATGTAATTATCCATAACGAAGTGGAACAATTGATGCAAATTGTGAACAAAGAAAACAAGCTGTTGAAGCGGATCGGGGAATTGGACCAGCAGCGTCTGGAAGCAACCGGAGCCTTTCTCATGGAGAAAGGGTATAAGCCTAATCCCCGGGTGACCGTCAGCGACTTGACGAAGATTATTTTTAATATGGACGAAAAAAAGCAGCTGATGGATGAGCAAAAGCAGCTCTTGGCAACCATCCGCAAGCTGCGGGAGCTGAATCAGTTCAATCAACAGCTTACCGAGCATTCTTTAAAATATATTAATTACTCTCTTGACCTGCTTGCCGGTTCATCTGATGATGAAGTGATTTATCATAACCCGCACCAGCAATTGAGTTCAAGTATGAAGCCGAATCGGTTGTTTGATACGAAGGCATAGAACGGGAGTGTATTCCTATGAGATCAACTTTCCATGGACTGGAGACTGCGAAACGCTCATTGTTTACGCAGCAGGCTGCTTTACAGACGACAGGACACAACATAGCCAATGCCAACACTGCAGGTTACTCTAGGCAGGTTGTGAATATGAATGCATCAAGACCAATTGAAGCCGTAGGCATGACACGATCGAATGTTCCCGGTCAATTAGGCACAGGGGTTGAATTCGGCTCCATCACGAGAATTCGTGAAAATTTTTTGGACAATCAATTCAGAAATGAAAATAAATCCTTTGGCAGTTGGTCCGTCCGACAAGATACATTAGAGAAGCTTGAAAAAATCATTAACGAACCTTCGGATACCGGTATTCGAACAGTGATTGATAACTTTTGGAAAGCGTGGTCCGATCTCAGCAAAGATCCGGAAAACACGGATGGACGAAAGATTGTCCGCGAGAATGCATTGGCTCTTGCGGATGCCTTTAATGCCACAAGCAAGCAATTAAACGACTTGAGCGCTGATCTGACAGAGAACATTAATGTAAAAGTAAGCCAAATTAACACGATTGCTTCTACTATATCTAACCTGAATAAAGAAATTCAGCGCGTAGAGGGAATAGGTGATAACGCTAACGATCTTAGAGACCAAAGGGATTTGTTGACCGATGAGTTGTCTAAAATTGTGAATATCCAAGTAGTGGATACGGATCAAGGTTACACCATCACGATGGGAAATACAGCCATTGTTGCAGGCGGTACCCCGTCTGTGATGACAAGCGATATCTTAAATCAGGCGTTTGCCTCCGGTGACCTTAACGGCGGTGAAGTATATGGCATGATTGTTTCGAGAGATCAATATGTGGCAAGCTATATATCGGAGCTGGATACGATTGCGAATACTTTGGTGAATGGGAAAATCACCGTAACGATTCCTAAGGACTCGGTTTTGCCCGAGGGGACCGTGTTGAACGGGGTCACCTATTCAGGCAGTAACAGGACATTGACCAGCGATCTGACCGTCGAAGTGAACGGCTTTAACGGTTTGCACAAGCTCGGATATAATCTGGGAAATCCATCTTTCGGGGTGCCTTTCTTTGATGAAAACTCCGGACAACCGGTAACGGCTGCGACATTTAAGGTGAATTCGGCGATCGTCGATAACCCCAATCTTATTGCCACTTCTATGCGTACAATAGGCACGGGAGCGAATGAAAAAGTCGTGATCGGAAACAATACGGCGGCTCTTTTGTTGTCTCAGGTGAGGGATGCCAAGTTTAGTTTTGGAACAGGAGCCAATGCATCTATGGCAACAGTAGACGATTATTTTCGTTCGGTTGTCGGTCAGGTTGGCGTACAAACCAAAGAGGCCCAACGTCAAGCGACCAACCAGAAAATTCTTGTAGATCAAGTGGAATCCAGAAGACAATCGGTGAGCGGCGTATCGTTGGATGAAGAAATGTCCAACATGATTAAGTTTCAGCATGCATACAACGCCGCGGCCAGAGCGATGACCACTTTTGATGAAACGTTAGACAAAGTAATTAACGGCATGGGTGTCGTTGGCAGATAATAGATGAAAAGGAGGGGGAATAATGCCGTTAAGAGTAACGCAAGGCATGATCAGTTCACAATTGCTGAGGAACGTTTCTACGAATCTGGGCCGATTGAGTCATTTGGAGAATCAGTTGTCCACCGCTCGCAAGATCAATGCTCCATCCGATGACCCCGTGGGAATCACATTTTCATTAAGATATCGGAGTGAGCTTTCGGCAACCGATCAATTTCAAAGAAATGTGGACGCAGGCGCTTCGACCCTGGATTTTACGGACACGATGCTGGGACAAGCCGGAGATGTGCTGCAGCGTGTAAGGGAATTGGCTGTTAAAGGCGCCAATGCTACCAATCCGGATACAGCTATGGAAGCCATGAAAACCGAAATCGAAGAAATGTATAAGCAGATGGTCGATATCGGGAACAGCAAGTTTAAGGGGAAATATGTGTTTAATGGTCAACTCACTGATATTAAGCCCTATACCGAAGCAGGGGCAGCGACAGAAACGACGGATTACGGGCTTTTGCAATTTGAAATGGGACCTGGCATTAAGCTGCCTGTTAATATTACCGGGGCTGATGCTTTTGGTCTACCTACGGATCCCGATAATGTGTTCCTCATTTTGAACGATATGATCACCGATCTTGCCAATAATAATCACGCCGGGGTTAGTAATGCTATTGACAAAATTGATACAAGAATGAACAAGATTCTTGAGATGCGTTCAGAGGTCGGAGCCAGAATGAACCGGATTGAACTCATTCAAGGAAGATTGGTCGATATGAGCACCAATTTACAAAGCCTGCAGTCCAAAACAGAGGATGCGGATATGGCTGAGGTGATTACAAACTTAAAAATGGGTGAGAATGTATATCAGGCTGCTCTTTCGGCGGGAGCCAAAATTATTCAACCTAGCTTAGTCGACTTTTTACGCTAGGAGGTCGGTATAGAAGATGGTCTCTTTCCCCTCCATCTCCATTCATCAACAGTTTGCGCAGCTGGGTATTGATGCCGACCACGCAACGCTCGAACAAAAGCAGCCGAAGGCGACCTACGAGATGAAGCGGGTACCGCCGAAGCTGCAAATCGAATCTCCGCGCGGAGATCTGCAAATCGACCAGAGCAAGGCATGGGATGCGCTGAACAGAGGAGGCCATCTTGAGACGATGAACCGGATTTATTCGGAGGCCAAGAATGTAGCGCTGCAAGGGATCGCGAGAATCGTAGAGCAAGGCAACCGTCTCGGCAACATCGCAGCAGGTGGGAATCCTATAGCCGATAATGCGCAGCAGCTTTTTTTCGAACGTTTTGAGTTTAATTTTGTGGGGCCGGCGGCGTATGATAATGTGGATATTCACTATACTGCAAACAAACCGAGGATCGAAGTGACTGATGGCCTTGTAGAAGTTAATGTACAGGTGAACCGGCCGGAGCTGAACGTTTCTCGAGGAAAGCTGGACATCTACATGCTGCAATATCCAAAGGTAGAAATTACACCTCCGCAAATTGATCTGAAAATATAGGCAAGAAACTACAGGTTAAAAAGTCTGTAGTTATTGATATATTTTTCGCAAAGCTCCGGCAGGAGCTTTTCTTATTTCCATAAAGGGGTGATCAATAGATGATGGTAAGTACTTTGCAATTCGGGCAAATTGTCGTGGAGGAAGATCATATCATCACCTTTCCTCAAGGCTTGCCCGGTTTTGAAGAATATCGGCAATATGTGATTTTGCAATCCGAGGCGGATGAGCCTTTTTCATTTATGCAGTCCGTAGACAATCATAATTTATCGTTTGTCATTACGAATCCATTCTTGTTCTATCCAAGCTACGAATTTCAGCTGCCGGAAAGCGTGGAAGAAGAGCTGGGAATCAAGGATGCCAAAGATCTGATGATTTGGTCCATTATTACCGTCTCCAGCGATATTGAAAATATAACGATAAATCTTCTTGCCCCTGTCATTATTAACATGGCGACAAAAATCGGCAAACAAGTGATCCTTCACAATACCCCCTATAAAACAAAGCACAGGCTTGTAGACTCGGCGGCGAATACCGTTCCGTCACAAATGGATGGTGAGCCGTCATGCTAGTACTTACCCGCAAGAAGGGCGAATCGATTATGATCGGGGATCAGGTGGAGTTGGTTGTACTGGGAGTAGAAGGGGAAACGATTAAAATAGGCATTAAAGCTCCCCAAAATGTCGAGGTATACAGAAAAGAGGTTTATTTGTCGATACAGGAATCCAACCGTGAAGCGTCCAATATAGCTGTGAATCTCAAGGATTTAAACGCTTTGATTAAGGAGAAGCGAAATAAAAATAGAAATTCGTCGTAAATTAAAGAAATATAGCGATATTTTGAGAAAAAAGGCCGGTTTTATCCCTGAAAATGGCCAATACCCATCTAATTGATCGAAATTACACCTACAGTACGTATCGATGAATTACGATAATAATAATAAGAACGATTCATAGGGCGGCCGACCTACGAATAGTTGAAAACCACATGGATGTGGGAAAACGAACCTTCAGGGAGGAAGAAAAAAATGAGAATTAATCACAACATTGCAGCATTAAATACACACCGTCAATTGTCTGGAAACAACAGTGCAGTTGGTAAATCTTTAGAAAAATTGTCCTCCGGTCTTCGCATCAACCGTGCCGGCGACGACGCGGCTGGTTTGGCCATCTCCGAAAAAATGCGCGGACAAATCCGCGGTTTGGACCAAGCACAGCGTAACGCTCAAGATGGTATTTCTTTGATTCAAACGGCTGAAGGTGCTTTGAATGAAACTCACAGCATCCTGCAGCGTATGCGTGAGCTTGCCGTTCAATCGTCCAACGATACGAACACGGATGCAGACCGTAAGGAACTGCAAAAAGAAGTGGATCAGCTGGTTAAAGAGCTTGATCGTATCGCTAACACGACGGAGTTCAATACGCAGAAGCTGTTGAACGGTAACCTGAGCGGTACGAATAATGCAGCACAAGTTGCTAAATTCGATGAGGTCTCGAACTCTGCAGTATTTACAGGAATCACGAACGCTGGTACGATCACAAACGACCTGTCTTACAACATTAGAATCGGATCCGCAAACACTTCCGCTACTACCTTTACTGTTACCTTTACAGATCATCAAGGTAATGCAAGCAGCTTGCAAATCGGTGCTGCTGGCGGTACGGTAACGATCGGACAAGCTAGCGTAACCATCGGCGGATTGACAACAGCCAACATTGGAGACGAAGCTACCTTTACACAAAGAGCGGCTATTGTTGACAACACGGATACCTCGTTGACCTTCCAAATCGGTGCGAACTCCTCGCAAACGATGAACGTTTCTATCGAGGACATGGGCGCAGCTGCACTGAACGTTAACGGTATTAAAATCGATACCAAGGGTGCGGCCGAAGCTTCAATCTCTGCGATTCAAAAAGCGCTGGACGATGTATCTTCTCAACGTTCCAAGCTGGGTGCGTTCCAAAACCGCCTGGAACATTCCATCAACAACCTGGGTGCATCTTCCGAGAACCTTACTGCTGCAGAATCCCGTATCCGCGACGTAGATATGGCGAAGGAAATGATGGACTTCACGAAGAACAACATCTTGACTCAAGCTGCTCAAGCAATGCTTGCGCAAGCTAACCAAACTCCTCAAGGCGTATTGCAGCTTTTGAGATAATAACCGGTAAATCAAATGGTATAAAAAATGTGAGAAAAGCCGACTGTATAGTCGGCTTTTCCTAAATTAAGAGGGGATAATGAGTGATAGCGCAAATCAACGAATTGAAGGCTACAGCAAACGAGCTGATAAAAAATATTTGTGCCCGCATGCAAACCGTTGCGGAATGTTACCAAAGCGGGAACGACGAGCGGGCCAATGAAAAGATGGTATATTTAATGGAGGATATCGCGGTATTGGTTGAAGCTGCGGATCTGCTCAAAACAAACGTGAGTGCAGTGAATATAGAGGAGTGCAACGAAAAATTGAATATGCTGTTTCAGGCGTACCAGGCAAAAGATTATCTGTTGACAGCCGATTTGTTAACATTTGAACTGCACCCATTATTCGAATACTGGAGTGAAAACTTAACTAATGACTAAAAAGCCAACTCTAAGCATCTGCATGATCGTCAAAAACGAAGAGAACAATCTAAAACGATGTCTTGACAGCGTTGTTCCTTTGCTCGAAGCCTTGTCTGCTGAATTGATTATCGTAGATACGGGATCTACCGATAAGACGGTTGAAATTGCCCAAGCATATACCAGCAAAGTATATTATCATGAATGGAATCATCATTTCTCCGACATGAGAAATAAATCGATCGCCTACGCTACAGGTGAATGGATTTTTATTCTGGACGCTGATGAGGAATTAGAGGACCCGGAGAAGCTTGTGGCATTACTGCAGTCCGAGACCGTTAACGAGTATAACACGATACGGGTATTGGGAAAAAACTTTCTGACTGAAGCTCGTGATAAATACGTTGTGCACATATCGGAACGGTTGTTTAGAAATACAGGGAAATTTCGGTACGAGGGCTCCATTCATAATCAACCGAAGTATGAGAATCCAGCCATGCACGCCGATATTTATATTAGGCATTACGGCTATAATAATGATGATCCGGAATTGATGGAAAAGAAATTCAAGAGAACAAGCTCCTTACTGCTGAAAGAATTGGAGAAAGATCCGGATCATATTTATTACCGGTTTCAATTAGCCAGAACTTATTTTATGCATAAAGATTATAGGGAAGCATTATTGCAAATAAGGAAAAGCTATGCTCTGCTAAAGAAACACGGTAAAGAGATCGTGGCCCGCAATTATTATGTTATCGGCGAACATGCCCGAATGAGTTATGTTTGCAAAATATTTGATGAAACGGTAAGAATAGCGAAAGAAGGTATTTCGCTAACGCCTCAATACATAGATTTATATTTCTACTTGGCCGATGCGCTGCTCGCGCAGCAGGAAATAGACCAAGCGATTGAGACATTCAAAACATTTTTGAAGCTTCATCAAGAATATAACCAAAAAGGATTATCCAAACTGTCTATTCTCGAGCTGTATACGGTAGATGAAACGTCGAAATCCGTTGCTGCCTATAAATTAGCCAGAGCTTTAATGGAAAACGAAAATGATGCGGAAGCAGTTGAATATATAGATTTAATAGAAGAAAGTACCCATAAAGTTGATCTTGTTATTAATGTCATGTTAAAGCTTCAAAGATATGAGGAGTTATACCAGTTCTATAAATCCATTGAGAATAACTCAGTGGCAGCGTATTTTATCCACCAGTTGGAGATTGCGGCAGCGGCTTTAAAGGATGCCGAAGAGAAATTATTAATAGCAAGCGTATTTTCTAAAGAGGAAGGGCCCTATGGCCAACTAAACCAAATTAGGCTAACGGATGATCCCCGTTTAATTAAAGATTTTCTTGTCAGCAATATGATGAGTAAACTGCCTGTTTTTCCGTACTTTGAAATTTATCGGTATGCCATAAAGCGCGGCTTGCCTGTGATTTCTTATTTTAAGTCATTGGAGAACGGATATATAAAGTTGTATGTTAAGATGCTGCTGGATAAGTTTGACGAAGCCCAAGATTATTTTATGCAGTATTTAAAAGGTGAAAAAATCAGGCCTAATGATTACCAAAGCAATCGGGTGTATTGCGCCGTTGCCAACGTCATCTTATTAACGGCAATCGAGCGCTCTAAGAAAGAAAAATCCGTAATAGACAGCGAATATCACGACATATTTAACTTATATACCGAACGCGGGATTCAATATATTACTTATTTATATCAACTGACGCCAATCCGTTTAGTATATAAAACGATAGACAGCGCTGAAGATAAGTTTTTTATTTTGATGCACCTTGCCGAAGAGGCTAAAGCAAAAGGCAGTATAAAATACGCGTCACATTACTATAAAGAAGCTGCTGAGGCATACCCTTACGTTGCAGAAATGCTAAAGCCATTTATGGAACAAAGGATTTTGACTGTTATAGAGTAAAGAGGGGACATAAATGAGCGATAATAGCAAAGAGTTACTCGAAAAAGTTAAGTTGATGAAATCAAAAATAGAAGAGCTTATTCATCTTGGGGAGCTTGAAACGGCCAGCCAAGCCATCGATAAATGTGAGGAATTAGTGCCGGAGGATGCCGAATTGCTTTCAATGAAAGCAATTGTGCTGATGGTGGAGGGTAAATGGACTGACGCAAAAACGGTATTAATGAAAGGACTGGATATAGATCCTTATCATACGGATTTACTTTATAATCAAGCCTATTGGTATGAACAGCAGCAGGATTATCAATCCGCATATGATATCTATTGCGATTTAAATCAGCTGCTTCCTGCCGGTCAAGAACAAGAGATTAGAAGTAAAATGACTCAATTGAAGGAGCTTGACCCGAACATACGAGATAAGAAAAAGCTTGTTTTTTTTGTCAAGGAAAAGATGGATAATTTTATTAATGATATTATACATCAATTATCCGCCGAGTATCGGACGAAGAAGATTGTTGTGACGCATTATCCGCAAATTGACGATGGCATGAAGTGGGCCGATATATGCTGGTTTGAATGGTGTGATGAGCTTATCATTTACGGAAGCAAGCTTCAGATGGCCCAGGATAAGAAAATCATATGCAGGCTGCACAGTTATGAAGCTTTCACGAACTACCCGAAGCAAGTGAATTGGGCTAGTGTAGATCACGTGATCTTTGTAGCTGAGCATATTAAACAATTTGTTTTGGAACAAGTTGGTCAACTGAAACAGGAACAGACTTGTGTAATTCCAAGCGGGATAGATTTGAGTAAATTTGAATTTAAAGAAAGACAAGCCGGATTTAATATAGCTTATGCGGGATTTATCAATTATAAGAAGGGTCCTGTATTGCTGCTTCATTTTTTTCATAAGCTGTATACATCCGATAATCGGTACAAGCTGTTTATCGCAGGAGAATTTCAGGAGCCGCGGTATGCGTTATATTTCCGGCAAATGATAAACGAACTCGGTTTGCAGCATAATATTATATTCGATGGATGGGTTAAAGATATCAATCAATGGTTGGAAGATAAACATTATATCGTCTCTACCAGTTTGTTGGAAAGCCAGAATTTATCCGTCATGGAAGCCATGGCAAAAGGAATAAAGCCCCTTGTACATAACTTTGTCGGCGCAAGAAATATATATGACTCCAAATTTATATGGAACACCATCGATGATGGAATGGAGATGGTAGTTAATGAACAATATGACTCCAAGCAATATCGCGATTTTATTAAGTCCCGCTATACTTTTGATCAACAGATGAGCGCGATTGCCGCATTGCTCCAAACTCAAAAGAATACGAAAGTCGGCAAATTTGATTATGCGGCTTATTGGAACAATAGATTAAATCAAAGGTTCAACGTAGAGGGTGTTGGTTATCTGGGTTTGGGGGAGATTTACAATCGATATATGTATCAGATCAGACTGGATATATTGAATTATCTCTTTAACCAAATTTTCGATAACTTCAAGAATGCGTCTGTTTTGGAATTGGGTCCGGGGATTGGCATGTTTACACAATTTTTTGCAACCCAAAAGCCTGGATATTATAAAGCCATCGATATCGCGAAAAAGTCAATCATCGAACTTGAAAAAAAATACGATCAATTCGAATTTATCGAAGGAGATATATCCATTGCGGCCAATTATGAAACGAACCGGTATGATTTGGTATTTGCCGCCGATGTTTTATTGCATTTAACAGATGAAGAGAAGTATAGAAGCGCTATTAGCAATATTTCCTCGAGCTTAAAAAATACAGGTTACGCTGTGCTTTTCGATCCCATCTCCATGATCGGGACTCAAAGCGAATCTCCCCATGTAGTAATTAGAGATATATCTTATGTTAACAACGTATTGGATAGTGCTGGGCTAGAAATAGTGAGTGTTCTACCCGTATCCTTCTTTATGAATTATCCTTTTGACAGGAAAATGCTAAAAGATAATGGCCAAATAGTCAAAGAGATGTTTGATTATATTCAAGCCGTTTTTTCCAGTAAGGACTTATCCGATGAAACGAAAAATTTGTGCGCCAGTTGGTTAATTTCGGTAGAAAAAAATCTGTTGGCGGATAAAAGGTTCGGGTTGTCGCAAAAAGCACTATTAATAAAGAAAAAAAGTAATCCTAGAATAATCACAGCCTCTATTCATGAAGTGTGGAATATGGATCAGGTTAAAGAAGACAATCGACTGGCAAGAAATGCGGTAGCGAAAAATGAACAATTAAATCAGTATGGAGTTATATCTAAATTTGATCACTTTATTCGTCAACTATCTGAATTGAGACTTGATCAACGCTAATAAAATATGTATTGATCATGGATGTAATGATATGAATGACCATCCGGAAACTTGGGGATATGCGGACATCAAAATAAAATTCTGTTAAAAAGGTGATACAGTGCCTGCCTTGACTTCATTTACTAATAACGTATCTCAATTAATGGATAGAATTCGGGACAAAACCGCTGTACTTGGCGTCATAGGACTTGGCTATGTCGGGCTTCCGCTCGCAGTTGAGAAAGCAAAGGCCGGGTATAAGGTAATCGGCTTTGATATTCAACAAAAGCGGGTCGATATGGTTAATCAGGGTATTAACTACATCGGCGATGTTGTCGAGGATGAATTGAAGGAATTAATCAAACAAGGCTCGATCAAAGCAACGACGGATTACTCTGAGATTAATAAATTGGACGTCGTAGCCATTTGCGTGCCGACGCCATTGGATAGTTACCAACAACCTGATTTAAGCTATGTCAGAGCTTCCGCGGGAGAGGTAGCCCGATATTTGCGTCCGGGGATATTGGTTGTGCTTGAAAGTACAACCTATCCCGGAACGACAGAAGAAGTAGTTAAGCCTATTTTGGAAAGCACAGGTCTAATATGCGGAAAAGATTTCTTCTTGGCTTACTCGCCGGAAAGAGTTGATCCGGGAAATAAATTGTATAATACAAAGAATACCCCGAAAGTAGTCGGCGGTGTCACGGCAGGGTGTACGGAGGTCGCTGCTACACTTTACGAGCAAGTACTTGAAAGTACGGTTCACCGCGTATCCAGCCCTGCAGTTGCCGAGATGGAGAAAATATATGAGAATACATTTCGAAATATAAACATTGCTTTAGCTAACGAGATGGCTATCCTTTGTAACCGGATGGGGATAGATATATGGGAAGTTATCGATGCAGCTAAGACGAAGCCCTATGGATTTATGGCGTTTTATCCAGGACCCGGACTTGGAGGTCATTGTATTCCGATTGATCCGTGGTACTTGACTTGGAAGGCTCGTGAGTACAACTACCATACACGATTGATTGAGGTAGCCGGCGAGATCAATAACAGTATGCCGGAATTTGTTGTAGAGAGAATAGGACATATATTAAATGAAGAGAGAAAACCTATTAATGGGTCAACAATCCATTTACTTGGTATTGCATATAAAAAGGATATTGATGATTTTAGAGAATCGCCTGTAATTAAAATTATGGAATTACTCGAAATACGTGGAGCTAACGTTGTATATAGTGATACGAGAATTCCTGCCTTCACCTACAAAGGAAAGAACTACGAGGGTGTTGAATTAAGTAAAGAAAATATCCAAAAAGCAGATATCACGGTTGTCACTACGGATCATTCTGATTTTGACTATGAGCTGCTTGGAAATACGGCAAAGATTATTTTTGATACAAGAAATGCAATAAAATCTGTGAAAACCGTTGGAAAGCTGTATCGCCTATAAATTGGATGATATGCTTTTTCTCCGAAAGTAGGTAGTTTTTATGACGAAAGTAATTGTAATAGGCGCGGGGCAGTGGGGAAAAAATCTGGTCCGCACCTTTTATGAACTGCATGCTCTATCTGCAATTGTGGAGACGGATCCCCGCTTGCGAGCAGCATTATTGGATCAATATCCTGACATTCCTGTTTTATCCAATTATGAGCAGGCTTTAGAGACTATCAATACGGCTATCGTTATTGCGACACCTGCGTCTACCCATTTCGCTCTTGCTAAACAAGCTCTTGAAAAGGGCAAAGACGTCTTTATAGAAAAACCGATGACTTTATCCGTTCGGGATGCGGAAGAGCTTGTTGAGATAGCGAACAATAACAATTTAATTCTCATGGTTGGGCATTTGCTGCTTTATCAACCGGCCATTCAAAAAATAAAAGCGTGCCTAAAGGCGGGCATGATAGGTAACCTGCAGGCTGTTCATCAGGAAAGATTAAAGCTGGGGCGGGTTCGATCCGTTGAAAATGTATTGTGGAGCTTTGGGGTTCATGACTTAGCCGTTTTTATTTATCTTATTGAGGAGTCGCCCGCCAGGATCTCTGTGAACGGACAAAGGATGATTCAGCCTGCCATAGAAGACGATGTATATGTGCATTTATCTTTTGCCAGCGGGGTCCATGCCCATTTGCATACTTCCTGGGCGTGGCCGGAAATTCGGCGCAGATTGGTTGCGATAGGTTCCGAGGGCATGCTTGTTTACGATGAAGAACAGCAAATCGTAACACTTCATAAGAAAGGTATTCAAGGGGATTTGTCCAACCGCGATGAAGGCAGCGAGATTGTTTATCATGGCGAGGTACAACCGTTAACCCTGGAATGCAGGCATTTTTTAGCATGTCTGGATGAGCGTGCGCAGCCGTTATCGGATGGAAAGAATGGGCTGGAAGTCATCAAAATATTGGAACAATGCTCAAATCTGCTGCAAAAGGAGCTAAGAGCACATGAGTGAATTTTTTGTACATGAGTCCTCCTATGTAGATGAAGGTGCGGTGATCGGTAAAGGGACAAAGCTATGGCATTTCTCTCATGTTATGGGCGGTGCAAAGATCGGTGAAAGATGTAATATTGGACAAAATGTGTTTATAGCAAACAAAGTGGAAATTGGAAATAATGTAAAAATACAAAATAATGTATCCATATACGAAGGCGTTATTTTGGAAGATGATGTTTTTTGTGGGCCGAGCATGGTTTTCACCAACGTAAAGACACCCAGATCGGCTTTTCCGAGAAATACAAGCGATGATTATGCGGTGACCAGGGTATGCCGCGGGGCTTCGATCGGAGCGAATGCAACAGTTGTATGCGGCGTTACTATCGGTCAATGGGGCTTTGTTGCGGCTGGGGCGGTAGTCACAAAAGATGTACCGGAATATGCTTTAGTTGCAGGGGTTCCGGCGCGGCCAATCGGGTGGGTTTGCGAATGCGGAACAACTTTAAACGAAGAACGCCAACCCCTAACATGCACCTCGTGTGGACAACAGTATCTCCTTCAGGATGATGGAGGTCACCGGCGTTTAAAGAAGTTATAGGAAGGTTGGATGATGCCATGGGCAAAATTCCGGTATTCAGTTTGCAAAGTGAAATTGAAAGCCTGAAAAGCAAATTAATGGATTCCATTGAAAATGTCCTTTTATCCGGCCATTTTATTATGGGAGAGAACGTAAGAGCATTCGAAGAGGAAGTTTCCGCCTATTTGGGTGTAAAGCATGCTGTAGCTCTAAATTCCGGTACGGATGCGTTGATTATTGCTTTAAAGGCAGTCGGAATTGGCGAGGGTGATGAAGTTATCACGACACCGTTTACTTTCTTTGCGACAGCGGAAGCTATTCATCAGGTTGGAGCGAAGGCCGTATTTGTCGATATTGATCCTCGGACGTTTAATATGAATCCGTCTTTGATTGAGCAAGCTATCACACCGCGAACTAAAGCCATTTTACCTGTTCATATATTCGGGAGAACGGCAGAGATGGATGAAATTTTGGCGATGGCCAGAAGCTATCGACTCAAGGTGATTGAAGATGTAGCCCAAGCATTCGGTGCTGAATACAAAGGTAAAAAGGCAGGGACGCTGGGAGCTGCAGGATGCTTCTCATTTTTCCCTACGAAAAACTTAGGAGCATACGGAGACGGGGGACTAATAGCGACAGATGATGAAGAGATTGCTGAGTATTCAAGGATGCTTAGAATTCATGGATCCAAAAAGAAATACCATAACGAAACATTTGGTTATAATTCAAGACTGGATGAATTACAGGCCGCCATTCTTCGTGTAAAGCTGCCTTATATTGACCAATGGAATAACCAACGCATTCAGATTGCTAATAATTACAATGAATGGCTTGCGGGTATACCTGGGATTGTTCTTCCAGAGTCAGCTGACTTCCACAGATCATCTCACGTTTTCCATCAATACACTATTCGTATATTAGATGGGAAGAGAGATCGTTTGCAAAAAAACCTTGCAGACCAAGGTATAGATACAATGATTTACTATCCTATCCCGGTCCATCGATTGCCGGTTTTTCAAGACGACTCCATTTCATTGCCTATTGCCGAGCAGGCCTCGTCGGAGGTCATTAGTTTGCCGATCTGGCCGCAGATGGAGACCGAGACCCAGAAGACTGTAGTAAAAGCGCTGGAATCATTATTAAAAATATAGTTGATTTCCGCAATTCCTCTAACACAATGCATATGATTGTCCGATATTACTATCATATGAACCCAGTCATGGAGGTGTTTGAGGTGGATATAAATGTACCGACCGGAGCTTCTGAGAAGAATAGATACCCATCGACAAGAAGCGAGTCTGGGGGTAGCGAATGGCGTGTTACATCTGCGGCTAACCTGCATTCAGTAAAGGACTTAAAAGAAGCGGAACTTAGGGGAGAGAACATTCCTGTTAGTGAGGAACAGTTCATCAAAGCAATCGAACGGGCTATTAAGTCCATTGAAGGGGCGTCAACCTTCTTGGAATTTTCTGTACATAAAGAAACGAAGCAAATCCTTGTCAAGGTACTGAACAAGGAAACCGGAGAGCTGATTAGAGAAATACCGCCAGAGAAGAACCTCGATTTAATTGCTAAGATATGGGAGATGGCTGGAATCATCATAGATGAAAAAAGATAATTTATTGAAGCAGGAGTTGATAAATGATGGTTACGCCCATTAATCGCTTTAGTGGATTGGCTAGCGGCATGGATATCGATTCCATTGTTAAAGGCCTAATGATGGCCCATAGAAAACCATTGGACGTCCTTAAACAAAAAAAGCAGTTAATAGAATGGCAGCGTGAAGATTATCGCGATATGAATACGAAGCTGTGGGATTATCGCAACAACAAATTGTTTAACTTTAAGTTGGAAGGTAATTTAAGTTCCAGAACGGCCACTTCCGCTAACGCGGATATTATTACAGCGAAAGCGACAGGCGATGCGCAGATCGGCCAATTGAATATTAAAGTAAACAATGTAGCTACAGCCGCCACAAATAGAAGTGCAAGCGATATACGAGCGAATTCGTCATTTGACCCGACAAAAACATTAGCGAGTCAAGCGGCTAATTTGGCAGGCACGCTAACACAGGTTACTCCGGCGACGAACCCTCCTACATATGAGACTTATGAAATTAAGATCAATGGCAGTAATGTGATTACGATCGATCCGAATGTAGATTCGCTTAATGATGTGATTGCCCGTATCAATGCAAATACGAATGTTACGTCTTTTTATGAAGTGGGGAGTACGGGAGGATTGGTCTCGTTTACTTCGAAGCAGACGGGAACAGTGAATGGCGCCAATAAGGATTCAGCCAACATCACCTTCGAAAACGTAAAAGGGAACTTTACTACGGACATATTAAAGATAACGGGTGCAGGTACAGCAGCAACGGATGCATCTGTAGACATCAACGGGGTAACCGGGATAACGAAGAAGAGCAATACCTTTACCATTAATGGGGTGGAGCTTACGTTAAATCCACTGACCCCGGCAGGTTCTTCAACTACAGTCACAGTAAAAACAGATACGGACAAGATGGTTGAGAGCATAAAGGGCTTCATTAATGATTACAACGAAATCTTAAAAACGATGCAGGACAAAATCAACGAAAGCCGATTTCAAGGCTATCCACCGCTGAGTGACGAGCAGAAAAAAGAAATGAAGGATAGCGACATTGAGCTTTGGACCAAAAGGGCACGAAGCGGTCTTTTGAGGAACGACTCCTATCTTAGCCAAGCGGTCAGCGGCATGAGAATGGCGATCATGGCTCAAGTGGAAACAGGGAGCAAGGATTATAAAACGTTAAGCTCCATCGGTATAGAGACCGGTCAATATGTTGAAAACGGGAAGCTTTATCTTACTGACGAAAACAAGCTGAGAAAAGCCATCGAGGAAAATCCTGATGCTGTCATCGCGATGTTTACGGCTAATGGAAATGGCGATGCGGACCAATCTGATGTGGGAATTGCAGAACGGATTTATGATCAATTGAAAATAACATTAGACGGTCTGACGAGCAGAGCGGGAACAGCCGTATCTCTTTCAGATAATAGCGTTCTTGGGAAAAGATTATATGAAATGGATAAAGAGATTGATAAATGGAATGTACGGTTAAACGAAATTGAAAATCGATATTACAGACAATTTACTGCCATGGAGAGTGCTATTAGCAGATACAATTCTCAATCCTTATACTTAGCCAGCGCATTCGGCGGAGCTTAATAGCAGGAGGATGGAAAATGATACAATCAGTACAAAGAAACAAATATTTGGAGGCCTCCGTTCATACGGCAACCCCAGCGCAGTTGTTGATCTTGTTATGTGACGGGGCTATACGTTTTTGCAGAGCGGCGATTGAAGCTATTAAGCAAAATAAATATGATGAAGCGAATACCAATCTTTGCAGGGCTCAAGATATTATCAGCGAATTTATGATTACCTTAGACCCCCAATCGCCTATTTCGGATAATCTGATGAAGCTTTATGAATATTTTAATTACAGGTTGATTCAAGCAAATACAAAGAAAAATATTGAACCCGCTGAAGAAGTACTGGGATATTTAATTGAGTTGAAGGAAACGTGGTTTCAAGCCTCAAAGCTAGTTCATCAGGGTAGTGCTGCCGGAGTAACCCATGGATGAGCTCATTCAAGAATTGGAACAACTCATGGGAGATTGGATGCAGTCTCTGTCGAACATGACCTATGAGGAGATATCAGCATATGTTGACAGTAGAGAACAAATCATTGAAAGGATGAAGAGCCACTCTTTATCCCCAACGGAACGAAACAAGTATACGGCCCGGGTACAGCGCTTGCTTCAGCATGATGCGCTAATCCTTGCCAAAATGAATGAGCTTAGAGATGAGGGCTTGCAAGGGACAAGTAAAATCAACCGGGGTCGATTGCAAAAAACGGCGTATGAAACAGAATTTGTTCTGGATAGTGTGTTCTTTGATCGGAAGAAATAGATGAGATGACTCTGGATGATTATTCCCGCAGAGGTTCAGTGAAAGATCGTTTTGCTCCTGGCTTCAAAAGCGAGGTGGCTGCGGTCTTTTTTGATTACCCGGGTTTTCGGCGTATGGAAAGGAACCGGGAGATGAAGTTTGTTAAAAGAATAAGGTAAGTCAAACGTCCAGGTTGATGTTGGCTCATGCTAACCCAACGCTGCGGACTATACTTCAATGAATAAGTAAGTAATAATACTCACAGACATGCTGTGAGTATTATTTTGCCTGTGGACAATGTGCATAACTCTGTTGATAACTTTGCGGGAAATGTCGAAAAACCGCGACAGAACGGGCTTTTTGGCTGTGAATAGATTATCAAGAGAATGTTAATACGAGAATTTTCAAAATATTTTTATAACACGCTGATGTCGCATTGACATGGGTAAGTTTGGAGTGATATATTCGAAATGTAGGCTAGAGCTTGCAGTTATTTGATAACGAAGGGAATGTTTTTGCATGCAAGGTAAAGTTAAATGGTTTAATGCAGAAAAAGGCTACGGTTTCATCGAACGCGAAGACGGGGGCGACGTATTCGTACATTTCTCCGCTATTCAAGCCGATGGCTTCAAGACGCTGGAAGAAGGTCAATCCGTTGAGTTTGATATCGTAGAGGGCGCACGCGGTCCTCAAGCGGCTAACGTCATCAAGTTGTAATCATCCGGTCGGGATTCGGCCGCATTTATAGATGGTTATGTTTGAAGATGGCTGACACCCTGGGAGCAATTCCAGGGTGTTTTTTTGTATGCGCATACCTTCCAATCGGCTGGAAAATGGTATGTGTATTTCTTGTGAAAGGAATGTTAAAGGATTTTTAATGCGGCAGGAGAATATGGTATAATGTAGGTATGAAAGGAGGAGTACTACATGAAATTCAACATACGTGGTGAAAACATCGAAGTGACAGAAGCGTTGAGAGATCATGTTGAAAAAAAGCTAAGTAAGCTGGAAAGGTACTTTGAAGCTCCCCCTACATCTGAAGTTAACGTAACATTGAGTGTCGTGAAAGGCATGCATGCCATTGAGGTGACGATCCCGCTTACAGGCTTGTTGTTGAGGGCGGAAGAAAAGCATACCGATATGTATGCCTCGGTCGATCTGGTGGTAGACAAGCTGGAGCGGCAGATTCGGAAGGCCAAGACGAAGGCTAACCGCAAAATCCGCCAAGAAGGCGGTCTTAAAGATTTATTCCGGGTAGAATCGGAACCAGGCGCTTCCTCTGCTCTTGAAGAAGACGACGAATACGAATTGGTACGGACGAAGCGGTTTACGCTGAAGCCGATGGATGTGGAAGAAGCCATTCTGCAAATGAATATGGTAGGCCACAATTTCTTTGTTTTTGCTAACTCCGATACGGAACAGGTCAACGTAGTGTATAAACGCGACGACGGGAGATACGGTTTAATTGAGCCGGCCCGGTAATCTGATCATTTGAAAGATCTGAGCTTGCCTGAAACGCCGATGGAACATCGTAAGATGCCTGCGGCGCATGATGGCAGGCTCTTTTCAGTAATATAAGGAAATACAGCGGTTTGTTGCGGCGAGAAGAGCAAACTGCTACAATTTAAATTATATGATATTGTTCGAAGAGGAGAAAGGGGATTAGCTGCATGCTAGGACTCGTGAAAAAAATATTTGGCGATTCGAATGATCGCGAACTGAAGAGGATGTGGAAGACGGTTGAATATATCAACTCGTTGGAAGAATCCATTCAGACGCTAACCGATCAAGATTTGCGTAATAGAACGAACGAATTCCGCAACCGTTTGGAGAATGGCGAGGATCTGGACGATCTGCTGCCGGAAGCTTTTGCGGTTGTAAGGGAAGCCTCCAAACGTGTGCTTGGCAAGCGTCATTATGACGTACAGCTTATCGGCGGTATGGTACTGCATGAAGGCCGGATCGCAGAAATGCGGACAGGTGAAGGAAAGACACTGGTCGGTACGCTTCCGGTATATTTGAATGCGCTCTTGGGCAAAGGCGTTCATGTGGTCACGGTCAATGATTATTTGGCTCAGCGCGACAGCGCCGAGATGGGCAAAATATATGAATTTTTGGGCATGACCGTCGGCGTAAACCTGGCGAATCTGGGGCATGCGGAGAAACAGCAAGCCTATGCTTGCGATATTACGTACGGTACGAACAACGAGTTCGGATTCGACTATTTGCGCGACAACATGGTCGTATATAAAGAACAGATGGTGCAAAGACCGCTTTATTATGCGGTCATCGACGAGGTCGATTCTATTTTGGTCGATGAGGCCCGTACACCGCTGATTATTTCCGGACAAGCTGCCAAATCGACCGCCATGTATTTGACAGCGGATAATTTTGTAAGGGGTCTGAAGGAAGAAGAAGACTATGTGATTGATGTGAAGCTGCGCTCGGTTACGTTGACGGAGGCCGGGGTGGAGAAAGCGGAAAAAGCGTTCGGCATTGAGAACTTATTCGATCATGAGCATGTGACGCTCAACCATCATATCCAACAGGCATTGAAAGCACACGCAATTATGCGCCGCGACGTAGATTACGTCGTGAATGACGGCGAGATCGTCATTGTCGATGAATTTACCGGACGGTTGATGACGGGCCGTCGCTACAGCGAAGGGCTTCACCAGGCGATTGAAGCGAAGGAGAAGCTGCAAGTACAGAACGAGTCGATGACGCTGGCGACCATTACGCTGCAGAACTACTTCCGGATGTACCGCAAGCTGTCGGGGATGACGGGTACGGCCAAGACAGAGGAAGAAGAGCTGAAGAAAATATACGGGCTGGACGTTATTGTCGTTCCGACCAACAAACCGATGATCCGTCAAGATTTGCCGGACGTTGTATATAAGTCGATAGGCAGCAAGTTTCGTGCCGTAGTGAATGAGATCGTAGAGCGCCATAAGAAGAACCAGCCGGTGCTGGTCGGTACGGTATCGATTGAGAACTCCGAGCGGCTGTCCGAAATGCTGAAGAAAAAAGGCGTGAAGCATCAGGTTCTGAATGCAAAATACCATGCCGAGGAGGCGGAAATTGTCTCCCGTGCGGGCCAGCCTGGCGCGGTAACGATCGCCACCAACATGGCGGGACGCGGAACCGACATTATGCTGGGAGAAGGTGTAGCCGAAATCGGAGGCCTGCATATTATAGGTACGGAGCGCCACGAAAGCCGACGGATCGATAACCAGCTGCGCGGACGTGCCGGACGCCAGGGGGATCCGGGGTCTTCCCAGTTTTACTTGTCGCTGGAAGATGACCTGATGCGCCGTTTCGGTGCGGAGAACATTATGGGCATGATGGATCGCCTGGGCTTTGAGGAAGACCAACCGATTGAAAGCAAGCTGATTACCAAAGCCATCGAATCCGCACAGAAGCGTGTGGAAGGCAACAACTTTGATGTACGGAAGATCGTTCTTCAGTACGACGACGTGATGAACCAGCAGCGGGAAATCATTTACAAGCAGCGCCGCGAAGTGATCGAATCCGAAAATATCCGTGATATCGTGCTCGGGATGATGATGCCGGTCATCGACCGCATCGTTGAAGCCCACTGCTCCGATGATCAGGTACCGGAGGATTGGGACCTGCAGGCGATTGTCGATTACGCCAACGGAACGTTCCTGCATGAAGGTCAGCTGACGGCCGAAGAGCTGTGGGGTAAAGAAAAAGAAGAGATCATCGAGTACATGAAGGATCTCTTGAGAAGACTGTATGAAGAGCGCGAGAAGCAGATCGGCGAAGAATTCATTCGTGAATTTGAGAAGGTTGTGGTGCTTCGTGCGGTCGACAGCAAGTGGATGGATCATATTGATGCGATGGACCAGCTTCGCCAAGGGATTCATCTTCGTGCGTACGGCGGTACGGATCCTTTACGCGAATATCAATTCGAGGGCTATGAGATGTTCCAGGAGATGATCCAGAGCATCCAGGAGGAAGTGGCTACTTACATTATGAAGGCCCATGTAGAGACCAATCTCGTGCGTGAAGCCGTGGCCGAGGAACATGAGATCGCCACCAATAGCAGCGATGGAGCGCCCGCGCCGAAGAAGCCTGTCGTGAACGAAGACAAGATTGGCCGTAATGATTTGTGCCCATGCGGCAGCGGCAAAAAATACAAGCAGTGCCACGGAGTTTAAAAATAAAGAGAACAAGACGTCGGAAAAGGAGGTCGGGGGAATCGCTCCGGTCTCTTTTTCTGCTAAAACTACGGACAGAGGTGTTTTGACATGTTAGAAGCAGATGTGAAGCGCGATTTACAAGAAACGGCCAAGCGATTGGCTGAGCTTAGGGGGTCTCTTTGACTTAGATCTCAAGCTGGAGCAAGTGGCGGATTACGAGGAAAAAATGTCGGCGCCCGATTTCTGGGACGACAACGAGCGTGCGCAGAAGTTGATTGCCGAAGCGAACGGAGTTAAAAGCGTGGTGGATCAGTTTCAAGCGTTGGCTTCGGAGTACGAGGATCTCGAAGTGCTGGTGGAGCTGATGCAGGAAGAGAAAGATGAGAGCATGGCCGAGGACATTGAAAAGGGGATTGCCGCTCTCGTTAAGAAGCTCGAGGACTTTGAGCTGCAGCTGCTCCTAAGCCAGCCGTATGACCGGCTGAATGCCATTCTGGAGCTGCATCCGGGTGCGGGCGGCACGGAGTCGCAGGATTGGGCCGAGATGCTGCTTCGCATGTACCGCCGCTGGGCGGAGAAGAGAGACTTCAAAGTCGAGGTGCTCGACTATTTGCCGGGCGACGAGGCCGGTGTGAAGAGTGTAACGCTGCTGATTAAGGGTTATAATGCCTACGGTTATTTGAAGGCGGAAAAAGGCGTTCACCGGCTGGTGCGCATCTCGCCGTTCGATGCATCCGGACGCAGGCACACGTCGTTTGTTTCGTGCGATGTTATGCCCGAAATCGATGATGACGTGGAGGTCGAGATCCGAACCGAGGATCTTAAGGTGGACACGTACCGTTCCAGCGGCGCCGGCGGACAGCACATCAATACGACCGACTCGGCTGTGCGGATTACGCACCTTCCGACCGGCGTCGTGGTTAGCTGTCAAACGGAGCGCTCGCAAATCAAGAACCGGGAGCGCGCGATGAAGATGCTCCGGTCGAAGCTGTACGAGAAGAAAATTGAAGAGCAGCAGAAGCAGCTGGCGGAAATCCGCGGAGAGGTATCCGATATCGCCTGGGGGAGCCAGATCCGTTCGTACGTATTCCATCCGTACAGCATGGTGAAGGACCACAGGACGCAGGCGGAAACCGGGAACGTGAATGCCGTGATGGATGGTGAGCTCGATATGTTTATAGATGCTTACCTGCGCCAGCAGATTACGAAGCCGGAAAAAGAAAGCTGAGAAACATAAAGCGGAGTGTCCAAGCTCATCCTACACTAGAAACGCACAAATCCTCCTGGTTTCCCTCGGCCTCTATATGGAGCCGGTGAGCTATCAGGGGAGGCCGCGGGTGAAGTGTAGGATTTTTTTGCATAGGGCAGGGGGTATGACGGGTGCAGGATGCCATGACAAATCAGAGTGAGACTGCATTGACTAGAATGAGTAAATACGGCTCCCGCCGCCGGCGGGGGGGCAGCAGACGTTCACAAAGCACATGGAGCCACCGTTTAATGGAATATGCGCTGCTTTTGCTCGGATCGGTGATCATAGCGGTCAGCTTTAATGTATTTTTGAATCCGAATCAGGTGGCGTCTGGCGGGGTATCGGGCATCAGCATTATTGTCAACAGCATGTTAGGGATCGAGCCGGCGATTACACAATGGGCGCTGAATATTCCTTTGTTTCTGGCCGGTACAGTGCTGCTGGGGAAGCAATTCGGCGTGAAAACGGCCCTCGGTTCGGTTTTGCTGCCGCTGCTCGTTTTCCTTACACGTAATCTGCCGCCGCTGACCGACAATATGCTGCTCGCCAGTATTTATGGCGGGGTACTCATAGGGATTGGACTCGGGCTGGTTTTCCGGGGCAGGGGATCGACCGGCGGTTTGGATCTGGCGGCACAAATCTTGCATAAGTATACAGGTATTGGTCTGGGCTTATGCATTGCGCTGCTGGATGGGCTGGTGATTGGAACAGCGGGTCTGCTGATTTCACCGGAGAAGGCCATGTATGCGCTGATCGGACTTTTTGTGACGAGCAAGACCATCAATGTGGTGCAGGTAGGTTTAAGCTACTCTAAAGTGGCTTTTATTATCTCGAAGTCGGAGCAAGCGCTGCAGAAGGCTATTCTCTATGAGCTCGACAGGGGACTTACGAAGCTGCAAGCTACCGGCGGCTATACAGGAGAGGAAAAGACGGTATTGATGGTTGTCGTAGGGCAGACGGAAGTGAGCCGGCTCAAAGAGTTGGTGCGCAGGATTGACCCCGGCGCTTTCGTTATTCTGAGCGATACGAACGAAGTGTTCGGAGAAGGGTTTAAGCTAAACGGAACAGGAGGAACCAGCCCATAAAAGGACCGGTTCCTCCTGTTTTTTGATAAAGAAGTCTAAATGTTCAAAACTGAATACCTCGCTCATCCACGAATAGGCCGTTAGCGGTTTTCTTATTCCAAACGCTCCGGATGCGAATATACATTAAATGTATTTCCTCTTATAAACCCTATAACGGTAATGCCCAGGTCGTCGGCAAGCTCCAGCGCCAGATCGGTGGGCGCCGATTTGGAAAGCAGAATGCCAACGCCCATCTTGGCTGTCTTGAGCAGCACTTCCGAGCTTACCCGGCCGCTGAAGGCGACGGCGGTATCCTTCATGGACACACGCTCCCTCAGGCAGTGCCCGTACACCTTGTCAAGCGCATTGTGGCGGCCGATATCGGTCCGGGTAACGAGCAGCTTCTCTCTGGAGCAGAGCGCCGCATTGTGCACCCCGCCCGTTTGGCGGAAAACATCGGAGCCTTCTTGCAATTGGCGAATCAGCTTGAGGCATTCGTCGGGTGTAATGCGCGAACGGGTCATCACCGTTTTGGCCGTCCGCACATCACTGCGCAGGTAGAACTGGCGGCTTTTGCCGCAGCATGATCCGATCACGCGCTTGGAATGATCCATCACTTTCCCGCGCTCGGGATAGAGCAGTGTAACATCGGCGAATCCCCGGCTCGTATTGAGCTGCAGGCGGGTAACCTCGTTCGCTTCCCGGATCACTCCTTCGGAGGCTAAAAATCCGAAAACCATGTCCTCTATATCCGAAGGGGTGCATACGATGGTGGCGAATTCTTCGCCATCCAACCGGATGGTTAACGGCGTTTCCTTGGCAATAGGATCTTCCTGCTCGCTAAGCTGCTGCCCGTCATAACGCCATACCGTTCGGGTCGAAACCGAGACATCCACGGCGGTCATTCGCTTACCAGCTCCAATTCGTCGATTCTGCGTTCCACATATTTTGTATCTTTATGGGCATGGTACGTTTCAGCCTTTTCCACGATAACAGTGGTGTTGTATTCCGGAATCCCCGCGTGCGGTTCATAGACTCCTTTGGGAATGATGACATTTCCTTCCGGCCAATGAACCTCGATATTGCCGGATTTGACCTCAGCCCATTTGGCCCGGCCATGGAATACGCCATATTTATTATAAACGACAATGGCGTCGCCCTCTTGCAGCTGCTGTGCTTTGCCGTCCTCCGCATTCATCAGGACGTCGTAACGGTCCGCCCCGTTGAACGGGTCGGTTTCACTGTACACCATAGAGTTGAACTGCTTGCCTCGTCTGGTCGTAGCAAAATAATGGCCTTCCGGCTTGCGCAGCTCAGGAAGCTCAATAGGGATCAGATTCCCCCGTCCGTCCGGCGTAGGGCAGATTCCGTCTTCACAAAGCCATGCTCCACCCCATTGGAACACGTCACCACGTTTGCTCAGGTGCTGAATGCCGTCGTAATTTGGCGCAGCCTTTGCAATTTCCGCACGGACGGCAGCAGCGTCTTTAAACTGGATCAAATGCGCCTGCTCAGGCTTTACACGCGAAGCCAAGTCGACATAAATCTCCCATTCCGAACGGGCTTCCGGCATACGGGGCCCGTCAATTTCAGGCGAAAAGTACACCATGCGTTCAGTTGACGTGGACGTTCCGCCGCCCGGCTGCTCATAGCGGGTCATAGCAGGCAGGACGATGACCGTTTCTTTGGCATCCACCAGTGTAGACGTGTTCAGCATAATATCTTGGTGTACCCGCAGCTCTACGTTTTGCAAGCAGCGTTCCACGAAGTCAGGGTCAGGCATCGTCTCCAGGAAGTTGCCGCCGGAAGTGTAGAATGTTTTCAGCTTCCGTTCGTGATCATCGGGGAGCAGCGCGTTCTCGAGCGTGACTCCAACGATGTCCCCCTGCCACTCGGGCAGCTTAAAGCCCCATACCTTTTCGATTCTTGCAATGTCGGCGCCTTTAAACTCTCCGCCGGGTAAGCTGAACGGGTCTGCTCCCATCTCGCCGGAGCCCTGTACGCCGCTGTGTCCGCGGATGGGCATGAGTCCGCAGTGTTCGCGGCCGAGGAACCCCCTAAGCAGCGCGAGATTAGCCACTTGCGAGATGTTGTCCGTACCGAAGCGGTGCTGAGTCAGCCCCATGCTCCAGACGAAGACAGCCGACTTCGCTTGAGCGAGCAATACGGCGAATTCACGCATTCTTTCGCGCGAGAGTCCGGACGATTGTTCGAGCAGCGCCCAATCCTGTTTCATGACATGGGCACGCAGCTCTTCATAGCCGTTCGTGTGCTCACGGACGAAATCCAGGTTTACGGCCGATCCGGGAGCAGCTTCTTCCATTTCGAACCAATGCTTCATTACGCCGTTCATGAAGGCAATGTCCCCGCCGATGTTCACCTGATAGAAATCGTCCGTAATTTTCGTACCGAATAGCGCGGATTCTGCAACAGACGGAATCCAATATTGATCCATAGAAGGCTCATGGTAAGGGTTGATCGCAATGATCTTGGTCCCTTTCCGTTTGGCGGCATACATATACTTGGTGGATACCGGCTGGTTGTTTGCGGCTACGCTGCCCCAGAACACCAGCACATCCGTACCGATCCAATCTTTGTAGTTGCAGCTGGACGCCCCGATACCGACCGAACGCTTCAGAGCGGTTTTGGACGGCGAGTGGCAGATCCGGGAGGCGTTGTCGATATGATTCGTCCCTAAGAACCGGGCCACTTTCGCAGCGACATAATAGGATTCATTGGTAATTCCGCGGGCCGTCAAGTAAAAAGCCAGCTGCTTGGGATCGATGCTGCGGATTTTGCCGGCAATCGTGTCGAGTGCTTCATCCCATGACAAACGGCTGAAACGGCTCTCTCCGGAGCGGCGGATTAAAGGATAGGGAATACGGCCCAATTTACGAAGTTCCGTGCTGTTCAGCTTACGGAGCTCTTCGATATCCGAATGCAGAATTTTTTCGGGAATGGCCGGCATGGTGTTGAGCCGGAGCACGTTCAAACGCGTCGTACACAAATGAGGTCCTTCCAGCGTCTGATCTCTCAAACCGGACACTCCCAGCGCGCAGCCGTCGCAAACGCCCTGAGTCAGAATACGGTAAGCGTATGGAAGCTGGTCGCGATTATCCCAAACAACTTTTAATGTGTCACGAATATGCCGGGGTTTGATCCGATTGAGACCGAACGGCATTTTGCTGACCCACAGCTTCGGGTCCGGACGACTGGGGAGGCTGATGCGCCCTGAATGTTTTGTTTTACCCATGAATAATGACCACCTTGTATGAATTTTATTTTTGGGAAATTTGATGGAATGAAAAAAGCCGCAAAGATTCGGTTTCCTCAAGTCCGTTAGTCGGAATAAAGGATTGAATCTGTTGCGGCGGTTAGTCTTGAGCAGGTTCGCTGCCAAGTGCCAACGGCACATGTATTTTAGTGTGTATATTCTTATGAGGAGCAAAATTTCTTTTGAATATCCTGATCGAATACAAAAATGCTCATGCCTACATCTTTATCCAAATCAATATCCAGAAACAAATCGAGGAACTGTGCCCCAAGAAGCTCTTCCATTTCGACAGGACGGTTGGTCCGGTACATTTCCTTGATCATTTCGGTCCGGGCTGTACGAAGCGCATGCTTGCCGTCGCTTGCGGAAGCAATAAATTTCTCTACGGGGGACAGATGCCCTTCCATTTCGCAGATCGCCCAGTTTTTGCAGAAAGTGGTGCGAATCTCACGAGGTCCCTTTCCTATATGGCGTTTACGAAACGCCTTCACCAAATTACTGAATTCGGCTTCTGTTTTATTCATTCCGAACAGCTCCGTTTTGTGGCAACGTTTTCTCCAAATCTATTTTAGCATGCACGGATAGCTGTTTCAAGATAAAAAAGGCCATTTCGACTCAAACGGAGACGTTGCTCTTGATTGAGCCGCCTGGGTGGGTTACGATGAGAAGGGGGAATAACGTCAGTTGCCCGAAAGGCTGGATTTGGTGCGGAAATCATCATGAACAGGCCATATATATAAGAGGAAACGCATTGAATTATTATACTTTCGAATGTATAATAATACATAGTTTTTATGTGGAGGGAACGGAACCATGTCTACGAAATTAAGAGCGGCCATCGTCGGTTCGACGGGCTACGGGGGGGTAGAGCTCATCCGGCTTTTGCTGGCGCATCCGCATGTGGCCATCACTTCGGTGATCTCGTCTTCCAACGCCGGGGCGTCGATCGCGGACGGATATCCGCATTTGAATCAAATCCTGACCGATAAGCTGGATGCCGTGGATGTCGATTTGATCCGGGAGAAGGCGGATGTTGTTTTTCTGGCGACGCCGCATGGCGTAAGTACGGAGCTGTCGCCGAAGCTTATCGATGCGGGGTTGAAAGTGATCGATATCTCCGGTGATTTTCGTCTGAAATCCGGCAGGGATTACGAAGCCTGGTACAAACACAAGGCTGCGGATCCCGCTTATATCGCAAAGGCGGTTTACGGATTGGCCGAGGTCTTCGCCGATGAGATACGGGGGGCTGAGTTTATTTCGAACCCCGGCTGTTACCCGACCGCCACGCTGCTGGGGCTGGCTCCGATTGCAGCGAGCGGTTGGATGGATCCGAAATCCGTCATTGCGGATGCGAAATCGGGCGTGTCGGGAGCGGGCCGCGGGCTCAGTCTGACGGTTCATTATTCGGAAATTAATGAGAATTTTCTTGCCTACAAAGTAAATAAGCATCAGCATACGCCGGAGATTGAGCAGACGCTGAGCCGTCTGGCCGGTGAAGAGATCGTCATGACATTTACGACTCACCTTGTTCCGATGACAAGGGGAATCCTGTCGACCATTTATGTAAACCTGAAAGAACGCCGCAGCGAGGACGAGATATTCGATCTTTACCGCAAATACTACGAGGGACGCAGATTCGTCCGTATTCGTGACAAAGGCAAGTATCCGGCCACGAAAGAAGTATGGGGCTCCAATTATTGCGATATCGGCTTGTCCCTTGATCCGCGGACGGGTCGTTTGACGATTATATCCGTTATAGATAATGTTGTAAAGGGCGCGGCCGGGCAGGCGGTCCAAAACTTGAATTTGATGATGGGCTGGGATGAAGCGACGGGTCTTGCATTCACCCCGGTGTATCCATAACGCGCTAAGGAACGGTGAGGAGAAGGATGGCTATGTTAGGCAAGGATTCGTTCGTGATCTTATCGGAAGGGTCCGTAACGACACCGAAAGGATTTCGGGCAGGCGGACTGCACTGCGGTCTGAAAAAGACGGAGCGCCACGATCTTGGCGCCATCGTGTGCGAGGTGCCGGCGCAGGCTGCAGGCGTGTATACGCTGAACCAATTTCAGGCGGCGCCGTTGCGCGTGACTCAAGAGAGCATTGCGCAAGGAGGTACCCTGCAGGTGATGCTCGTGAACAGCGGGAACGCGAACGCATGCACCGGTCAGCAGGGAGAAGACGATGCCCGTGCCATGCGAACGGCGGGCGCCAAGGCGTTCGGCGTCGCCGAGCATCTGGTCGGCGTCACGTCTACAGGCGTGATCGGCGAGCTGCTGCCGATGCCCAAGGTGCTAAGTGGGATCGAGAGGCTGCCGGGCGAGGTGAAGGCTGACGGCGGGGACGATTTCTGCCAGGCGATTCTTACGACGGATCTGGTGAAAAAGGAGATTTGTGTCAGCCTGACCGTGGACGGCCGTACGGTCCATATCGCCGGCGCGGCGAAGGGCTCGGGCATGATTCATCCGAACATGGCAACGATGCTCGGGTTCATGACGACGGATGCGAACATCGATAGCGCACACCTGCAAAAGCTGCTGAACGAGGTTACGGATTCCACTTTCAATATGATTACAGTGGACGGCGATACGAGCACGAACGATATGGTCGTTGTCATGGCAAGCGGCCTTGCGGGCGGAGAGAGCCTGACACCGGAGCATAAAGACTGGCCGGCGTTTGCGGCAGCCTTCCACTATGTCGGTGAATATTTGGCCAAAGCGATCGCTCGCGACGGCGAAGGCGCGACCAAGCTGATCGAGGTAACGGTGAGCGGCGCGGCATCCCGGGAAGCGGCGCGCGCCATCGTCAAAACCGTGATCGGCTCGAGTTTGGTGAAATCCGCCTGCTTCGGCGCCGATGCGAACTGGGGACGCATTATTGCGGCCGTCGGCCGTGCGGGGCATCCGGTGCAAACGGAGACGGTAGACATCCGCCTTGGCGACATTGTCGTGCTGACGCAGTCGCGTCCGGTGAAATTCGATGAGGAACGGGCGGCCGAATATCTGAAGGGCGAGTTCGTGCAAATCCATGTGAATCTGAACATGGGTAACCATACCGCCACCGGCTGGGGCTGCGATTTGACGTATGATTATGTAAGGATCAACGCAGCTTATAGGACATAGTGCGTACATATACAAATAAAAGAGTATTTTTGCGGCCTGGACTGGAACGGGAAAGGGCACGGCCGATCAAAAAGGGGAAACGGTTCGGATGAGCAATTGTTTTGTAATGAAATGCGGCGGCAGTACGCTGGCGGCGCTGCCGGATGTTTTTTTTGAGGATTTGAAAAGGCTGCAGGAGGAAGGCCTGATTCCGGTCATCGTCCATGGCGGAGGTCCGGCCATATCGGACACGCTGGGAAAGCTCGGCATTGAGACCGAGTTCGTGAACGGCCTGCGCCGGACGAACGAAGCCGTGCTGGATGTAGTCGAAATGGTGCTTGCGGGACAAATTAACAAAGAGATTGTCCGCAAAATCCAGCGCTCCGGAGCCAAAGCGCTCGGCCTCTCCGGAGTCGACGGCCACCTGATTCAAGCGGCGCCAGTGGCCAACGCTGATGAGGTCGGGCTTGTCGGCGATGTAACGCATGTGAACGCTGAGCTCGTACAGGGTATCGTGGACATGGGTTATATACCGGTCATCGCGCCTGTAGGTATTGGAACCGACGGCGGCCAGCGCTACAATATCAATGCGGACACGGCGGCAGGGGCGGTAGCGTCTCATATCGGCGTGGAGCGGATGATCGTGGTAACGGACGTTCCGGGAATTATGAAGACCGTAGACGGAGAGAAAAGGGTGCTGCCCTCCGTGACGGTGCAGGAAATCGATGAAATGATCGCAAGCGGCGAAATTTACGGCGGAATGATCCCGAAAGTGCGCGCGGCGGTGCAATGTATTCAAGGAAAGGTGCGCGAGGTTGTGATCGTCAACGGAGCTGAGCCGCAAGTGCTGAGCAAAGCGCTCAAGGGCGGCGGCATCGGAACGCGCATCGTCAGGCAATAAAGAACCTTTTTGAAGGATGAAGGAGTGAACGACATGGGAGAGTCTCAAAGCGCATTGTTTCCGAACTACGGACGTTACCCGCTCACATTTGTGAAGGGGGAAGGCAGCAGGCTGTGGGATGAGAACGGCAAAGAATATTTGGACCTGATGTGCGGGCTGGCGGTGACCAACCTGGGCCATGCTCCGAAGCAGGTGAAGGAACGCCTGAAAAATCAAGTCGATACGCTCTGGCATACGAGCAACCTGTTTCACATCCCGGATCAGCAGAAGCTGGCGGAGCTGCTGGTCGCTAACAGCTGTGCGGATGCGGCGTTTTTCTGCAACAGCGGAGCGGAGGCGAACGAGGCGGCGATCAAGCTGGCGCGGCGTTACTTCCAGAATGTCATCGGCAAGCCGGAACGTTTCGAGATCATCACCTTCCACATGTCGTTCCATGGACGGACGCTGGCTACGCTGACGGCGACTGGTCAAGACAAAGTGAAGGAAGGCTTCGCTCCGCTTCCGGAAGGCTTCGTGTATGCGCCTTTTAACGATGCGGAAGCTTTGGAAAAGCTGATCGGCGACAGGACATGTGCGATTATGCTGGAAATGGTGCAGGGGGAAGGCGGCGTGAATCCGGCGGATCCGGCATTCGTCAAACGGGTCGCGGAGCTGTGCGAGCAGCACGGATTGCTGCTGATCGTTGACGAAATTCAGACCGGTATGGGCCGTACAGGCAAGCTGTTCGCCTATGAGCATTACGGCATCGAGCCCGATGTGTTCACACTGGCCAAAGGCCTCGGCAGCGGCATGCCGATCGGCGCGATGCTCGGTAAAGAGAAGCTGCGCGAAGCGTTTTCCGCGGGGAGCCACGGCTCCACGTTCGGTGGCAATTATTTGTCCACTGCGGCAGGGGTTGCTACGGTGGAGACGATACTCGAGGAGAAGCTGCCGGAGCGGGCGGCGGAGCTTGGCCAATACGTTATCGGCGAGCTGGAGCAAAAGCTGGCGGGCAATCCGCTTGTACAGCAGATTCGCGGATTAGGACTGCTGATCGGTATCGGGCTTAACCGGCCGGCGGCGGAGCTGATTAGCGAGCTGCATGCGGAGGGCATACTCGTCGTATCGGCAGGACCGAACGTGATCAGGTTGGCTCCAAGCCTCTTGATCTCAAAAGAAGATCTGGATCGCGGCATCCAGGCGATCTGCGGCATTTTAGCGAAAAAGGCCGGGGCTGCGGTTTAATATCAGCTGGTATCACGGATAAACAGAAAGGGGATGTATCCATGCCGGGAGCAACTGAACAGGATATGGCGGTTCAGCTTAAAGGACGCGATTTCATCGGGTTGGTGGATTATGCGCCAGAGGAGATTGAATATTTAATCCATTTGGCGATTGAATTGAAAAAGAAGCAAAAAGCAGGAGAGGTGTACCAGCCGCTCAAAGGAAAGACGCTCGGGATGATTTTCGAGAAGTCTTCCACTCGGACCCGGGTTTCTTTTGAAGTCGGGATGTATCAGCTGGGCGGTCACGCCCTGTTCCTCAGCAAGAACGATCTGCAGATCGGCCGCGGGGAGACGATTCACGATACGGCGCAGACGATGTCTCGGTATCTCGATGGCATTATGATACGTACGTACGCCCACCGCACGGTGATCGAGCTGGCCCGGGGGGCTACCGTCCCTGTGATTAACGGCTTGACGGATCTGTCGCATCCTTGCCAGGCCCTGGCGGATTACCAGACGATCTTTGAGAAAAAAGGCCGTTTGCAAGGGCTCAAAGTAGCTTATATCGGCGACGGGAATAATATGGTACACTCTCTGTTAATGGGTGCGGCTAAGCTCGGCGTGAATTTTGCGGTGGCGACGCCGGAAGGTTATGAGCCGGACAAGGAAGTGCTTGAGATGTCCCGTGATATGGCCTCAAAGATGGGCGCCAGCATCTACGTAGGCACAGATCCCAAGGAAGCGATTGCGGATGCCGATGTCGTATATACGGATGTTTGGGCGAGCATGGGCTTCGAGGCGGAGCAGAAGGAGCGGGAGATCGCGTTCAAGCATTATCAAGTGAACGATGAGCTCGTGAAATACGCGAAAAAGGATTATCTGTTCATGCACTGCCTGCCGGCGCATCGCGGGGAAGAAGTTTCCGAGAGTGTCATTGACGGGCCGAATTCGGTCATTTTCGATCAGGCAGAAAACCGTCTGCACGCGCAAAAAGCGGTCATGGCTGCAATTATGTAGAATTAGCTTAAGGGAGCGGAAACGAATGGCAAAGCAAAAAATTGTTTTGGCGTATTCAGGCGGTTTGGATACGTCGATCATTTTGAAATGGTTGAAGGAAACGTACGATGCGGAAATTATCGCTTTTACAGCCGATATCGGGCAGAAGGAAGAGCTTGACGGACTGGAGGAAAAAGCGCTGAACACAGGCGCCTCCAAGGTGTACATCGATGACCTGCGCGAAGAATTTGCCCGCGACTTTATTTATCCCATGTTTCAGGCGGGTGCGCTGTATGAAGGTCAATACCTGCTCGGCACAAGCATTGCGCGTCCATTGATCGCGAAGCGGATGGTCGAGATCGCCCGTGCGGAAGGCGCTACAGCGATTGCGCACGGCGCTACAGGCAAAGGGAACGACCAGGTTCGTTTCGAGCTGGCGGCTGCTGCATTGACTCCGGACATCGAAGTCATCGCGCCTTGGCGCTTGGAGCAGTTCCGCGAGCAGTTCCCGGGACGCGCAGAAATGATTGCTTATGCGGAAAAGCACGGCATTCCGGTTACGGCATCGGCTTCCAAACCCTATTCGATGGACCGCAATCTGCTTCATATCAGCTATGAGAGCGGCGTATTGGAGGATCCGTGGTTTGATGCCAGCGCACCTTCGAATAAAGACATGTACCTGCTCAGCGTGGATCCGGAGGATGCTCCGGACCAAGCCGAGTATGTCGAGCTGGAATTCGAACAGGGCAACTGTGTAGCCGTAAACGGCGAACGGATGATTCCTCTTCATGTGATGGAAAAGCTTAACGAGCTTGGGGGCAAGCATGGCATAGGCCGCGTGGATATGGTGGAAAACCGCTTTGTCGGCATGAAGAGCCGCGGCGTGTATGAAACACCGGGCGGTGCAATCTTGTTTACCGCGCACCGCAAAATGGAGTCGCTCACGATGGACCGCGAAGTCATGCATTTGCGTGACTCGCTGATTTCGCGTTACGCATCGCTCGTGTACAACGGCTTCTGGTTCGCGCCGGAGCGTCTGGCTTTACAGGCGCTCGTGACCGAAAGCCAGAAGAACGTAAGCGGTACGGTTCGTCTCAAGCTGTACAAGGGCAATGTCATTGCTGCCGGCGTGAAGAGTCCGGTGAGCTTGTACAATCCGAACATTGCGACGATGGAAGCCGATCCGACGCAGGCTTACAATCAAGGCGACGCTACCGGCTTTATCCGCCTGAATGCGCTGCGTTTGCGCGTCGCTTCCGGCGTAGAGCAGCAGAAAGCAGGAAAATAAATTGCAATGCGGTTAAGAGCTTAGGGTTTTCCGCCTTTGGAAAGCCCTAAGCCTATATATATGAGGAGGGGCAATGTTGTGTCTAAGCTTTGGGGTGGACGTTTTACGAAAAAAACAGACCAACTGGTGGAAGAATATACGGCTTCAATCCTGTTCGATAAGGAACTCGCTGAGGAGGACATTCAAGGCAGCCTTGCGCACGTGACGATGCTGGGTAAATGCGGGATTCTTCCGGAGGAGGACGTAGACAAAATCAAAGACGGTCTGCTGAAGGTACAGGGCATGATTCGCCGCGGTGAACTGGAGTTCTCGATCAGCGATGAGGATATCCATATGAACATTGAGAAGGCATTGATCGATGAGGTCGGTTCCGTCGGCGGTAAGCTTCATACCGGGCGCAGCCGGAATGACCAGGTAGCGACGGATATGCACCTGTGGCTGCGCAAGCGCGTCGTCGAATTTGTCGGGCTTTTGAACAAAGTGCAGGAGGCGCTTATCGAGCAGGCCAAACAAAACCTGGATACGATTGTGCCGGGCTACACACATTTGCAGCGGGCGCAGCCGATCTTGTTCGCTCATCATCTGATGGCGTATGTTTCGATGTTCCAGCGGGATATCGAGCGTTTGCAGGAAAGCTACAAACGCGTCAACATGCTGCCGCTTGGGGCCGGGGCTCTGGCCGGGACGACATTCCCGATCGACCGCCATTTTGTTGCGCAAAAGCTCGGTTTCGACGGGGTATACGAAAATTCGCTTGATGCGGTTAGCGATCGCGACTTTATTCTTGAGTTTTTGTCGAACGCTTCGATGATTATGATGCATTTGTCGCGGCTTAGCGAGGAATTCGTGCTGTGGTCCAGTACCGAGTTCCGTTTCATCGAGCTGGACGACGCCTTCTGTACCGGAAGCAGCATTATGCCGCAGAAGAAAAATCCGGACGTGGCCGAGCTTGTGCGCGGCAAAACGGGCCGTGTGTACGGCAATCTGTTTGGTCTCCTGACGGTACTCAAGTCGCTCCCGCTGGCCTACAACAAGGACATGCAGGAAGACAAGGAGGGCATGTTCGACACGGTTCGCACCCTGCAGGGCGCTTTGCAGCTGTACGCTCCGATGATTGCCACGATGAAGGTGAACAAGGATCGGATGCGGCAAGCGGTGAACCAGGACTTCTCCAATGCGACCGATATCGCCGATTATTTGGTGAACAAGGGCATGCCGTTCCGTCAAGCGCATGAAGTGATCGGCAAAACGGTGCTCTATTGCATTCAAAATCAAAAGTACCTGCTTGACCTGAAGCTGGAGGAGTTTCATCAATTCTCCAAGCTGTTCGATCAGGATATTTACACCGTACTGCAGCCGGAGAGCGTCGTGAACGCGCGGAACGTATACGGCGGAACGGCGGAGGCTCAGGTGGCCGGGGCGATCGAGCGTGCGGAAGCCGCTCTGGCCGGATCGAACGCATGGTTTGAAGAGTATTACGAGAAAAGCAGATAATAGCGGAAATCGTTTAACGGGGCGCCCCGGCCGGATCATTGGCCGATGGGCGCCCCATCAATGTGCCGGCAAGGTCGTTCCAGGCGTGTACTGCGGCTGCTTGCCGGATCACGGAGCAGGGGGGCATAAACGTCAGCCAAGCGCCTCGGCCGGTGTAATGCTTTCAAGTCATTAGAGCCCGATCTTCTACCGGAAATGGGGACCCTGGACGCCATCCTCGATCAAAAGCTTGGGCTTGTCGGCCCCGGGAGCTAGCGAAGAACGGTCGCTTGCGCCCGTTCCGCTATTGGAGGCGATGATCGTGGGCTGAGCGGTATAGGTGTCGCGCGAAAGCTTCTCTTTGGAAACCAATCTGCCGTTTTGTTTCTTGTAGCGATAGGTTTCGACGATATAACCGGGCTTACCTTTGGATATTGTCTCCTGTACACCGATTTTCAGGGAAGGATTCAGCACGTATTTGACTGGAGGAGCAAGCGTCGCCACCGTTTCCGATTTGACCTCATACGTGATGTCCGGCGGTGTTTGGCCGAATAACTTCACTGTCAGGCTGTGACGGTCCGTTGCTGTTCGGATGAGCACTGCATGCTCCGTGCTGTTGCGGAACTTGAAATTGATATGTCCGCTTGCAAAGGTAGCATCCTGACCCAGCGGTACATAGCTGACCGGCAGGGAGTGGTTTCGCCGTTCCACGACGGTAAGCCCGGCTCTCAGTACGGCGTTGTACAGCGTGGACGATACTTGGCATATGCCGCCGCCGATGCCGGGGACGAGCTTGCCATTGACAATGACCGGCGCTTCCTTGAAGCCGAACCGTTTTTCCGTTTGCTCGATATAAGGAGCATAGTCGAACACTTCACCTGGCTTTAGCAGGACATCCTGAAGCGAAGCTGCCGTAGACCGGACGTTGTGAACCCGGCCTTCACTGCTGGCGGCGGGTGACTGGGTATTGGGGAAATTCGTTGTAAATTCACTGATTTTTCGAATGATTCCCTGCTCCTGCAGCGTACGCAGCGTAATTTGGGGATCTACGGTCCGCATGGGAACATCTAAGGAAAGCGGCTGATTCTCCGATCCGCACAGCGTCTCCCAGGAAGAGAGTAACTTTTCCAGCTGCTCCTTCAATTTCTCTTCGTCGATGTGCTGTACCCGGATTTCCGGGATGTGACGAATCGTGTCATCCGGTCCAATCACCCGTCGGGCATTGATCGGCTGACGGGCATATACCTCGCGGAAGGCCTCCTTCAAGGCTCCTTGCACTTTCTCTTCCGGGAAGCGGGGAATCAGCGTCAACACCTCATGACGAAGGCGCCAGCGATAAACCGCCCGCTGAAAAGGCGATCCGTAGGTTAGCGGCTCGAGCCGGGCAAGCACCTCCTGCGTGTTCATTTCCAGTCCGAGCTGCTGCAGCGTACGTTCAGCGGACAGGCGTCCACCTTCGACATGTAACCGAATTTTGAATGCCGAAAGGCTTTTCTTTTTTTCCTCCAACTGCTTTTCGAATTCGGGCAGGGTCAGACCGCCGATGACCCAATCTCCGACCCTCACATCGCTTGGAATGCGCTGCAGCGAGCCATAGACGGCAACGGTCAGGAAGGCGGATAAGGATAGTGTCAGGACACTAATCCACAGCCAGACCAGACGTGAATTTGTAAAGGCCATCCCCAGATCTCCTTTTTTGAAAGCTCAACCGTTTCCCTTCATAAATTATGCGGCCAAGCCCAAAAACTTGCCTCAAACATCACGGGCCTGGCTTAGAGCCGCGGCGTCGGAAGATGACGGGTTATGCCCGGAATCGTCGAATTGGCGATCGGCCTGCTCATAAATAACGGACGATACAACAATTTTTTTGATGAATGTGACAATCTGTAGAAAATCAAAACTGTATAAAGGATTTTGCGTTTCTATGTCGAACTTAATAAGTCTGGTAGAAATCTGTCCTTCTTCCTAGCTCAAGCTTGCCCGTTGAATGGGGTAAAACTCGCAAAATTCAGGATGTGATACCGTGATCGAAATGCAAGACGTTTGGAAGACATATCCAGACGGAAGTCACGCCTTACAAGGCATCAGCGTCAAGGTAGACCAAAGCGAATTTGTTTATGTCGTTGGCCCGTCCGGTGCCGGCAAATCGACTTTCATGAAAATGATTTATAGGGAAGAAAGGCCTACCAAAGGAACAATTTTCGTGAATGGCTTCAATTTGGAAAAGCTGAAACAGCGCAAAATCCCGTATGTCAGACGAAATATTGGCGTCATTTTCCAGGATTTTCGTCTGCTGCCCAAACTTACGGTATTTGAGAACGTGGCTTTTGCGATGGAGGTTATTGAGGCGCCCAAGAAAGTCATCAAGAAGCGTACGCTCGAGGTGCTCGAGCTGGTCCGCCTGAAAGATAAAGCAAACTCGCTTCCGACACAACTGTCTGGAGGGGAACAGCAGCGCGTGGCTATTGCCCGGGCAATAGTCAACAAGCCATCAGTCATTATTGCCGATGAACCGACAGGAAACCTCGACCCTGACACATCGTGGGAAATCATGAAACTGATGGAGGAGATTAACTTTCGTGGAACCACGATTGTGATGGCAACACACAACAGAGAAATCGTCAATACGATACGCAAGAGGGTACTGGCTATCGAGTCCGGCAGGATCGTGCGTGATCAAGCGAGGGGTGAATACGGCTATGAAGATTAGCACGGCCGTAAGGCATCTGCGGGAGGGCGGAAAGAATGTCATCCGCAACGGTTGGATGTCGTTCGCTTCGATCAGTTCGATTGCCATTTCTTTGTTTATTTTAGGAGTTTTTCTGCTGTTAACGCTGAATGTTAATTTCCTGGCCCAGCAAATCGAACAGCAGGTGGAAATTCGCGTTTACATGGAAGTGAACACGCCCGATCATGAAATCAATCTGCTTCAGAGCCAAATTGCGGCTATTCCGCAAGTCAATAAAGTCACTTTCGTATCCAAAGAAGAAGGACTTGTCTTTCTTCGGGAAAAGCTTGGCGAGAGCGGCCGCCAACTGCTTGAAGGCTTTGACGGGGATAACAACCCGCTGAACGACTCGTTTACCGTCGAGGTATCGGAGCCCAGACAAGTGGCCGCTGTGGCACAGCAAATCAGCAGTCTCAATAACGGCAAGCCGGAAAAACCGATTCAGCGCGTCAGCTATGGCCAAGGAACAGTGGAAACGATGTTCAAAATCACGTCCATTGTCCGCAACATAGGGCTTGTTATTGTCGTCGGGCTGGCTCTGACCGCCATGTTCCTTATCGCCAATACCATCAAACTGACGATTGTGGCCCGCCGGCGCGAGATATCGATTATGAAGCTGGTTGGGGCTACCAATGCTTTTATCCGGTGGCCGTTCTTTATTGAAGGGGCGCTGCTCGGTATGATCGGTTCGTTAATCCCTGTAGTCATTCTGCTCTACGGTTATTGGCAGATGATGCAGTCGATTCAACTCGATTTGAACCTGATGCTCATCGAATTGCTTCCTTTTGAAAGCATCCGTTGGGAAACCGCGGGTCTCTTGATCGGCATAGGTGTTTTGATTGGCATATGGGGCAGTACGATTTCCGTTCGGAAATTTTTGAAGGTATAACGGTTAAAACCACCAAGACTTGACTGAGATGATGAAGAGTCGGAGGAGGAGCTGTATTGAAGAAGTCTCTACTGCCACTTGTCGCAGCTGCCGGTTTATTGGGCACCTTGCTTGTACCGCAGTCCGGTTTTGCTCTATCGGAGTCGCAGCGGATTCAGCAGGAACTCAATCAGTTGAAAAAAACAAAATCGGCTATTCAGCAAAAAGCTGCGCAAACGGAAAAGCAAATCGCACAAGTACAGCAGGAGAAGCAGCAGACCGCAAATGATCTCAATACCATTTTGCAGCAAATCGATTCAACGAACAAAAAGCTGAATGAGCTGCAGGACCAGGAGGACAAGGTCACCGCTTCGCTTGAGGAAAATGCCGCCCAGCTGGATGAAGCCGAAGCGCGCATTACTTCCCGAGACCAAATGCTCAAATCGCGATTGCGGCTTATGTATATGAACGGCGTTGTCTCTTATGTCGATGTATTGCTCAGCTCGACCAATTTTACCGATTTTCTCGACAGGCTGTATGCGCTGAAGTCCATCGTAAATCAGGATAAGGAAATATTGGAAGCGAACAAGCGCGATCGCGATCTCGTTGCGGAAAAGCGCAAAGTCATTGAAAAGCAGTTTGCTGAGATTGCCAATTTAATCGCTCAATCGACGGCGATCAAAGCGGAGCTTGAAGTCAAAGAAAAGGAGAAGCAAGTCAAAATCGCGAGCTTGTCCGATCAGGAGCGAATACTTGAAGATATCAGCCAGGAAGAAGAGCGGCAAATGCTGAAGTTAGCCAGGGAGGAAGCGGCGAAGCAGCGGTCGTACCAGCAGGCAAGGGCAAGGGAGCTGGAGCAGCAAAGAGCGGCATCAGCGTCCAAGCAGGGTCAAAATTACGCTCCGGCATACACCTACAGCGGAGGTAAGTTTGCCTATCCGCTGCCGAATGTCGTTCGGATGTCATCCGATTTCGGAACGCGTACCGACCCGTTCACAGGACGCAAAACAACGCACAGCGGAATTGATCTTCCTGCCCCGGCCGGCACGAGTATTCTGGCTGCAGAAGATGGTGTAGTCATTTTGGCTGGTTGGTGGAGCGGCTACGGAAATACGGTCATTATCGATCATGGCAAAGGTGTCTGGACATTGTATGGACACATCCGTAACGATGGTATTGTTGTCAAGAAAGGCGATTCCGTCAAACGCGGGCAGAAGATTGCCGAAGTCGGCTCTACGGGCCGGTCTACGGGAAACCATCTGCATTTTGAAGTGCGGGTTAATGAATCGACTGTCGATCCAAAGCCGTATTTGCGCTAATCCAGCTGTTCATAAATAGGCAGAGCTTGTCATACACTAAAAAGACAAGTTTTGTAAGAAGCAGGGAACAGCAAAGGCGGTGTGGAAACGGAAATGAATTTCAAAGGGCGAACGGTACTGGTATTCGTTTTGTTGTCGATGTTTGCCGGCAGCATTATGACGCTTACGATAGTGCATCCGTCCATTTTTGCTTCGGTCGGGAAGGAAGCGGGACTGCAGACGGATGTTCAATCGGGGCTGACGGGCAAGGATATCTCCAAGATCGCAAAAACGTACCAGTTGATTGAGAGCAAGTTTTTAACGGAGGTTGATCGCGAGAAGGTCGTGAACGGGGCCATTAACGGCATGCTGTCCACACTGGAGGATCCGTTTACGGTGTACATGGATCAAAAGGAAGCGGAGCAGTTTGATGAGAATATCACCTCATCGTTCCAGGGAATTGGCGCGGAAGTGACCTCTGAGGACGGAAAAGTGGTCATTGTCGCCCCGATTAAAGGGTCTCCCGCGGAAAGGGCGGGACTGCATGCCAATGACGTCATCGTTTCGGTGAACGGTGAGAAGCTCGAGGGACTGTCCCTGAACCAGGCGATTATGAAAATTCGCGGTCCGAAGGGGACGCAGGCCAAGCTCGAGATTTTGAGAAGCGGGTCGCCCGAACCGATACCTGTCATCGTCGTACGTGACGACATCGATGTGGAGACGGTCTATGCGGAGATGCTTCCGGGACAGATCGGGAAAATCGAAATTCGTCAATTTGCAACCAATACGGCCGAACATTTTAAAGATGAATTGAAAAAATTGGAAGATCAAGGCATGAAAGGCCTGATTATTGATGTAAGAAACGATCCGGGGGGCTTTCTCTCGGCGGTGGTGGAAATCGTAGAGCCTTTCATCCCTAAAGGCAAGACGATCGTTCAAATCGAAAACCGAAAGGGAGAACGTGAAGAAACGAAGTCCCAGGGGACAGGAAAACCTTATCCGGTTTCGGTGCTGATTAATAAAGGCAGCGCCAGCGCATCGGAAATATTGGCCGGAGCACTTCACGATTCGGCAGGAAGCAAGCTGATCGGCGAAAACACCTTCGGCAAAGGTACGGTACAAGTGAACTTCGAGAAGGAAATGGGTGACGGCAGCAATATCAAGATGACCGTCTATAAATGGCTGACGCCAAACGGGACATGGATTCATAAGAAAGGAATCGAACCCAATATTGCCGTAGAACAGCCGGCCTATTTCAAGGTTGCACCGCTCAGTAAAAAAGAGACGCTGAAGCCGGATATGAACAACGAGGACATCAAAAATCTGCAGATCATGCTGCAGGGGTTGGGCCTGAATCCCGACCGTACGGACGGGTACTTTAGCGACAAAACGGCTCTCGCAGTCAAAGCGTTCCAGCGGATGAACAACCTTCCGGTGACCGGGGAAGTAGATACGGCCACGGCCGGAAAGCTGGAGAAAGCAATTTTGGAAGCGATCCGCGATACCAAGAACGATCTGCAGCTGAAGGCAGCCGTGGAGCATATGCATTCGGTCATCAAATAGGCATTCGGCGGTTTTCGATGTCGGCAAATTCCGGTCGATGGCAGGAAAAGCGAAATCGGCGTCGAAATGGTATTAAGAAGGCGGGCTTGAGGAATGAAGCCCGGCCTTCTTGTCTTTATGTTTCAGAAAAGATGTCGGCATGGTGCAAGACATCAAGATGACAAACGCTCGTGTTCTTCAAAGAACACCGGAGCCGTTTATCCTTATTTGGCGAAGGAGCAGGCCATGAATTGGGTTATGGAATTGGGCGTTCAAGGGCTTCATGCTCTGTTGCAATTGTTCATGCACCCATTTTATTACGCAGGAATATTGTTTATCCTCTTACAATACCGCAGGCAAATTGCGTTTGAACGCAAGCTTTTCTCCACTAAGCTTCACTCGCTTCTTTCGGAGACCTGGCGAACCGTACTGTGGGGATGGATCGGCGGCATCGCCGCTTCTGTTGTCATGGCGGGAGTGGGAGCAACGATCGAACCTGAAGCGGTAATTCTGATCTGGTTGATCTCTTTGCTGCTGATTTTGATACGCGTGCGGTTTTTGTGCTGGGCTTACGCTATCGGCGTCATCGGCGTGCTTCAGGCGATTGTATTGGCGGTTCCGGCTTTGCAGGACAGCAGTGCGTCCTGGGCTTGGTTCACGGCACCATTGCTTGCAGTGAATATGCCGTCCATGCTGGCGCTTATTGCCATACTCCATTTGGTCGAGGCGATGCTTATACGCCGTCAGGGAGCGCGATTCGGTACGCCGATGTTTTTCGAGAGCAAGCGGGGTAAAATCGTCGGCGGATACCAGCTTCAAGGATTTTGGCCGGTGGCGCTGTTTTTGCTGGTACCCGTGCAGAACGGCGGAGTTGGACCGCTTCCGTGGACACCGCTGCTTGGGGGAGATTTATGGAATAGCGGCTGGACCGTCATTGGCTTTCCCGTTATGATCGGTTTTACGGAGATGACCATGTCAAGGCTTCCGAAGGAAAAGGTCAAGGTCAGCTCAAATTGGCTTGTGTTGTATTCCGCAGCGCTGCTGCTGCTTGCGGGAATGACAGCACTGTGGCCTGCGCTCACGGCTGCCGCCTGCTTGCTGTGCATTGCCATGCACGAAGCGTTGATCGCCTACAGCCGCTGGGATGAAGCAAAGAGAACTCCATTGTTCGTACACAGCAGCAAGGGCCTTAAAATATTGGGGATTTTGCCTGGTAGTCCGGCTGAGGAAATGGGGCTTGTCGTGGGGGAAATCGTTCATAAAGTGAACGGTGTGCCTGTACGAACCAAACAAGAGCTTCATCTGGCCATGCAGCAAAATTCGGCCTTCTGTAAGCTGGAGGTATTGAATTTGGCGGGAGAGAGCAAATTTTTGAAACGGGCGGTGTTCTCCGGGGATCATCATCAACTGGGAATCATTCTGGCTCCGGATCAGGACGCGTTATACTACGCGGAGGAGAAGCAGACCTCGATTTGGGCCTACTTTAGGCGTAAACCTGCAGGCTTGAATAACAATAAGCGAAATTCAGAGTCGATGTAAGAAAAAGAAACGTAAGAAAGGCGTTCCTAATCTCCTGCTGCAGCAGGGGCTGGAAACGCCTTTCGGTGTTCATGCCTTCAAGGGGTCGATTTTTCCCTCAGCACGACGATTTCTACGCGACGGTTTTTGGCGCGGTTCTCCGGCGTGTTGTTATCCGCCACCGGCCGGGTATCCGCATACGAGGTCGAAATAAACTTTTTTTCGTCAAGTTTTGCATGATTGACGAAATAGCGCAGAACCGATAATGAACGGGCTTGGGATAATCCCCAATTATCCCGAAAGACCGAACCGGTCGCCAGCGGCAGATTGTCCGTATGTCCTTCGATACTAATGGTCGCATCCAGCGAAGGGAACAGACTTGCCAGCTGATTCAGGATCGGGAAAGCGGCGGGCTTCAGCTCGGCGTTGCCCAGATCGAACAGGAACAGGTCGTTTAACGTAATGGCGACCCCCCGAGGAGTGTCGGCCGCTGAAATTTGGGTCTGAAGCTGGTGTTCATCGATATAGGCTTGAATTTGCTCCAGCAAATTCTCAAGCTGCTTTTCTTCATGCTCTTTTTCCTGCTGCTCGCGCTTCGTTTCGTCCGATCCGCCTTTGGCCGGGTTGGCTGCACCCATGACACCTTCCCCCTGCTGCATGATCGAATCGGCTTTGAGAAATTCCGATTTCAGCGCCTGCGACAATACATCATATTTCTTGGCATCTATTTTACTCATGGCGTACATCACGACAAAGAAAATCAGCAGCAGCGTAATCAAATCGGCATATGTGATCAGCCAGCGTTCATGATTCTCATGCTGCTGGTGTTTGCGCCTATTTCTCCTCGCCATCGCTGTCACCTACACTTGCGCCTTCAACGGTTTTGTTCTCCCGATGAAGGAAGGAATTCAGTTTTTTCTTGATCAGCTGGGGATTTTCTCCGGCTTGGAGCGCCAAAATACCCTCAAGCATTAGTTCCATTACAGCGATAGTTTCTTTGCTGCGGGTTTTGATTTTGTTGGCAATCGGCAGGTAAATCACATTGGCTGTAGCAACGCCATATAACGTAGCGGAGAAGGCAATGGCGATCGCAGGACCCAGAGAACCGGGATCGGACAGGTTCCCGAGAACATGGATAAGACCCATCACGGTTCCGATAATTCCCATGGTCGGCGCGAAGCCTCCCGCCGCTTCGAACATTTTGGCCCAGCCTTCGTGCCGGTGTTCCAGCGCGTCCATTTCCAGCTCGAGAATCTGCCGTGTTAATTCGGGATCGGTTCCGTCAACGACCATGACCAGACCCTCCCGCAGAAATTCGTTCGGGTGCTCCAACGCCCGCTGCTCCAGAGAGAGAACGCCTTCTCTTCTCGCGGAGGTAGCCATGTCGACAAGCTCTTCTATGATCAACGAAGAATCGGTTTTGGATTCTTTGAAGGCCATATTCAGGGCCTTGCCGATTTGTTTTAACTGGGACATCGGAAAGCTGACAATGACCGCACCGATCGTGCCCCCGATGACAATTAATGCCGCGCTGGGGACGAATAGCGCCTCTACATGCCCTCCGTCCCAGATGTACCCTCCGATCAAAGCTCCTAAACCGATAAGAATTCCAAGAACTGCAGTGATATCCATGATTGGTTCCACCCCTAGATTTTCTTGTATAATAGCCATATCGCGGTTGATTGGTTTAGCGGTGTAAACGTTCCTCATTGGAAAAAGAGGAAATGGAAGCCATTTGCAACAAAGAGGGAAAAAAGGTATAATATATGGGAACAAATATTCCTATAGCAAAAATTGTCGGACAGCATCGAATCTGTGCGTTTGGTGCCTATATATTTCATCGGAAACAGTCAAATAAAAGTTTATATAGAGAACTCTTTTCCATGAAGCGGGTGATGAGATGAACGAGGTAGTGGTAAGCGATAAGAAGTTTCAGCTGGTATCGGAATTCGAGCCTCAGGGAGACCAGCCGGAAGCGATCAGGCGTCTGGTGGAAAGCATTCGTTCGGGACAGAAACACCAAACACTGCTAGGAGCGACGGGCACAGGCAAAACGTTTACGGCGGCTCATGTTATTGCCCAGTTGAACCGGCCTACACTGCTGATTGCTCACAATAAGACGCTCGCTGCGCAGTTATGCAGCGAGCTGCAGGAGTTTTTCCCGAATAATGCAGTATCGTATTTTGTAAGCTACTATGACTATTATCAGCCCGAGGCGTATATCCCGTCGACAGACACTTACATCGAGAAGGATTCCAGCATCAACGAAGAAATTGATAAGCTGCGGCACTCCGCTACGAGTTCCTTGTTTGAACGCAGAGATGTGATCATCGTGGCCAGCGTGTCCTGTATTTTCGGTCTCGGTTCGCCAATGGAGTATCGCAATTTGGTTTTGTCGCTGCGGGTGGGGATGGAACGCTCCCGCAATGAAATTTTGCATCGGTTGATCGATATTCAATATCAGAGAAATGATTTTAACTTTGTCCGCGGCACATTCCGTGTCCGCGGTGATGTCATTGAAATATTCCCGGCTTCACGGGGGGAACAGGCGGTTCGCATCGAGTTATTCGGAGACGAGATCGAACGGATTACGGAGATCGACGTGCTAACGGGCGAAATTATCGGCCAACGGGATCACATCGCCATTTTTCCGGCATCGCACTTCGTAACCCACGAGGATAATATGAAGCGGGCGCTCGTCAATATTGAACGGGAGCTGGAGGAACGGCTGGCCGAGCTGAGAGGACAGGGTAAGCTGCTGGAAGCCCAGCGGCTGGAGCAGCGTACACGCTATGACATTGAGATGATGCAGGAAATGGGCTTTTGCTCGGGCATTGAGAACTATTCCGGTCCGCTGACATTCCGCGAACGCGGAGCCACACCATACACGCTGCTGGATTATTTTCCGGACGATATGCTGATCATCGTTGATGAATCCCATGTCACGCTTCCGCAGATTCGGGGCATGTACAACGGCGACAGGGCGCGCAAGGAAGTATTGGTGGAGCACGGCTTCCGGCTTCCGTCGGCGCTGGATAACCGGCCTCTCCGATTCGAAGAATTCGAACAAAAGATCAATCAGATCTTATATATATCGGCTACGCCGGGACCGTACGAAATCGAGCACTGTCCGGAAATGGTCGAGCAAATCATCCGGCCCACCGGACTGGTGGATCCGGAGATCGACGTCAGACCCACGAAGGGCCAAATCGACGATCTGGTCGGAGAAATTCAGGACCGCATCAAGAAGGACGAACGCGTGCTGGTGACGACGCTGACTAAGAAAATGGCGGAAGATTTAACCGACTATCTCAAAGAAATCGGCATCAAGGTGCGCTACCTGCATTCGGATATCAAGACGCTGGAGCGCATGCAAATCTTACGGGAACTGCGGCTTGGCGTATTCCACGTGCTGGTAGGGATCAACCTATTACGGGAAGGACTTGACCTTCCGGAGGTGTCGCTGGTGGCCATACTCGATGCGGATAAGGAAGGCTTTCTTCGCGCCGAACGATCGCTTATTCAGACGATTGGCCGCGCTGCACGGAACGCGAACGGTCGTGTCATCATGTACGGCGATAAGATCACAGACTCCATGGCCAAAGCGATTCAAGAAACCGAACGCCGCCGCCGCATTCAGATGGCATATAACGAAAAGCACGGCATAACGCCGCAAACGATACAAAAGAAAGTGCGCGATGTGATTGAAGCGACGAAAGTCGCCGAGCAGAAGACGGAATATTTGGCGGATATCAAGCAGACCAAGATGTCCAAGAAGGACCGGATGTCGTTGATCGAACGGTTGGAGAAGGAAATGAAGGAAGCAGCCAAAAACCTGCAGTTCGAACGCGCGGCAGAGCTGCGCGATGCTGTGCTTGAGCTGAAGGCGGAGCTGTAACGAAGGGAAGGGTGGACAGGCGAGTGGCCAGAGACAATATCGTAATTAAAGGCGCAAGAGCGCACAATCTAAAAAATATCGACGTCACCATACCGCGGGATAAGTTCGTCGTACTTACGGGGCTTAGCGGCTCTGGCAAATCTTCGCTAGCATTCGATACGATTTATGCCGAAGGACAGAGACGGTACGTAGAGTCTCTGTCCGCCTATGCACGGCAGTTCCTGGGTCAGATGGATAAGCCGGATGTCGACTCGATCGACGGATTGTCACCCGCCATTTCGATCGACCAGAAAACGACAAGCCGAAATCCGCGTTCCACGGTCGGAACGGTAACCGAAATCTATGATTATCTGCGCCTGCTGTTTGCACGTATTGGACGCCCGCATTGTCCGGTGCACCACATCGAAATTACTTCGCAAACGGTTGAACAAATGGTCGACCGGATCATGGAGTATCCGGAGCGGACAAAGCTGCAAATTTTGGCGCCGATCGTCTCCGGACGCAAAGGCGAGCATACGAAGCTGCTAGCGGAGATTCAAAAGCAGGGCTTTGTACGGGTGCGGGTCAACGGTGAAATCCGGGAGTTATCGGAATCGATTACGCTGGAGAAAAACAAAAAACACAATATTGAAGTCGTTGTCGACCGTATTGTGGTGAAGGCAGATATCGAGACCCGCTTGGCAGACTCATTGGAGACCGCGCTGAAGCTGGCGGAAGGCCGCGTTATCGTCGATGTGATGGAACAGGAGGAGCTCTTGTTCAGCCAAAATTTGGCCTGTCCGGAATGCGGCTTTAGCATCGAGGAGCTGGCGCCGCGGATGTTTTCGTTTAATAGTCCGTTTGGTGCTTGCCCCGAGTGTGACGGTCTCGGACAGAAGATGGTGGTTGACCCCGAGATGCTCGTGCCAAACCCGAAGCTGACGATCCGCGAAGGGGCTTTTGAAGCATGGGCCGGCAGCACCTCCAACTATTACCCGCAGTTTTTGGCGGCCGTGTGCGAACATTACGGAATCCCGCAGGATAAGCCGGTTGCCGAGCTCAGCAAGGACCATATGCAGAAGCTGCTTTACGGAACGGGCGGGGAAAAGGTGCGCTTCCGTTACGAGAATGATTTTGGCCATAAAAAAGAAGCTATGGTCGCCTTTGAGGGAATTGTGCACAACCTGGAGCGCCGTTACCGGGAGACGTTCTCCGACGGCATTCGTGAGCACATCGAAACGTATATGAGCGCGAAGGCTTGCGGCAAATGTAAAGGACACCGTCTGAAGCCTGAGTCGCTCGCAGTCTTCATTAATTCGAAAAACATTTCCGATGTAACGTCGCTGTCCATCGGCGAGGCACAGGAGTGGTTTGAATCGCTCACCCTGACCGACCGGGAGCTGCAGATCGCACACCTGATCCTTAAAGAAATCAAAGCAAGACTCGGTTTCCTGGTGAATGTAGGGCTGGATTATTTAACGCTGCATCGCGCGGCAGGCACCTTATCCGGCGGGGAAGCGCAGCGGATCAGGTTGGCTACGCAAATTGGCTCCAGCTTAATGGGCGTGCTGTATATTCTGGACGAACCGAGCATCGGTCTGCATCAGAGGGACAATGACCGGTTGATCAAGACATTGGAGCACATGCGCGACCTCGGCAATACGCTGATTGTGGTAGAGCATGACGAGGATACGATGCTGGCTGCGGATTATATCATTGACATCGGACCGGGGGCGGGCATTCACGGTGGCAGGGTGATCTCTCAAGGCACGCCGAAAGAGGTCATGGAGGATCCCAACTCCCTGACGGGGCAATATCTGAGCGGCCGCAAGTTTATCCCGATTGCGGCGGAGCGCCGTAAGCCTAACGGCAAGTGGCTGGAAATCCGGGGCGCCAAAGAAAATAATCTGCGGGGTGTGAATGTCAAGATTCCACTGGGCGTGTTCACCTGCGTGACTGGCGTTTCGGGCTCGGGCAAGAGTACGCTGATCAATGAGATTTTGTACAAAACACTGGCCAAAGAGCTAAACGGGGCCAAGGTGCGTCCAGGTGAATATAAGGAGTTTAAAGGGCTGGAGCATATCGATAAAGTCATTGACATCGACCAGTCTCCGATCGGGCGGACGCCCCGTTCCAACCCGGCTACCTATACGGGCGTATTCGACGATATTCGTGATCTTTTCTCGGCGACGAACGAAGCGAAGGTACGGGGCTACAAGAAAGGCCGGTTCAGCTTCAATGTGAAGGGCGGACGCTGCGAGGCTTGCCGCGGCGACGGGATTATCAAAATAGAAATGCATTTTCTGCCGGATGTCTATGTTCCGTGCGAGGTGTGCAAGGGCAAGCGGTACAACCGGGAAACACTGGAGGTCAAATACAAGGGGAAAAGTATCTCGGATGTACTGGAGATGACCATCGAGGACGCCTGCGAGTTCTTTAAAAACATTCCTCGTATCCACAGGAAGCTTCAGACATTGCTGGATGTCGGGCTCGGATATGTGAACCTTGGACAGCCTGCTACGACACTTTCGGGCGGCGAAGCGCAGCGTGTGAAGCTGGCTGCAGAGCTCTACCGGCGCAGTACCGGCAAGACGATCTATATTCTCGATGAACCGACCACAGGCCTGCATATCCACGATATCGACCGTCTGCTTAAAGTGCTGCACCGTTTAGTGGAGAACGGCGATTCCGTACTTGTCATTGAACATAATCTTGATGTGATCAAGACGGCCGATTATATCATCGACCTCGGACCGGAGGGCGGAAATCGCGGAGGAACGATTGTAGCTACCGGTAAACCGGAAGATATCGTAAACGTCGAAGCCTCCTATACGGGCAAGTATTTAAAACCGATTCTTGAACGGGACACCGCCCGTTCGGAGGATTACCGTCAGCGGTTGAAGGAGATGGAAGACGCAGTGGTGTAACGATGCCTTCGGAAGCCATTTATTGAAGGCAGATGACAGGAAGGGCTGACCCTTTAAGTGAAATGCTCACTTATCGGGTTACCCCTTTTTCGTGATGTTCGACTGGACGTTGATAACTTTTTTCCCGTCGATCCCCTTTCGCTGCGGGACTAAATGCCTAACATTGAATTTCGGCATGTCTGAACGTTATAAATATTAGAAGAAATGGACATTTTATATTTACGTGGAAGGTTCAAGAAATCACGGCCGCATTTGACCCTTTTGGGGCGGCACGTCAATGTCTCCGGCATACAACCGGTGAACAGATGATTTTAACGAAATTGAAGTTGGAATTTACCGGTGAAAAGTTGACAATCTTGTTACATTTGAGGTTTTATGCCTTTTGCAAAACGCTCTGCGGATAAAATCGCTTGCACATCCGGACGAGTCAAGATAAGATAGAAACTAAGCATTTTTGTATATTGAAGGAGGTCTCTCCATGTTTTTGGCTGAAGAGGCAGCAGCTACAGCAAGCAAATTTACCGGATTCGATCCATTTGTAATTTTGTTTACGATTATTATCGCCATTGGCTTGGTACGTCTGCTGGCTGCACCTAAGAAGAATCCTTTTGCCATTGGTTTTACGATCGTAAGCTTGTTGGTTTTTTTAACTTTGGACGTTGTCATGGTGATGGGTTGGTTGGGTAAATTGTAAGTATACGTTTCACAAACATAAATAGAGACGTATCAAAGGCAGTGCTCAGGCACTGTTTTTTTTGTTGTTCGAAACTTTCCGTACATCAAAAAATAAGATGCGGTCTCCGCCTGCTGCAGGCCAAGCCGCACCTCTTAGTGATTTTAACCTATGTTATACCCACCACATCTCGCCGAGCGGCTCTTTAATCAGCACTTGCTGCAGATTTTGAACGGCTTTGGTGAAGCCTTCTTCGATCGACATGAGTCCGTCTTCGTGCTCAATGCTGACCACGTAATCGTAGCCCGTGAGACGCAGCGCGCTGATGATATCCGCCCAAGTCTTGATGTCGTGTCCGTAACCAACGGTACGGAACTGCCAAGCACGGTCCAGCATATTCGTGTATGGCTGCATATCGGTTACACCGTAGCGGTTGACGTTGATCGGGTCAATGGTTGTGTCCTTGGCATGGAAATGGTGAATGGCACCGGCACGTCCGAGAATTTGAACCGCTTGCACGGGATCGATGCCTTGCCACCACATATGGCTCGGGTCAAGGTTCGCGCCGATGACCTCCCCTGCCGCTTCGCGGAGACGAAGCAGGGTTGCCGGGGTATGAACGGAGAATCCGCCGTGAAGCTCCAGACCGAACTTGACGCCGCGGTCGGCTGCATACTTACCGGTTTCGGTCCAGTACGGAATGACTTTATTGGTCCACTGCCAGTCCAAAATTTCTTGATAATCCGGCGGCCATGGAGCAACAGGCCAATTCGGATACTTGGCGTCCTCGGAATCTCCAGGGCACCCGGAAAATGTATTGACAACGGGAACCTCCAGTTTTTGCGCGAGATCAACGGTCTTGAGGATCGCCTCATGGTCGGCCTTGGAAATCGCTTTTTGCGGATGCAAAGGATTCGCATGGCAGCTTAAAGCGCTAATGATGAGTCCGCGGGATTCCACCGCTTTTTTGAATTCCTTTAACTTGCTTTCGTCTTTCAGCAGCACGTCAGGATTGCAGTGAGCGTTACCGGGATAGCCTCCCGTACCGAGCTCTACAGCCTCAAGGCCTTGGGCTGCGATGTAATCCAGAGCCTCTTCCAGAGGCTTTTGTTGGAACAATACCGTAAAAACGCCTAATTTCATGGGACACCTCCGAAAAATATTGGAAATGAACGCGTGTACAACATAACGTTCCATCCAAATTATATCATTGAATCCAGGCAACGCAAACTTTTTTAGTTTAGGAAGTAAAAGTTTATCGGTTAGCATAAAAAGGTTCACAATGGACATCATATGTGGAATAAAATGCAATTCGACAAAAAAATTTACAGCGTTCCTGTTTTTTTGCACCCGGCGTAGTTTAATATAAATATTGTTTCATGAAAAACAGTGGTTTGGATAACTGGAATGAAAGGGCTGATCTGAGAGATGAACAAAGACACCCAAATCGTTGAAACGGTCGCCGGGACATGGCTTCGCTTTCCAAACAGCTTCAAAAAGTCTCACTGTCTGGTAGAACTGCCCGATCAGATTTCATTGAACATTAATGTGAAAAACGGTAGCGTGAATGTGTACAAAAAAGACGGAAACCATGTGTACCAGTACATAGGCGATGTCTTTATCTCTTCGACGGGGAATCAGTTGCAATGCTCGGCCGTTTCGGCGCAGAATCCGGAAGAGGACAGATCTTTGCAGCAATCGGATGCCAGCTGAAAACGAATGAGCTTAAACAAAGAAGCAGCGCCCGTAGGATCGGGACGCTGCTTTATCACATTCAGAAGGGCCAATTCATGAGGCCGCGATAAATGTGTAGCACGGTTTCTTCGTGACCGCTGTATACGATAACGGCCGCTGTAACGAACAACTGCGTCAAAGCGCAGCGGGCGTAGAAGTAAGTGCGGGATACCTTTTTCTTGTTGACCGTAGATTTTCCAAGCAGATTCTCCAGTGCAAGCAGCACACCGTGATACATGCCCCAAAGCAGATACAGCCAGCTGAATCCGTGCCATAAGCCGATCAGCACCATGATCAGGACGGATAAGCCCGCTGCGGTCCATTTGGTGGGTGCCTGCCGGGAGAAGAAGATAAAGATATGGTCGCGGAACCAATCGCCGAGCGTGGCGTGCCAGTTGCGCCAATACTGCGTCAAAGTAGGAGAAGAGAACGGCTTCTTGAAGTTTTCCGGGATGTTGTAGCCCATGAGCCGCCCGAAACCGACCGCAATATCCGAATAGCCGGAGAAATCAAAGAAGATCAGTACGTAAAACCAGACCATCAGAAAGAGCGACTGGTGGGTATGCAGATCCGGCTGCTGGGAAACCTGATTGAACACGTCCGTCATCCAGGTGACGAGCACGATCTTTTTGAACATGCCCAGAATGATCCGTTTGATGGCCTGTTCGGTCTGCGCAGCGTTCAATTGGTATGGCTGTTTCGTGTCGGCCATAAAGTCTCGGAATTTTAGAATCGGGCCGGACGTAAAGGTAGGAATAAATAAAATATAGTTAAAATAGTCCAAAACCGGCGTACGGGCGTCTTTTCCGAAGAAATAGGCGAAATAGAGCGCGTCGATGACCTTCAGGACATTGTAAATCAAGCCGAGCAGCATGACCGCGTCAAAAAGCGGGTTCGTGAACACCTCCATGCCGAACAGCCGCAGTGTGGACACCGCCGCCACATTGGCACCGATCAGCGTAATAAACCAGCCCTTGCGGAAGTGTCGGGTTTGGCACAGAAACAGGAAGGCCATGTAATTCAGCGATGTATAGGCCAAATAGAAGAAGAACAGCTTTTCGCTGAACAGCAGCAAAAAGCACAAATTGAACGCGAGCAGCAGATAGCGCTTATTGCTCGGCCAGCGGCGGGTAAGAACGAGCACAAGTACCATGCCGGTCAAGGCCATGACCGCGTTCATATTCAAATACCACATAACCTGACGCCTCCAAAATCAGAACCCTTCGTAAATGAACAGCCCTTTGCCGGTAAAATAAATGAGCACCGTGATGAGCATGGCGAGATACACGATCACTTCGAGGAGTTTGCGAGCGAAACGAGCCATGCGTCCACCTCCTTCGTAAACACGGGAGCCCCCTCCTGGCGGCTCAAATGAACGAGATCATGAAAATATTTCGGATCGTATGTCAGCAGCGCATCAAGGACCGGTACGCCCGCAGCATTCAGACGGGCATTCACCTCTTCCTGCAGTCCGTGCATATAGGCGGGAAGCGGATAATCCGGATTCCACGGCATCCAAACGACCCGAAGCGGCAGCCGATTTTCTTTACAGTAATCGATGATCCAATCCAGCGCCTGCAGGTTGTCTTTATAATCATGCCGGGACATCCAGCCGAATCGGCGTTCATAGTCGTTCCACTTTGTACGGAGTTCTTCATCGGACAGTCGACCGAAGTAAAGCTGTTTGTCAATCCAGCGCGGCTGGTAGGCGAACAGCTCGGAGCGGTTCAGCTCGACCGTGCCTTTGTACAGCTGGCGGACGAACTCCGTGCCGGAATCGCGAAAATAATCGCGGTACGCGTAGACGTAAGGCTGGTACCACGGCTTAAACCACTGGTAAGTAGGATCGGTTTCGAGGCTGTCGATCATCGTATGGACATCAATACCGATGACGAGCTGATCTTCCACATGGTAAAGCTGCCGCTCCAGAATAGCCTTCAGATCCGTCAGTTTTCCGTAGGAGAGCCCCATCTCGACCAGCCCGGATTTCGATTCGGATTCGATATAAGCCCCCGTCACCGCCGAATTGCCGTAGAATACAGGACCGTGGTTTACCCAGTCATGATGATAAAGCGTCTTTGTAAAATCGTTTTTATAAAAACGCCGCGACGATGCCATCGGGTCCCACCAGCTGATGAGAGCGTCCGACAGCACGAAAGCGGCCAAGAGAAGCAGCACAAAGCTGTTTTTACGGATAAAAGCGATCATATGGCTTAAACCACACTTTGTAAAAGAATGAGGCAGGCCGGTAAGGCCATAGCCGTTGTTCCGGTATGGAATCGACCGGCGCTGGATTATAGCGATTTCTGCTGCCAGGCGTGATACTGCTCGCGGAACGAGGCAGGCCACTTGGCTTCGTCCAGTCCGTACTGTGCCAGGAACGCAAAGGTCCAGCGCTCGATGCCGAATCCGACGCAGCCGGTTACGGCGTTGCGCTTGCCCAACTTGATGTTAAAGGCGTTGCCGAATGTATTGCTGTGGAAATTCACCGAGCTGCAGGCAATCGATTTTTTAAGATTCGGTATCGTCAGGCGAAGCTCGTATTTCATCTCCTGATTGCGTTGGAAGGAAGCCTTTACCTGGAAATCGTTCGTGAAGAACGGATCATTGGCGATCTCCAGCACGCTGTCCACGTTCCACTCCACGGCCAGCTCCTTGAGGTATTCGATCGCGCGAAGGCGGTTTTCCTTCACGAAATCAGGCTTTCCTACAAAGATGATCTCGCGCATGCTGAAGTCGAGCAGCCGTCCGAAATCGCTGTGGTTGCGCGATTCGAAGCGGTGGCATTTCGAGATGGCCGCCACGATCAAACCGTCGCCTTCCAGCGTTTCGTTCTGCAATCCTTCATAGCAGTGATAGCAGGTGGACGGATTCATCGTAAACTTCGGCGTCGGCATCGTGGCGTTCAAATCGAGCTTTTGGTCCTGCTTCCAGCCGCCTGCGTCGCGGATCGACTGCGAGAACGATTCGATGATATCCAAATCCTCGCGCAGATGCGTGAGAAAATGAATGTGTTCCGGAAACGAGGTGAAATGGTTCGTTTTGTTCAGCGTCTCACTGTGAATGACGGCTGGGTAATGCTCTTCCTTTACACCGTCGAAGCGGCCGGCCACTTTGGTCATAAAGCTGTAATCGAAAAAACGCATCAGGCTGGAGAACGGCTCGCGGAAAATGAACAGCCCCGGCTCCAGCACCTTGATGATTTTTCGATCGACAAGCTCGGCGATAATATCTCCCTCGTAAGGGGTGTCGGCTTTGTGCTCGAACAGGATATTCTCCTTAAAGCCGAAGTCGCCTTGGGAGAACCGGTCGATGAGCTTATGCACCCGTTCTTCGATGGCTGCATTGCCTTTGGGCGATTCGTGAACGATATGAATCCGGCCCGATTCAATCCGGATGTCGCTGATCGTTTCGTCGATGAAGGCGGCTGCGTATTTTAATTGTCCATGCTGGCTGGGGGCAAGATGCTCCAGAGATACTATACACTCCATTGTTCTTAATTCCCCTTCTTGTTCTGGATAAATGCAGCGATTTCGCGAACGGTATTCAGCGGGTACATCATCAAATCCTGGTTGGTTACCTGAATCCCATACGTTTGCTCGATATGCGCGATCAAAGCGGTAGCTCCGAAGGAGTCGATATAACCATAATCGAACAGGTGGACGTCCACCGTGAAGTCCTCGTCGTCGTCTTCAATTTCGTAGCGGCTCCTTATGTGCGCTTCTAACTGCTCTAACACATCCTGCATGGATAAAGCCTCCTTGATTGATATGGAATAACGTGGAACGGGCGCCTACCGCCCGTAAGAGATTTCAATGGCAACCGGGTCGCCGAAATGGGTGACGGTATAGATCATGCCTGTTTCATCCCGGTCTACTTTCAGCTCTGGACCCGAGATGGTCAACGGCTGAGTGCTGCGCAGGCGAATCTGCTGCATGCCCGGCGCGTTCAGCTTCAACATCCGGCGTTCGCCGGATTTTTCCAGCTCATACGGGACGTTCGAACGAAGCAGGTGAAGCTCGGCTTCAAGGGCGCTTGCGCGCTCCTTCGTCACAAAGAGGACATTGGTCGTTTGGGGCGCTCCGAAATAGAGCTTGCCTTCCCGTGTGTCGTGCACATCGGCATCGGTGACCGCCTGCTTGTCTGCGTAAGGCTGCCCAAGCTCGACCGCAAGGCCGAGCGTGCCGGTATATTCGGCCGCATGCTCCGGCACTTCGCCGGTGTCCGGCTTCACACGGAAGCCGGGCTTGATCTGCATGCCGAGCATCTTCTTCAGCCGGTCCGCGATGACCTCGCGCCATGGCCGCTCAAGCTTAACGCGGGTCGTCATGGCGTTAAGGAAGGACCGGGCCATCTGCGTTTCAGTCATAAAGTTATAGCTGTAATCATTGCGCAGCCCGTCCAGGTAGCGGACAAATTCCAAGAGCTCCGGAACACGCACCGGAAAATGGTACTCGATATGCTCGAAATAATCGATCGGCAAATCCATGGCCGCATAGGCTTCGAACAAATCCTTCGTCGAGTACTGCGGGTCGGTGCGCAGCACCGGCGCCGGGGTATACAGCATCATCGGCTGCTTCAGCTCCGGTTCGCCCGCCGCGTTCGTCATCAAAAACGGCAATCCCCAGTTATACTCGACGCCCAGCCTCGGGTCATTCTTCGCGTAGGAGGGCTTGAAGCCAAAGTTAAACCAAATCCCCGCTTCCCGTTCGTTGCGCAGCGTCTGTGTGCGGTCGGGATGATTTATGCGCCAGGTATGCTGATTTGTGCCCGTCAGCCCCCAAGGAATGCCCAGCTTGTCGAACGCCTGCCGGTGCAGGGCGATCTCCTGCTTCTCCTGAGCGTCGCTTGTAAAGTTGTGCACGAAAATGTGAGGATACAATTCCAAATGATGCTTCTTGCTGTATTGAATAAATTCGTTTAGCTGGTCGGCGTAAGGAAATTTCGGGTCGTCAATCGTCGACGGCATGCCGAATTCCAATTGTCCGACAATGAGATCGTCCCGTCCGTCGGCGTTCAAGTCATACCAGAGTGGAACGGAGCTGTGTCCTCCGACCAGGGCGCGGCTGCCGAGCTGGTTCGTCGAGGCGGCCTCCATAACGCCGTGATCGAGCCAAGTGATAGCGCCCGGCTCCGATCCCCGCTGCAAGTATACGCGCAGGTCGCCTTCCAGGCCGCCGACGACGAGGTCGGCCCTGCCGTCCCCGTCCATGTCGCGGATGGACGGCGCCGCAAACGGCGCGGGCAGCTTGAACTGCACCGCGCCCGCAGCAAAGGCGAGCGCGCCGCCGGCGCCCCGCTCGCCGCGGTACAGCGTCACCCGGCCGTCGCCGTCCCCGACCACAAGGTCGGGGACGGCGTCTCCGGTGACGTCGCCCACAGCCGCCGCCAGCGGCGCGGCGGCACGCACAGGCTGCCCGCCTGCCAGCAGCGCGGCAGGCGCCGTGAACACGCCGCCGGCTCTGCCGTAGGCGGCGGCGAGCGTGCCGTCCGGCCGGCCGATCAGCAGATCCGGCCGGCCGTCGGCATTCAGGTCGGCCGCCGCGACGCTGGCGTACGACCCGACCTTCAGCGGCTCTCCGTTCTCGAGCCGCACGGGCGCCCGCTTCCCGAAGGCCGCGGGCGCTTTCATGCCCTCCGGCAGCTGCTGGAGGGCATAGGCGTCGCCTGCAGCCCCCGTTCCCGGGTACACGTATACGCTGCCGTCGGCCGAGCCGACAACGAGATCGACGTTACCGTCGCCGTCCACATCGGCCAGCGCCGGAACCGCGCGGTAAGGCAGCGTAATCGGGTCCCCCAGCGAACGGTACTCCGGATAAGCGGCCAATCGGATCGGGCCTTCCTCGCCCATAAGCCGGTTGCCGCTGGAGTAAAACGAATTCGGCGTCTCCCCGGCGAACGCAGGCTTCTCATTCGTGCCCGTGTTCAGGTGGACGACCACGGATTCCTGCCACCGCCCCCAAGTGAACGCGGAGCGGACGAGCGAGAAGGAAGGAATCTGGTTGTACTTGCGCAGCAGTTCAGCCCACTGGATGCCCTCGCCGTCACGAATCGCTTCCATCGCCTCAAAATGATTTTGATACGCCATGGCCGGTCTTCCGTAAGGGCCCAGCGTCTTCTTTACGCTGTAGCCGAGCTTCACTTTAGAGATGAAGGCGGCATATTCGCTGCGCAGCAGATGGCTTCCGGCCGCGAACGTGAAGTGAAAATACGGCTCGAGCGGCAGCTGGCTCCGGTCAAAATACAACGCGCCGGGACGTTCTTTCTTAGCCGCGTTCGTCTCCGCGGCGAGCTGCTCAAAGCCCAGCTTGGGATCCATGCCGCCGGTCAGATCATAGCCCGTGATATAATAGCGGTTCGGCAGCAAAGTACCGCAAAAAAAGACGGTGCCCCGTCCGTACCGGTTCACCGTGTATAAGGAAGCCCCGTTCATCGAGACCAGCGTTTCCGCGGTGGAAGGAATAATGCCTTTGCCCCATGAGAACCGGCTCAAACTGCCTTCCGTATCATGCCGGAAGAAGGTATCCGCAAACGACCGCAGCAGCTGCTGAACGCCCTGCAGGTTAGTGTCCGTGTCCGGGTATGACCAAAGTGATGCGCCGGCGCTGACAGGAAGCGCACTGCGCTCAGGCACCTTCACATCCACAATTTCCTTGGCCCCCAGGAAAGCGGGCTCAAAATCGTCGGCAAATGGATTTTCAAGGAACAAATGTCCGCCCGCCTCGACATAATCGACCAGCAGCTTGCGCTGCGGATCGGTTAACGTTCCGTGCAGGGCCGGGTCTAACATTATCGTATCGTACGATCGGAGCTGTCGTGCGCTCAGCTTGTCCAAAGACAAGCGGTCCAGCTCCAGGCCAACGACTAGCGTTTGCCGCAAATGCCCGTAAGCGGCGGTATCGTAAGCGTCGCCTTGCGTGGCGTACAGCATGCGTACCTTGAGCTCCTTGTCGGGCATGAACAGAACGAGCGCCAATATCACCGCCAGTAATCCGAGCAAGGCGACAACGGCGCTGCGCCGGTGGATTCGATTCAAAGTCATCCCTCTATTACCTTTGGGTTGCATTACCCTGACATTATAGCATGGATGGCGGGCTTTGTTAACTTTTGACCTCCGGTCCGGTCCGGCTTCCGGCCGAGTCTGCGGGGCTCCCGCGATCATAACGGCAACCGGGCCGGAACCGGGGTCGCCCGCCCTTATAAGATGAAGCGTCGCCCGAAAAGCCTTTCAAGGTGGATTGAACGCAAAGGGGCTTTGGCCTGGACTGGATGGAGGTACCGTTTATCCTTGGGTCGGTTTCTGTTACACTAGAACAGTTAAGGTATTTTTTATTCGGAGGTTACTATTTCCATGAGCGAAATACGCAAATCAGATATAGAGCTGCTTGCTCCCGCGGGGGATTGGGACTGTATGCGAGCGGCGGTGGCGAACGGGGCCGACGCCGTCTTTTTCGGCGTAGAAAAATTCAATGCCCGGGCCCGGGCGAATAATTTTCATACGGACGAGCTGCCGGACATTATGTCCTTTTTGCACCGTTACGGGGTTAAGGGCTTTTTGACGTTCAATATCCTGGTATTTGAAGAGGAACTGGAGGATGCCAAGTCGCTGATCGAAGCCTGTATCGATGCCGGCGTAGATGCGGTGATCGTACAGGACTTGGGTCTTGTGCGGATGATTCGCGAGCTGTCGCCGGACTTCCCGATTCACGGCTCGACGCAGATGACGATTACCTCGCCGGAGGCGGTGGAATTCACGAAGCCGTTTGATATCGAACGGGTAGTGCTGGGGCGTGAAAACAACCTGAAGCAGATCAGGCAGATCGGCGAGCAGGCCAAGCTTCCGATGGAAGTATTTGTGCACGGGGCGCTCTGCGTGTCTTATTCAGGACAATGCCTGACCTCGGAGATGTGGGGCGGCCGTTCGGCCAACCGCGGCGAATGCGCCCAAGCCTGCCGGCTTCCGTACGATCTGATGGTGGACGGGGAGCATAAGCCGATGGGGGATGTGGCCTATCTGTTATCCCCGAAGGATTTGGCGGCGATCGAGCTGGTGCCGGAGCTGATTGAAGCGGGCGTAACCTCTTTTAAAATCGAAGGGCGGTTGAAAAGCCCGGAGTACGTGGCCAATGTGGTTTCGAAATACCGCAAGGCGATTGACCGTTACTTCGACGGAGAGAACCCGAAGCCGACCAAAGAAGAGCTTAGGGAGCTTGAGCAAAGCTTCTCGCGCGGGTTTACGCACGGCTTCCTGAAAGGAACGAACAACAAGCAGCTGGTGGAGGGCACATACCCCAAAAGCCGCGGTGTTTACCTGGGACGCGTGAAGCAGGTGCTGAGGGACGGTGTGCTGTGCGAGCTGGAGGCGCCGCTGAAGCGGGGCGACGGCATTTGCTTTGACGCGGGGGATCCGACCAAGAAGGAAGAGGGCGGCCGCGTATACGACCTGCGCCGAAAGGGCGTAAAGCTGGAGGGCGAAGCGCAGGGCGGTCTTGTTGAAATCGTGCCGGGCCGCAGCGACGTCGATCTGAGCCGCGTGCATGTCGGCGACCGGATTTGGAAGACCAACGACCCGCATCTGGACAAAAGAATGCGCCAGTCGTTCGAGACGGACAAGCCTTACCGTGTGTTCCCGGTTAACGTGAAGGTGATCGGAGCCGCAGGTCAGCCGCTGAAGAGCGTATGGACGGACGTGACGGCCAATCATACTGTAGTCGTAGAGTCGGAGCTGCCGCTGGCTCCCGCCGAGAAGAGGCCGATGACGGTCGAACTGTTCCGCGAGCAGTTCGGACGGCTGGGCGGAACGATTTACAAGCTCGACGGGCTTGAGGTTCATCTTGGCGGGGATTTGATCGTACCGATGCGCGAGCTGAACCAGATGCGCCGCCGGGCAGTGGAGCTGCTGCAGGAGTGGCGTGAGCGCCCTCGGGCTTACATCAAGCGCAGCGTGGATGTATACGGCGATACGCCTGTGCAGCCGGCTGCTCCCGCCACGCCTGTCGGCGGACAGGCCCGGGCGCGGCTGACGGCGCTCTGCCGCAGCCTCGACCAGGTGCAGGCGGCCTGCGCGATGAACGTCGAGCTAATCTATGCCGATTTCGAGTTTATCAAGCAGTTTCCTGCCGCCGTGGAGGCCGCCCGCGCCGCGGGCAAGCGCATCGCGCTTGCGACGCCGCGCATTCATATGCCTGGTGAAACGGGCTATTTCAAGAACATCCTGAACCTGAAACCCGATGCGGTATTGGTTCGCAATACAGGAGCGGTCTACTGGTTTATGCGCTATTTCGCCGAGCATCCATCGGAAGCCCGTCCGGAACTGATCGGCGACTTCTCGCTGAATGTCGCCAACCATAAGACGGCCGCGCTGTTTCTGGATGCCGGGCTCAGCCGCGTGACCCCGTCCTACGACCTGAACATTCAGCAGATGGTCGATCTGCTGCGCCGTACGGATACTTCGCGCCTGGAGATCGTCATCCATCAGCATTTGCCGATGTTCCATACGGAGCACTGCGTCTACTGCACGTTCTTGAGTCCGGGTACGGACTACACGAACTGCGGCCGGCCGTGCGAGGAGCACCGCGCTTCCCTGAAGGACCGCGTCGGCTTCTCGCATCCGGTCCGCGTCGACGAAGGCTGCCGGAACACCGTGTACAATGCGATCGACCAATCCGGTGCGGAATACCTTGCGAACTTCATGGAGCTGGGGGTGCCTTCATACCGTGTGGAGTTTTTGGAGGAATCGCCCGAAAAGGTGCAGGAGGTGCTCGGATTGTACGAGCGCGCTCTGCGCGGCCAGATCAGCGGCACACAGGTGTGGAAAACATTGAAATCGACCAACCAGCTCGGCGTCACGCGCGGGCAGCTGGTGAAATAGCCTTACTGTTTATAGAAACCGCCGCCTCGGCTTTGCATAAAGCCGGTGCCGCGGTTTTTCCTTTTATACCAAGCTGTTTTTAATCGAAGGGCTATCAACCACATCCTGATCGAAGACTAAGTTAAACGGTACATAGGCCGGCGACCAATCGCCGTTTTCCTCGCCAAAGCCCATATTCTGTTTGGTGGATAAGAACAGATCGACTTGTTGAACGGGCCCGAAGCTGAGATTGCTCCCCCGATCCAGCACGTTGGCTTTAAAACCTAATAAATTCACCATCATCGGTTTGAAAATCATCGGTATTCCTCCCCGGGCGCAAGGAGTGCGGAGCGCTGCAAAGCAGGTGAATCCACCTGATCCCTGCCGTCGACGAAATGCCGGTTGCCCGCGAAGCTCGCCTCATCGCCGTAATTTTGTCCATAGCCCTGCAAACGTTTGTCCGAATTCGTCCATTCCGCTAAAAAATTTTGTCCTACATTCACCGCCGAGGCATTTTCGATGGAATTAATTTTTAAAATGAAAATACTATATAATTACTGTGGAATGTCCCATCTCTCGAATGGCTGGAAATCGCCAAAAATTTTACCGGAAACGCTTTTGAACGGACATATTTGACTAGTCCTATCTTATTCACTTTGACGAATCTGAAATTGGTTTCTGATAGATAAAACACGGGGGACATCCTCCGTTAACGACATGTACCGGCGAATAGGACCGTACCTTAGTCCATGCTATAGTCCATTCTATGTGAAACGGGGTGATTTCATGTGGCCATTCTCCCGATCAAATCGCGGGTTTTTACCCAAGGACAAACCTTATGCCCATTTGGAAAGGAGAATCGCCGAATTGGAACGCAAGCTGCAGGAGCAGGCTCAAGCCAAGCCGGAAGATCCGAAGCCGGCAGAAGCGAAGCCGACGGTCGTTATCGAGCATATTGCGATCGAGAAGCTTATCGTGGAAAAATGGGATCACAGTAACAATTTCGGTGCCCTGGGGATTAAAGAGCTGGAAGGGAAGCTGAATATCGGCGTGAATTATTCGGGCCCGATTGACGGCGAGGGGATCAAGGATTTGTTTCCGAACTCCAAGAAGCAGCCGGAGAGCAAGGGGAACCCTCCATTAAAGCCAAAACCGGGCTTCAAGGACGGCTCAAAGGGGCCAAGCTGTACGATTCGGGGGAAACCATTGTAAATGGGCAAACGAGAGCGGTGCTGTAGAGGAAAGCCTTCAGACTTTTGGGTCTGAAGTTTTTTTGTCTGGTCATGGACGCAAAATTTTAATCCAGATTTCAGGTTCGATTAAGGTTTTATTATACATGGGCTTGTATATTGTTTGTGGTTAAGCCGTATAAAAGATGGGAATGGCTGTAATGTGGAAAAAGTGGGTATAACGGGAGGTTGTGGTATGCTCGAGGTGAAACAGGTCAGCAAAGTATACGAAAATCAAAGAGGGGTCCAAAGCATCGATTTCTCTATGAGCCGCGGAGAGATCGTCGGGTTCCTCGGGCCCAACGGCGCCGGTAAAACGACAACCATGCGGATGATCACAGGCTATTTGAATCCGACGCAGGGCACGATTACGATTGACGGCTTGTCGATGGCGGATCATCCGAAGAAAGCGCGGCAGAAGATCGGATATTTGCCTGAGACGCCGCCGCTGTATCCGGAGCTTACGGTCGGGGCTTATTTGCAGTTTATCGCCGATTTGCGTGGCATTCCGGCAAAGGAGCAGAAAAGCCGCATCGGCGAGGTAGTAGAGCGGCTCGGTTTGCAGGGACGCGAACGGCAGGTCATCCGGAGCTTGTCCAAAGGGTACAAGCAGCGTGTCGGTCTGGCGCAGGCCATCCTACATCAACCGGACCTGTTGGTGCTGGACGAACCGACTTCAGGGCTGGATCCCAAACAAATCATCGAAATCCGCCAGCTCATCCGGGAGCTGGGCGAGAATCATACCGTGCTGCTCAGCACGCATATATTGCCCGAAATCAATACGCTGTGCAATCGTGTATTAATCATCAATCAAGGCCGCATCGTCCTGGATGGACAGCCCGAACGGCTGGCGCATACGATGGGCGAAGCCTTCGAGGTATCGCTTGAAGTGAAGGGCCCGCGCGAGGCCGTGCTTGAGGAACTGCGCGGCGTGCCCGGCGTAGCCGGCGTAAGGGAGCTGGACGGCGAAGCGCCGAAACCGGAATCGAATGCTGCGGATTCGGCCGCGGAGTCTTCCGTGGCGGACAGTCCGGATGCGACGGTGAAGGTGCTCGTAACCGCAGCGGCTGAAGAGGACATCCGCGAGGCGCTGTTCTACAGAATGGCCGAGCGCAGGTATCCGATTCTATCTATGAAAAAGGAGAGCCTCAGCTTGGAGGACATTTTCTTGAAGCTGACAACAAGCGAAGCGCTGGAAGGAGCGGCTGGCGGCGAAACCGCTTCGGAGGAGGTGACCCCGGATGCGTAGAACCTGGGCGATTGCTAAAAAAGAGCTGCAGATGTATTTTTACTCGCCGACGGCGTATGCGGCTTTCGCGTTCTTTTTCCTCATAACGGGCTATTTTTTCAGCGCGAATTTCCTGTATCCGCCATATGTAGTCGATATTCGGCCGGTGGTGGGAAATATCACGTTCGTGTTTCTGTTTATCGTTCCTTTGCTGACGATGCGGCTCATTTCCGAGGAGCTGCGGCAAGGGACGGACGAGCTGCTGCTGACATCTCCCGCCAGTATTACGGAAATCGTACTCGGCAAATATACCGCGGCCGCTATCGTTCAGCTGCTGCTTGTCATCGGCAGCTTGATTTATCCGCTGATTTTGAGCGCTTACGGGACGTTCGAACTGCCGGTGCTGTGGCTGTCCTATCTTTCCATGTTTTTGCTGGGCGCGGCGATGATGGCGATCGGTTTGTTCGCTTCTTCACTAACGGCGCACCAAATGGTGTCGGGTATCGCCGCGTTTGCGATTCTGCTCGTTTTTTGGACGATCGAATGGCTCGGGGATACAGTGGGCGGGAAAATCAAAGATTTTCTCGGTATGTTCTCCATTGTAGGCCGTACGCTCGACCTGCAGAAGGGCGTGCTCGATTTTGCCGACGTGCTTTTCTATATTACGCTGATTGCGGTGTTCGTGCTGCTCAGTATTCAAGTGCTGGAACGCAAACGCTGGAGATAATCGATAATCGCTTGAAGCGCGGACTACGCGCCAAGCAGAAGGGAGAAAGCCAAAGTGAACAAGTGGATACGCGGAACGAATGCGGTCGTGCTGTCGCTCGCCGTGATCGGCATTTTCATCGTGCTGACGATATTTTTGAACTCGATGAAAGGGCTGCAGCTTGATCTTACATTAAATAAGAAATTTTCGCTGTCGGAACAAACGACGCAAACGCTCGCTGCGCTGGAACAGGACGTGCGTATCGTCTCGCTGACGAGCGACCAGACCGATCCGTATATTAAACGCCAGGTGGTCGAGCTGGTGCAGGAATATAAGAAACGCAGCGGGAAAATCACTTTCGACGAGTACGATATCGTGAAACAACCGGCCATCGCCAAGCAATATGACGTAAATCCTTCAGGAACGCTGGTGGTGGAGAGCGGTACGCAGAAAAACACGATCAACTACTACGATATGTTCCTTCCTGGCCAGCAGCAAGGGGAGTATCAGTTCAGCGGCGAGGAAAAGCTGACCCAGGCGCTCGTGAACCTGAACAGCAAGGAAAAACGCAAAGTGTATTTTCTTTCCGGACATAACGAGATTCCCCTGAATCAAATGAATACATGGCGCAGCGGACTCGAAGGAGAGAACTACGAAGTGGCGGACCTGAACCTGCTGCGCGAGGGCAAAATCCCGGAGGATGCTGAAATGCTGTTCATTATCGGGCCCGAGCAAGATATCAGCGATCAGGAAGCCCAACTGATCAAATCGTATTTGGACGGTAAGGGCAAGCTGTACCTGGCGCTAGGGTTTAATCAGGATATGACAACCGGATGGAAAAATATCGACGGCCTTATGTCGGCTTACGGCATTAAAGACCAGCATGCCGTGGCGATCGAGCCGAAGCAAAGCGTGCTCTATGATCCGTTGACGATTATTCCGGAATACGGGCCGCATAAAATTACCGAGAAGCTTCAGCAGTACAACCTGCTGACCATGATGACGCTGGCCGTATCGCTGAATGCGGATCAGCCAAATGAGAATTATACGGTGACTCCCATCCTTAAAACGACCAGTGCGGCCTATGGCGAAACCGATCTGAAGCGGCTTGCGCAGAGCAGCCAAAGCAGCAAGGATCAGACCGATATCCAGGGGCCGCTGAATTTGGGCTACGTCGTGGAAAACAAGGACCAGAAGCCGAAAGCGGTCGTTCTAGGCGGTTCGACGTTGTTCGTGGACCGGGTCATTTCGCAGCAGGGCAATCGTGACTTCGCTCTCAACAGCGTGGCTTGGCTGCAGGAGCAGACGAATCAGGTAACGATACGCCCGCGGCAGGGCGATGCTATTCAAACCGCGCTGGTGACTGCTGGCCAGGCGAACATGATTTTCTATGGAACGGTGCTGGTCTTCCCGCTGCTCTTCCTGATCTTTGGCGGGACGATCTGGTGGAGGAGGAGAAAAGGATGAAGCGGCTGATCCCTACGATGATCCTGGTTATCTTGTGCATCGGGGGCTTCTGGTTTGCGTCTAGCAAAGACTTCTTTAAGGAAAAACCGCCGGAAGCCCCGGCTCTGGTGAACGTGAAGAAAGAAGAAGTGGCAGGGTACACGATCAAAAAAGGCGATACGGTTATTGAGCTGCAGCAAAAAGACGGAGGGTGGACGATGATCCGCCCTTCTGCGATTCCGCTGAATGCGGTTCAGCCGGCAGGATGGATCGATTCATTCAACGCCGTGAAGAAGGATAAGATCGTCGACGAGAATCCGTCCGACCTGACCCAATTCGGTCTGAATCCTCCGGCCCAGGAATTCAGCATAAAGCTGACGAACGGAACGACACACACCCTGTCCGTCGGCAGCCCGGTAGCGGTGCAGGGCTATTACTATGCCAAGTTCGGCGGCTCGCCAGAAGTATTCCAGATCAGCGAATCGACCCTAACGTCTTTGGCAAAGCAGCAAATCGATTTTATGGAAAAAAGACCGATTCAGCTGAACTATGAGCAGGTCCGTGCTTTAAGTGTCGATTGGAAGGGCCATAAGTGGACGCTAACCAAATCGGAGCCGGACAAAAAGTCGTATGAGGCGAACTGGAAGCTCGGAGATAAAGAAGTCAAAGGCGTGGATGCCAGCGGATACCTCGATAAAACGGCCTTCCTCTCCACCGAGCAGCTGGCCAAGCCCGCGTCCGAGGTGAAGGGTCTTGACCAGCCGGAGCTGCGGATCGAGATTCAGACGGCGGGTGAGGACGGAAAAGAAACCTCAACAGTATATGTGGGCAAAGTGGAGAACGACAACGTGTGGATCGCCAAGCAGGGCGGAGAATGGGCATTCGCCGTTCCCGCCTCGGCGATTCAGGAGCTGGCGGACAAAGATAAGGAAGCGCCGGCGGAGCAGAAATAAACCGAACACCGTGCAGAAGGACCGTATGATTCGGCCATGGCTGCGCGGTGTTTTTTTCTGCGACGGCATGTTTAACAAACAATACTCTCGTCCCATAAGTTCTCAAGTTTTTGCAGGTGAGCTTGAGGGTCGCGTCGATACCGTTTTCGGGTAACGCTATCGCTTACCGAAAAATTAAATATAGAAGCGCGGCATCTGAGTTTCTAAAACCTTTTGCTTCAGGTAATCAGGAAGAATCTGTGGATCAACCTGCAAACAAATAAGGATAACTTTAATGTTAATAAAGCATGAGCAGATTTCTCGGAGTGCAAAGTCTTGAATCGTAAATGATGCTCTGAGGAAACTGCTTGATGAAAAGGGATTGCTATGCTGTTAGCTTGGGGGGAGAAGAAATGTTTTACAACTCGGCTACATCTTAAAGTCACTCCATATGCTTTGTGTCATTTTCAGCACCAGACTCCTTTTCAATCGATCCCAAATACAGCATAAGCGTTTGAGATCCACGACTGAACAGTGTTAACAATTATGCTTTTTTGCGTATAGGCCTTATGTACCGAGTCTTAAGAAGCGGATAGAACCAAGCCGGTGATTCCAACCTCTTATTTTTCCTTAAAGAAGCCTTGTCATGAAACAAATTGGAAAAAAAGACGTATAATCTCAACGTGAATGTGGAAATGTTTGCCTAAAATATATGGAGAAGGAAGGGATATCAATGAAACGACAACGTTTATTAGCTATTTTGGGTTTAACTGCGGCGCTGGTTGCGGGGAGCCTCGGTACTAGCGGAGCCGCGGCGCAAGCGTCGGACTATGAGCAGCGTTACGAAGCCGACAAAGCCGAAGCGGAAAAATATTACGATGTGGTTTACAAGGTGGCCAATGCCGATAAGGACGCTTTGGTGGCACAAGTCACAGCCGATATGGAATCGTTGGCTGAGCTGCTGAATAACGACTATCAAGAATTGAAGAAGAAATACCCTCCCGGCCCTGCAAACGGACTGATCCATAACCAATACCAACGCTCGATTGACCCGGGCAACACTTTAGGCAGCTTCGGACGCTATTACGAATCCTATAAACGGATACGCGACCGATACTCGAATGACGTCAAGAGCGGTGCATACCCTAAAAGTTTGATAGACGATTACAAGGATGAGCTCAAGCCCGACTCCCGGACCGGCGGAGCGATGAAACGATATGCCGCTAACAAAGCGGACGACGATGTGCGCGAGAAGGAGCTCGAGAGCATTCGGCAAACACGGGAGAACACATACAAACAAATTTTGGAGGAAAGAAACAGAGCCGTACAGGAAATATTGGAAGACCGGCAAAAGCTGATTACCGACGTTATGAATTACCGGCAGCGGATATTCGATGAAGCGCCAATCGCCGTTAAGCCGCTAACGGTAAGTTTCGCAGAAATCAAGGTGATGATTGACGGCGAACTGCAAACCTTTGAACAGCCGCCGGTGAATGATTCCGGGAATGTACTTGTCCCCATGAGAGCGATATTCGAGGCGCTGGGCGCCACGGTATTGTGGAACGAGGAACAGAGGGCGGTTCAGGCCAAGAAGGGCGGTACGACGATCGACCTTAAGCTCGGCAGTAAAGATGCCTTGATCAACGGAAGCCCGAAAACGTTGGACGCGCCGGCCAAGCTTGTCGGTTCTTCAACGATGGTGCCGATCCGGTTTATCAGCGAAGCGCTCGGGGCGAAGGTGGAGTGGGATCAACTGACCCAAACTGTGCTGATTGAGACAAAGTAAGCTGAGAGGAAAGCGAGTGAAAGCATCCCTTGTTGACTCCTGCCGTAGACACACGAAAGTGGCATATAAAAAAGAGAAACGTCTTTCGTATCGGCGTAGTGCTGTTATGTCTCGTTTGCGTCTTGTTCGTCTTCATGAACTACACGTCGTTGGAACGACGGATTTTGTTAATCGGTATTTTCAGCAGCACTGCGGGCGTGATCTTTTACACGTATTTCCTGTCCTATTTTTTCAAAACCCGGCTGAAAAATCGTGTGAGATATAAGTTTGGCTACCTGTTTGTTGCTATTTTATATTTGGGATTGTTGTACTTGATCTTCATGTTCGGGTGCTTCGTAACGGATATTGTGAAGGGCCCCGTAACAAAGGAGGTCGTCATCACGGAAAGATGGGATCCCAGGAGGGGCGGCGATCAAGTGCGAACCAGCGACGGACACACTTATGAGATGGCGGAAGGGTATGTCGATCTGCAAGAAGGACGCCGCTATAAAGTGAAGATTTTTAGGGCCAACAGATTCATTATCGGAATTGAACAAATCCGTTAAGGCCGTTTTATCGCCTTACCCCCCACAGTCACCCGGGTGCAAGGCGACGGCTTAACCCGCTGCATTTCCTTGAACATCCGTTCCCTTCGGGATTGGCGAACGGCCTAAAGTCGAATCAGATCGAATAATCCATATTTTTTAAAACTCTGCTTAAAAACTGTTTCGTTCTTTGTTCTTTCGGGTTGCCGAAAATATCCTTGGCGGTTCCTTCTTCAACCACAACGCCGTTGTCCATAAAGATGACCTTGGTCGCCACGTCTTCCGCAAAAGCCATTTCATGTGTGACAACCACCATAGTGGTTCCTTCCTGGGCCAGCTTTTTCATGACCTGCAATACTTCACCGACCAATTCCGGGTCCAGGGCAGAGGTGGGCTCATCAAATAAAATGACCTCGGGATTAACGGCAATGGCCCGTGCTATGCCGACACGCTGCTGTTGTCCGCCCGACAATTGAGCTGGATAAGCGTTATATTTCTCTGACAGGCCGACCTTATCCAGCGCTTTTTTGCCTATTTCCAACGCCTCTTGTTTCGGAATTTTTCTGCCGATGATCAAGCCTTCCGTTACATTTTCCAAAGCCGTCTTGTTGTTGAACAGATTGTAATTTTGAAAAACAAAAGCGGTTTTTCTGCGAATCCCCAGCACTTCTTTCTTTGTCGCTTTATTCAGCGGATAGGTTATGCCATCGAATATCAGCTGTCCCTTGTCCGCCCGTTCCAAGAAATTGATGCATCTCAGCAGGGTGGTTTTGCCCGAACCGCTCGGTCCCACAATGACGACGACATCCCCCTTTGCCACACTCAAGCTGACTCCTTTTAATATTTCATTTGATCCAAAAGATTTATATACATCCTTTATTTCGATCATGGTGAGTCTCCTTATGCTGCGGATTTATATATTTTGAGGCGCGTTTCCAGCATTTTGAACATCCGTTCCACGATAATGCAAACCAAAAAATAAATAATCCATATATCCAGATAAGCTTCAATATAGTTGTAGCCGTAGGCCGCCTCGATCTTGGCTACTGCGGTAATTTCCTTTACCGTCATCAGAAATGCCAGGGAAGTGGCTTTGATCAGATTAATGGTTGCCGTACATATATTGGGGACTGCCGTAACCATCGCCTGCGGGATAATAATTCTCCGGTACGCCTGAAAGGTCGTAAGCCCGGCGGATTCGGCCGCTTCCAACTGTCCTTTGGGTACGGTTGACAGCGCCGATCGGAAGACCTCCGACAAAATGGCGGTAGTGTTCAATGAAAATATCACGTACGCATAATAAATTGGATCCACATCATACACATTGATCGGGCTGTTGATGCCTTTTAACAATGAAGCCAAAATGCTGGGCAGCATGCTGTAAAGCACCAATATTTGGACAACGATCGGCGTTCCGCGAACAAGCGAGATGTAGGCTGTAATGAGTCCGTTAATGGCGAAGCCGCTTTTTATTCGTAAGAAGGCAAAGCAGAAGCCAACAGGCAAAGAGATCATCAGGGTAACGGCTGTTATTTCCAAAGCGACTGGAACGGCTTTCAGGCAGACAAAGAAGGTTTTGATAAAAAAATCCACATCGAATGTCATGATGACATTTCCTCCACCCGGAGATTAGTAAGAATTGACCGCTCTCCGGCCTTTTCCAACCCATTTTTCCATTTTTTTGAGAATACTTTCCAGAGTAAATGAAATCAACCAATACATAATGGCAAGGCCAAGATAAATTTCACGTGAATGCGCACCCATATTCAACGATACGATCAGATTCGCTTTCCCGGTAATATCGATGAAGCCGATGGTAAAAGCCAGCGCTCCTTCTTTGGTGAGGGCAATGACTGAGTTGCCGAAATTGGGAAGCGCCACATAGAAACATTGGGGAAGAACAATCCTTCTGAAGGCTTGCACAGGCGTCAATCCTACACAAACCGCCGCCTCGTATTGGCCTTTATCAATCGACTCGTAGGCCGATCGCATGACCTCCGACATGGTTGCCGCAAACAGGAGAGAAAGAGTTACAATGACAAAGATGCCTTTATGAATATCGTTGATATCGACACCAAACCATTCCATCAGCAGTTCAGGTAACCCATAGTAGACAACAAATAACAATACAACAGAAGGTGTACACCTCAGAATTGTCGTATAGCCGTAGGCCAACGCTCTTGCGGGCTTGTTTTTCCCCAATTTGGCGGCGGCAAGCAAAAATCCGAATATGAGACCGAATATTACCGAAGCGATAACGACCGAAAATGTAGCCCCCAAATACGGTAATATTTGAGGCCAGTACCGAAAAATAAAACTTGCGTCAAACTCCTTCACATGTACACCTTCCCGCCCGGTTCATCATTTCAGGTAGCTTGCTGTATCCTCTCCCAAAAATTGAACCAGCAATTCTTTTGTTTTACCTTGTTCTTTCAATTGCTTGATGGCTCCATCATAGGCATCGGCCAAAGCCTGCTGCTTTTTATTGAACAAAGGCCATGTTTTGGTAGCGGCAAAAGTGCTCCATGCGAGCTCATCCGCCAAGTTGTGGTAGGCGCCGTCTTTGGCAACCACATTGATATCATAATTGGATTTGATCACCAGCCACGCGTCGTATTTTCCTTCGGCTATCAGCAATATGCCATCCTGCACGGTAAAGGACTCGGATGCTTCAATCGGGATCGGATCCTCCGGATGTTCATTGTTATAGGTTTGGACAAGAGAGTATTGGGCATCCTGGGGCGCGATAGGAAGAAGTTTTTTGTCGAGTTTTGCGATATCCGACAAATCGTGAATGGTGCCCTCATCCTCTTTGCGGATCAGCAGGCCCGAAGCACTGGCTCCCAGATACTCTTTCGGATAAATATACTTTGCAGCTCTTGCCTCGGTATAGAAGGCATTCTTCAGACCTACATCATACTTACCGCTTTCCACCCCGATTAACAAATCGTCGTCTGTCGTAGGGACGAACTCAAATTCGTATTGCGGCAGCAATTCATCGACAAGCTTCAACACCTCTACATCATAGCCTGTGGCCTTGCCGTTCTCATCCACATAGGTGATCGGTTTTCCGGTTTGCGCAAAAGCGACCTTGATTTTTTTTGCTTCCGCCGTACCGATCTTCGCATTCACTTCTGCATTGGTTCCAGTTTGGGTTTCCACAGCTTGGCTTGCGCAGCCTCCTAACGCAATAGATGCAATTAAGGGGGCAAACAGTACGGCAGTGAGCAGGCTCTTTTTCTTCTTGTTTTTCATCGTGGAAATCTCCTTTTGTCTTATATTTGGTTGGATTTTCCTGCCGCTTCATCAATGGCTCGATGGGCAAGCATCTCCAGCGTATAATCCTCCATTGGCGGATTATGCAGACCGAACCGGACATCCCGGTACAAGCGCTGCAAAAGATGGGTCTGCGACAGGCCGTGTATACCGACAACACGCATCGCTTTATCTACAATAGATAGTGCGCTCTGGATGGCGAACTGTTTAACCGCAGCGATATCGGGAGATACAAAACGGTGCTCCTCGGCACGAAGCTCCGCTTCCTGACTCCATCGCCCCGCTACGCCGTATAGAAAATGTCTGGCCGCTGTTAACTCCAGCTCCATTTGACCGATTTTTTGCCGGATATGCGGGAGTTGGATAATCGGGTTGTCCAGACTGTTCGGCTGATAGCGGGAGGCGAAGGTAATGGCTTCCTTGCTCGCTGCTATAGCAATGCCCAAATAACAGGCGGGAATATTGAGCATCGCGAAGTTGAGTCTTCCATTGGATTCACCGGGTGTTTTGGTATATACTCGCGCGCTTTCGGGAAGTTTGACCCGGTCAAGCACCAGGTCATGGCTGGCGGTTCCCCGCATGCCGACCATATTCCAGGTGGGGTCAATACGCAAACCTTCCGTATCGATCGGGATCAGAAAATCGGATATTCCCCCGGCCAGATCATCCCGGGCCGAAACAATCACATAGCCGAGTGCCGTCGAGAGAGAAGTAAACGCCTTTCTTCCGTTCAGCACAAACCCGCTGCCGGTCCATTCCGCATTGGTTTGCGGCTTGCCGCCCCGAGAGGGGCTGCCTGTTGCAGCTTCGGAATCTGCGCGATTAATAAGCGCTCCCTGCTCGACTACGGCCCGGCATAATCTTTCGAAAGTCTCGCTTTCCCACAGCCGATTGTGAGTCAAATGAAATAAAGTGATATGGTGCCAGCCTATGGCCAAAGCGGTGGACGCATCCGCCTGGGCAAGCCGTTCCTGGCAAAGCAGGATGTCGTAAAGCGAGGCGCCTTCTCCCCCAAACTCCTTCGGAACCGCATACGTATGATAACCCGCTTTCTTCAGCTCCTGAATCAATTCAAGATTTAGTTCGTTGGTTTCATCCGCTTTTTGCGCTCCACCGATGTGACGATCGGCAATGGCACCTATGGTTTCAAGTTTATCCGCTTGTGCTTTTGTTGTGGCAAACCACTGTTCCAGTGTTGGCAAACCGATGCTCCCTCCTTTTTGTAATCCAGTCTCTGTCTTCATCAATTATATTAAATCAATCAAAATACTTGGCTTTAATTCTATCAAGTTTGATTTTAGATAGTCCATGTCATGATGTGATCATTGTATTTGAACAGTTCTTCATAGGAGCAGCGACCTCAGGATGGAAGAGTTTAATTCAATATTGAAATTCCGACCTGCTTACTGTAGAATACAACAAAATAAAATCACTGCATAAGCAAGTACTCATTACCGATCTTTACATGTCAAAATGTGATAATACCATGAGGCCGGACGTTCTTATTTGCAGCATGAACGGGGGAGGGTCTTATAAGGGAAGGGAGGAGCGTTGTTGAACAAGACGGAACCATTTGATGTTTGTAAGAATCACTATTTCAATGTAACGGAATTGGAAAAATCCAGCGCCGTATGGCCGGTGAGCATCGGAGTGGATGAATTGGAGATAAATCACCGAATCGGGCCGAAAATGGTTCCTTATTTCTATATGATATTTGTCCTGGAGGGACAGGGGGAATTGATTTACAAGCAGAAAAAGTATGTGCTTCATAAGTCCGACATGTTCTGCCTGTTTCCGCAAGTCGTTTACGAATACCGTACCGGCAAGGACGAGCCTCTGCGGAAGGTGTGGATCGCCTTCGAAGGCCCCCAGTCGCTGCGGCTGCTGGAACGAATAGGAATTAAGTCCTGCTCGCCCTATGCGGCGAATGTCTTGCATGACGGTGTGCTGAATCACATCCGAAGCTTGTTTGAACTTGCCAATGATGCAGACCAGAGCGATAGTGACTTATCCCGGTTGATCACATGTTACCGAATTTTCGAAGTGATCTCCCGCCGTACGTCGGATACTTCTCGTCAACTTGTCTGTCCGGATTATTGGCTGCAGCAGGGCAAGGAATACATGGAAAGGCATTATTCGGACCACTTGAGCGTGGAGCAGGTTGCCGATTATGTTCACGTCACCCGGGCTCACTTCTCCCGGAGGTTTCATCAGGAATTCGGTGTTCCCCCGGCAAAATACTTGCAGCTGTTGAAGATTAAAGAAGCCAAGCGGCTGTTGGAGCAGACCGATCATAATTTATCTATTATCGCGCAAACGATCGGGTGTCCGGATGTGTTCACTTTTTCGAAAATGTTCAAGAAAACCGAGGGCATTTCTCCCCGAGAATACCGGCTTTTAAAAGGTGAGAAAGGAGCCGTTCCTGTACCGTCAAATTACTTGTAATGTTTGGTATTTCAGGAATGGTGTTCGCATTATATCAGGAATGGATGAAATCTTTTTTAAGCTTTCGGGGTTAAAGATATGCAAGAAGGCCGCTTTGGTGTCATCGCGACGCCGAAACGGCCTTTTTGCTTCGTTTTAATTAGAACGTAGGTACGACTGCGCCTTTGTACTTCTCTTCCACAAACTTCTTGACTTCCGGCGAATTAAGCGCTTTGGCCAGCTTCTGGATCGCATCGCTGTCCTTGTTGTCCGGACGTGCGGCCAGAATGTTGACCAGCCTATCCGCATAAGGCGAATCTTTATCTTCAATGATCAGCGCATCTTCGTTCGGTACCAGTCCGACCGTCAGTGCATAGTTCGTATTAATGGCCGCGGCATCCACCTCGTCAAGCGCGCGCGGCAGCGTGGCCGCCTCCAGCTCGACGAACTCCAGCTTTTTGTTGTTCTGCTCGATATCTCCGACTGTCGCGTCGACGTCCACGCCTTCCTTCAGCTTGATCAACCCGTGTTTGGCAAGCAGGCTGAGCGTGCGGCCTCCATTGGTCGGGTCGTTCGGAATTGCGATCTTGGCCCCTTCCTTCAGCTCATCCAAGCTTTTCACCTTCTTGGAGTAGACGCCGATCGGTTCGATGTGAACCCCCGTCACTTTCACCAGATCATAGGAACGTTCCTTGTTGAACTGCTCAAGATAGGCCGTGTGCTGGAAAAAGTTCGCATCCAGCTGCTTCTCGTATACCTGGACGTTCGGCTGAACATAGTCGTTAAACTCGAGGATTTCCAGCTTGACGCCCTCTTTGGCCAGCGCGTCCTTTACCGCATTCAATATTTCCGCGTGCGGCACGGGCGTAGCTCCGACCTTCAGCGTTACTTCCTGCTGCGTTTCGGAGGGAGGGCTGCTCTCTCCGCCGCTTGCCTGACCAGGCGTGTTCTGCTTAGTGCCGCAAGCGACCAATGCCGCCATCAGCACAAGCGCGACCAACGATAACCAAACATTTTTCATTTTCGATAACTCCCCTTTCCTTCCTAAACCAGTTTTTATGCGAGACTCGTGCGGGTACAACATCCTCTTAACGGCGGATATACTTCCGTACGAGCAGGTCGCCGACCGATTGCAGCAGTTGGACGAGCACAACAAGCAGCACAACGGTCACAATCATGACATCGGGCTGAAAACGCTGGTACCCGTAGCGGATCGCCAGATCGCCCAGCCCGCCTCCGCCTACGACGCCGGACATCGCCGTATAGGAGACGAGCGTGACGGCCGTCACCGTAACCGCCGCGATAATGCCTGTACGTGCTTCCCGAAGCAGCACCCGCCATACGATCGTCCACTTCGAAGCACCCATTGCCTGCGCCGCTTCAATGACGCCGCGATCCACTTCGCGCAGCGCGGCCTCCACAAGCCGAGCGAAGAACGGCGCAGCGGCGATGACTAGCGGCGGTATCGACCCTTTGACGCCGATGGAAGTGCCGACAATCCATTTGGTCAACGGAAAAATGGATATCATCAAAATAACGAACGGCACCGAACGGGTAATGTTGACGATGACAGACAGCGTCCGGTGAACGACGCCGTTCTCCAGGATCTGGCCCCGTCCCGTCACGAACAGCAGTACGCCCAGAACCAGCCCGAGCAGCACGGTGAATACTAGCGAAAAGCCGAGCATGATCAGCGTATCTTGGGACGCTTTCCATACTTCGTTCCAACGAATATTGCTGAACATTACGACACCACCTCCACATCGACGCCGCGATCCCGCAGCCGATCAACGATACGGTCCATATCGGCCGTTTCTCCGCGAAGCTCGATGAGCAGCTGCCCGTAGGGAGTGTTTTTCATCCGCGACACCGTTCCCTGCAAAATGGCGAATGTTGCGGCCGTTTCGCGGACCACCTCATACAGCACCGGTTCGTAGGTCGATTCACCGACAAAATGAATGCGCAAGAGCCGTCCTCCCCGATGCGCGTAAGCGAATTGATCGTCCGGCCACTCCGACACCTGCCCGACGAATTCGCGGGTAATGGCATGCTTCGGCTTGAGAAATACGTCAAGCACGTCGCCCTCCTCGACAATGCGGCCGCCGTCCATCACCGCTACGCGGTTGCAGATCGAACGAATGACGTGCATCTCGTGTGTAATGAGTAGTATCGTGATGCCCAGCTTGGCGTTAATATCCAGCAGCAACTGCAGAATCGATTGGGTCGTCTGCGGATCGAGCGCGGACGTCGCCTCGTCGCACAGCAGCACGTCGGGGTTCGTCGCGAGCGCCCGGGCGATGCCGATCCGCTGCTTCTGCCCACCCGACAGTTGGGCCGGATATTTGCCCGCATGGTCTCTTAGTCCTACCAGCTCCAGCAGTTCGTCTACCCGCGCCCGTATACGGGAGGAAGACCACTTGGCTAGCTTCAGCGGGAATGCGATGTTCTCCGTGACCGTAGCAGTCGTCAACAAATTAAAATGTTGGAAAATCATGCCGATCCGCCGCCGCTCCTGCTGCAGCTCTTTCTCCCGCAGCGCTGTCAGTTCTTTTCCATTCACAATGACTCGACCCGACGTCGGACGTTCGAGCAGATTGACGCAGCGCAGCAGCGTGCTCTTCCCGGCGCCGGAGTGGCCGATTACGCCGAAAATATCGCCTTTGTCTACCTTCAGTCCGACATTAAACAGCGCCTCGGTCACAGCCCCGTGAGTCCGGTATGTCTTGCTCACTTGGTGCAGCTCGATCAGCGTCAATCCCTCCTTTCCAAAAAGCTACTATAATAACCTAGTTATACCATTGGATTAATATACATTAACATTAGGCAATTTTCAATAGTTTTTCCGTATGGAAAAGAAATAATTCGGTAGGCCAATGCGGATGATCCGCTGATAGCAGAACCGAGCGGCAAATGAGCCGCTCGTCTTTCTGCGTTGAAACGCAAATCAAACTTGAGATATGGCCATACATATTTTCCCACCGGTGCGGACAACCTACCTTTTGTCGATAATGAAAGGAGGATTCTGCCATGTATACAGGACAGCAACAGCAACAGCAGCAGAACATGAATACGGTCAGTTCCAAAGAGCTGGCTTACATTTCGGATTGTTTGAAAAATGAAGAACTGCTTGCCAAAATTGCCGCGCAGGGGGTGGCGGAAAGCCAAACCCCCCAGCTCAAACAAAAGCTGGCGCAAATTGCTCAGGATCGTCTTCAAAATACGGATCATTTGCTCCGGACGCTGCAGCAGCATACGCAGATGAGCCACTAAAAACTACATAGGAGGCGCGTACAATAATGTACCAACAAAACCCGATTAACCCCCGGCAAGCCGAAGCACAAGCCCATCATTTTCATTTGAATGAGCAGGATACGGCCAATCTCGTACTATCGGAGCTGAAGCGCGCCGCTCGTGAATACACCACAGCTGCGCTTGAAGCGACGCATCCAGTGATCCGTCAAACATTCGCGGGCCTAACGCAAAAAACGCTGCAGGACCAAGCGGAATTGTTTGATGTCCTGAGTCAAATCAACGGCTACGGCTCAATTTCCATGGCTACCCAGCAGGAAGTGCAGCAGGAGCTGCAGCAGCACATCCGCAAAGCGGAGCAGCTGCATTCGGTTGTCCAGCAGGCGATTCAAAGCGGAAGCGCCTATCAGCAGCCGATCCAGCAGGCCGCAATCCAGCAGCCGTTCCAATCAGGGCATACAGCAGGTGCGGCAGGTTACGGGAACCAAGGCGTCGCTTCTTCGGGAGCTTCCTCTTATACCACGGGCGGCAGCTTTGGAGCCTATCCGCACCAAAGTTTCGGTTCGACGCCAGCGTCCGGTTTCGGCCAAGGCGTTCACCCGGGCCACAGCTTCGGCTCCTCTGCCGCCGAGTCGCAGGAAAGTCATTATGGCTCAAAGTCCTCGGTGTCCGGTACGGACAGCCAGGATAACTTTACAGCCAAATCGGTACAGGACTATACGAGCAATAAATTCAGCAGCGGATTACAGGAAGCAAACGACTCCAGAGAACGGCAGGATCAAAGCCATTCTGTATCCGGAATAACTTCTCCGGCGGCGCGTTCCGGCGGAGGTTACAGTTTTGGGGTTCACTCTTCCGCTTCGGATGCCTCCACAGGCATTCAGACGTCGGTATTGACCACAAACCATACCAACACGCCATCGTCTCCATCGGGGCGACAGTTCTCTTAACAGCAAGTATGATATAACCCGAACAAGACTCTGCGAACCTTTATTTATAAATGAAGGGGAGCAGAGTTTTTTTATTTAAAGAAGTCCGGTATGGATCGTCGCAATGGACTCAGTCCGACGTTCAAGAAGTTCCTTGGGCGTCCAATGCGGTATATTTTTTCGTTTTTGAACCATAATACGAGAAAAACGCCACAGCAGGAGGGGCTTCGTCCGATGAGACTATGGTTGACATTGGTTCTGATTACCGGGCTGCTTGCCGGATGCCAGACACAAGGGGATCGCAACTCTACCAATATAAAGACGCTGCAAAAAACCGTAGGCCGGGAACAGCTGCTCCAGACATTCAGCCGGATCACGCCGCCGCCGATGAACAAGGAAATCATGAACCAATCCGACGAACAGGTCATCGCGTGGATCCGTCAGGTGGACGATTGGACGCATAAAGTACTTTCTTCCCCGCCGACGGGTGAAATGGATAGGTATGCGATGCAGGAGATGCGGACGCATTTGGAGCAGGTGTATACTCCCGAGATGGCGCAGCGGATGATCGATTATTTTTACCGGCATGACTACACGATAGGCACCTATCAGGCGAACAGCACCAAAGCGATGCTGGGCTTGCGAAGCGAATGGAGCAAGTATGAACTGAACAAATCGCAGCCGGCCCCGGGCCAGTATAAGATTTCCTTGACGGGAAGAACGAGATTTGATTACGGCGAGTCGGTTATGCAGCATGAGTCGGCTTACCGCGTGCAGGGCGACCGTTTGATCGTGACAGATTTTCAGACGCGCTCATAGACCCGTAACGCTTCATACACTGAGACACAGAGCATCCTTGGAGGTGCTCTGTTTTTTTTGTTTTTATGAGAACATACATTCTCTTTTCGTTCGGCGAATATGATATAATAGAGGATATTTCCTTTATAAGTCCGGCATTTGACACTTCCTCCGGGGTAGCATAGACTTTATTCTAGACAAGCTGATAGTGGATATCGTACCCCTTTGACCGGGGTGCGTTTCGGCCCTTTTCACACGAACAGGAGGCATCCCCTTGCATTTGCGAATGGAACAATGGAAGCATATTTTTAAACTGGACCCGGACCGGGACATATCGGACGATGCCCTAGAGCGCGTATGCCTGTCCGGAACGGACGCCGTGATGGTTGGCGGTTCGACGGGCGTTACGTTCGACAACACGGTCGATCTGCTGGCGCGTATCCGGCGCTACGAGGTGCCCTGCGTGCTGGAGATATCCGATCAGGAGGCGATTGTCCCTGGATTTGACCTGTTTATGATTCCTGTTGTGCTCAACGCGGGTGATACCCAGTGGATCGTCGGCCGGCACCATCAGGCGCTGAAGGAATACGGTGCTATTATCGATTGGGATCAGATCGTGACCGAAGGCTATATCATATTGAACGGAGACGCCACCGCGGCCAAACTGACGGAAGCCGACACCCGTCTAAGCGTCAAAGACGTTGAAGCGTACGGGCGTATGGCTGATCGGCTGTTCCGCTGTCCGATCGTATATTTGGAGTACAGCGGCACGTTCGGCGACATGGCGCTGGTCAGAAGAGTACGCAGTCTGCTGAGCCAGGCACGGCTGTTTTACGGCGGCGGCATTGATGGGCCCGAGAAAGCGCGGCAAGCGGCTGAAGCGGCACACACGATTGTCGTTGGCAATGCCGTGTATGAGAATTTGGAGCTTGCTTTGGCCACGGTCGACGCCGTGCGTTATGGAAAAGCTGTAGAAAGGGAATAAAAACAAATGATAAATGAAACGACAGATATTTTTAAAGCGATTGAAAAACTGAATCCGCAGCAGCGCCAAGCCGTCGAGACGGTAGACGGGCCTCTGCTGATCATGGCCGGTGCGGGAAGCGGCAAAACCCGCGTATTGACGCACCGGATCGCTTATTTGATCGCGACGTGCAAGGCGGCGCCTTGGAGCATCCTGGCCATCACGTTTACGAATAAGGCCGCAAGGGAAATGCAGGAACGCGTCAGCGCGCTGGTCGGGCCGCAGGGGCAGGATATTTGGGTATCGACCTTCCACTCGATGTGCGTCCGTATTTTGCGCAAGGATATTTCAAGAATCGGGTTCACTTCGAATTTCACCATTCTCGACTCGGGAGATCAGCTTTCCGTGATCAAGAACTGCATGAAGGAGCTGAACATCGATTCCAAAAAATTCGAGCCGAAGGCCGTGCAAGCGGTTATCGGCAACGCCAAGAACGAGCTGATTACGCCGGAGAAATTCGAGCAGAGGATCGGCGATTATTTTGACGGAATCGTTGCCAAGGTCTATACGCTCTACCAGAAAAAGCTCAAAAGCAACAATTCGCTTGATTTCGACGACTTGATCATAAAGACGATCGAGCTGTTCCAGCAAATGCCGGAGGTGCTTGATTTTTATCAGAACAAGTTCCAGTATATTCACGTCGACGAATACCAGGATACGAACCGTGCGCAGTATATACTGTGCCGTTTGCTCGCGAGCAAGCATCAACGCATCTGCGTCGTGGGCGACAGCGACCAGTCGATTTATCGCTGGCGCGGAGCGGACATCAGCAATATTCTCGATTTCGAGAAGGATTATCCGAATGCGACGACCATTCTGCTTGAGCAAAATTACCGTTCGACCTCTACGATTCTGAATGCGGCGAATAAAGTCATTGCCAATAACCTCGGACGGAAGCCGAAGAATCTGTGGACCGACAAAAGCGGAGGAAATAAAATCCGGCTGTACCAGGCCGATTCCGAGCATGAGGAAGGCTACTATATTACAAGCGAAATTCGCAAACAGGTTGAGCAGGGCCGTAAGTACAGCGATCATGCCATTCTGTACCGTACCAACGCGCAGTCCCGGGTCATCGAAGAAATTTTGATCAAGTCGGATATTCCTTATCAGATTGTAGGCGGAATCAAGTTCTATGACCGCAAAGAGATTAAAGATATTTTGGCCTATTTGCGGCTGATTTCCAATCCGGATGACGATATCAGCTTTGCCCGCGTGGTTAACGTGCCTAAGCGGGGGATCGGAGATGCGACGGTAGACAAGCTGGCTGCGGCGGCCGGTCAATTCGGCGTATCGATGTTTGCCATGCTGGAAAACGTTGACAGTATGGAAATTGGCGCCAAAGCGCGCCATGCGCTCTCGGATTTTCGCGAAATGATCGAAAACCTGTATCGGATGGTCGATTATTTGTCCGTGACGGAGCTGACCGAGAAGATGCTTGAGATGACGCATTACCGTGACGAGCTGAAGCGGGAAAACACGCTTGAATCGCAAGCCCGGTTGGAGAACATCGACGAGTTTCTGTCGGTCACGATGGAATTTGAGAAACGCAACGAAGATAAATCGCTCGTTTCGTTTCTCACGGACCTCGCGCTGATCGCCGATATCGATTCGATGAATAACGACCCCGAAGCGGGCAAGCAGGGCGTCGTGTTGATGACGATGCACAGCGCTAAGGGATTGGAGTTTCCGGTCGTGTTCATTATCGGCCTGGAGGAGGGCGTATTCCCGCACAGCCGTGCGCTGATGGATAATGAGGAGCTTGAGGAGGAGCGGCGGCTTGCTTATGTCGGCATCACGCGTGCCGAAGAGGAGCTGTACCTGACGTGTGCACGGATGCGCACGCTGTTCGGACGGACGTCGGCGAACGCTCCGTCGCGTTTCATAAACGAGATCCCGCAGGAGCTCGTGGAGGCTGTACGCGCCGGAGGCGGGTTCAGCCGCGGCGGCACCGGAACGGCGTGGGGCGGCGGCGAACGCCGCTTCGGCAGCGCCGGAGCCTTCGGCGGCACGCCGGCTGCGGGCCGGGCGCCCGTGAGCTTCCGCGGCGCCGGTGCGCCTGCCCCGGGGGGAGCCACGCCGAAGGCGGTGGACTTTGCCATGGGCGACAAAGTTTCGCACGGCAAATGGGGCACGGGCGTTGTCGTTGCGATCAAAGGCTCGGGCGAAGACACCGAGCTGCAGATCGCTTTCCCGGCTCCCATCGGGGTCAAGCGGCTGCTGGCCAAATTCGCCCCGATTACCAAAGCAAATGAATAGAGCCAGGAGAGGACGAACTGACCATGCCGGATGCTATGGAAACCATGCAAACCCTCATAGAAGAAATCAATAAGCATAACTATCTGTACTATACATTGGACCAGCCTTCCATCAGCGATGCCGAGTATGATGCGCTTTATGCGAAGCTGGTCGAGCTGGAGGCGGAAACCGGGACGGTACTGCCGCATTCGCCGACACAGCGGGTGGGGGGAGAGCTGCTCAAAGGCTTTGAGCCTCACCGCCACCTCTCCAGACTTTGGAGCCTCGACAAAGCACAGAATCGCGACGATTTGATGGCATGGTACCAACGGGCTCAAAAACTGGTGGATCAATACAATGCACAGAATCCGGAGAACCTGCTTCCGCCTTTATCTTTCGTCGTGGAGCTGAAATTTGACGGCCTGACCCTGAACCTGACATATGACCGCGGCGAGCTTGTTCAAGCGGCTACCCGCGGCAACGGAGTGGTGGGTGAAGGCATTTTGCCTCAGGTAAAGACGATCAAGTCCATTCCGCTGCAAATTCCGTATAAAGAGGGCGTGATAGAGGTACAGGGGGAGGGGATCATGAACCTGTCCGTACTTGACGCCTATAACCGGACGGCTGCAGAGCCGCTCAAGAACGCACGCAATGCCGCGGCTGGAGCGCTTCGCAACCTGAATCCGAAGGTGACGGCTGAGCGCAAGCTGAATGCTTATTTTTACAATGTAGGCTATTCCGATGCGTTGAAGTTCCGGGATCATCAAGAGATGGTTGCCTTTTTGCGCGATAATCGATTTAAGGTCAGTCCGATGGTGAAATTCCTGGACAGCATCGATGCGGTGGCAGACGAGCTCGAGAAGCTTGCAGAGATGCGCGATACGTTCGATTTTCTGATTGACGGGCTTGTGGTCAAAATTAACGATATGCGTACTCGCGATGCGCTGGGCTATACGGATAAATTCCCCCGGTGGGCGGTTGCCTATAAATTCGAGGCGGAAGAAGCGGTTACCACCCTGCTTGGCGTTACATGGAACGTAGGCCGAACCGGCAAAGTGACCCCTCTGGCCCGTGTCGAGCCGGTGGATATCGGAGGCGTGACGGTCCAGAACTGTACGCTCAATAATATAGAGGATATCGAACGCAAAAATTTAAAATATGGGCTGGGAAGCCTCGTTTATATTAGGCGTTCCAATGACGTGATTCCCGAAATACTCGGCAAAGTAACGGATGAGGCCGATGGGGAGGAGATTGTTGCTCCCGATACCTGTCCTTCCTGCGGACATGCGCTTGAGAAGAAGGGGCCGCATTTGTTCTGTACGAATCGTCTGGACTGCCGCCCGCAGCTCGTGGGCCGCATTACCCATTTTGCGTCCCGCGACGCGATGGATATTGAAACCTTCAGCGAGAAAACGGCGGAGCAGCTCTATGACACATTAGGGGTTCGGGACCCTTCCGATCTTTACTATTTGACGTTCGAGGATTTGATCGGGCTGGAACGGTTCGGTCAGAAGAAGGCGGAGAATTTGATTGCTGCCATCGAGAAAAGCAAACAGCCGGATCTGGCATCCTTTTTATACGGCCTTGGCATTCCAAACACGGGGAAAACAACGACCAAGGAATTGGCGGATCATTACCGCAGTCTTGAGAAGCTCATGCAGGCTACTCCCGAAGAGCTTGTCACCTTGCCCGATATCGGAGGGATTGTGGCCGATAGCATCGTAGGTTTTTTCCAGGATCCTGCCATGCGGCGCAGCATCGAACGGCTGCTTGCAGCCGGCGTAAAGCCGGTCAGTGAGGAAGCTCCCGCTGTCGTAGACGAGGATAACCCGTTCTTCGGCAAAACCGTCGTGCTCACGGGAACGCTGTCTTCCATGAGCCGTGACGAGGCGGCCGAAAAGCTGGAGAAGCTGGGCGCGAAGGTAACGGGGAGCGTCTCCAAGAAAACGGATATTGTCATTGCCGGTGAGAGCGCGGGAAGTAAGCTGACCAAGGCGCAGGAACTGGGTATCCGTATTATCGACGATGAAGAAGAGCTGAAGCGGCTGCTGGGAGAAGCATAGCCCGCGCCTATTATCTAATCGACCGCCGGGATGAGATTTGTCCGGCGGTATTATTTTTTGGGAGGAGGTTAGATTGGTTATGCTGCATCTTGTGAATGGGGATTGCTTTGCCGACCGGTTGAGAGAGGTTGTGCCGGGAGAGGATGTTCTCGTTTGGCGGGAGGCGCTGTATAAGGGGCCCATTTCCGCTGCTTTTACGGATCCCGCGACACGTGAAGCGCGGCCAGCGCTATTTTACTGAAAAAGGGGTTCCGGAGGGATTATTTAGAAGGTACACGGAGGAGCAGGAGACAGTGCTGGAACGGTATCGTGAGCATGACGAGGTTGTTCTTTGGTTCGAGCACGATCTGTTTGATCAGACCCTGCTTATTTACTTGCTCCAATGGTTGGCCGCACGAGAACGGGGGGGGCGGTATCCATAAATCTTGTCTGCATAGATTCGTTTCCGGGTGTGCACCCTTTTAAAGGCTTGGGTCAGTTGAGCACAAAGCAGACGGCTTCTTTATATGGTTCCTGGAAAGAGGTACGGTTGAACAATTTCGGCTTGCACGGCAGGCGTGGGAGGCTTATGCGGGAAGTGACCCTGAAGCTTTGGTTTTCTTGCTGAAGCGGGATATATCCGCTCTTCCTTATTTGTATCGGGCTATCCTGTGCCATTTGCGCAGGTTCCCATCGGTGAGGAACGGACTGAGTGCCGTACAGGAGGCCATTCTTGAAGGGGTTGCCAACGGTATAGTTCAGCCTGTTTCTTTATTTGCCCAAATCAGCAATCAGTTCAATGATTTAGGGATGGGCGACGTACAATTTTGGGCGGAGCTTGACGAGCTTGTTCACGCTGAGCATCCGGTTATTGAGCTGGAAGGAGGGCGTCTTCCCGATTATAGCGGCAATCTGGATTCCGACAGTTTACGCTATGTCCGTATCCGGCCCACTTCATTAGGTTGCGAGCTTCTTCAAGGCAGGGCGGATTATGTGCATGTCAACGGGATAAAGCGGTGGCTTGGAGGATATCAGGCTCATGGCAGGCCCGGTATGGCGCTGGAATGGATCGGTGGAACAGTTAATGTATTTGTAGAAAAAAGGTATTGCATTTACCCCTGGATTTATGATACATTATCCCTTGTCGCCGAAAAGCTTGTCCGAAACAAATGGTGAGTCCTAACGGCGATGGAAATAAAAATCTGTTGCAAATCCTGACGAAAAATGATAAGATTAATTCTTGTCTGACAAAATTTGCAACATTGACGAAAGCTCTTTGAAAACTGAACAAATAAGAACGAATGCTTAGTGCAATAACACATTTGAGCTAAATCAGCTCTGTACGATAAACAAGCGCTTTGACCGGCTCCGGCTGGTGAAAGTCGCCCTTTATTGGAGAGTTTGATCCTGGCTCAGGACGAACGCTGGCGGCGTGCCTAATACATGCAAGTCGAGCGCTGGGGGTGCTCCCTTAGGGGAGACCTCCTGGAGCGGCGGACGGGTGAGTAACACGTAGGCAAC
>NZ_JALJRM010000099.1:0-239 GCF_024519685.1 Paenibacillus sp. Pae15 | reverse complement strand
TATTACTTTCATTTTATCAGGTTTGAGAGTTTACACATTTTATTTTACAGACTCCCAATAGCACCTATCTCGAGTTCTTGAAGAAGGAAGGCATAAAGATCTCCATGGACGGCAAAGGTCGTGCAACAGACAACAGTCGAACGGAGCGATTTTTCCACTCGCTCAAGTACGAATGCATCTACATGAAGACCCTCGCGCGTTGCGTCAAGGGATAGCTCGTTATATCCAATTTTACAACG
>NZ_JALJRM010000098.1:0-261 GCF_024519685.1 Paenibacillus sp. Pae15 | reverse complement strand
GGCGCTTGCTCAGATTCGGCTTGGGATAAACGGCCTCAAGCCCCATGATCCGCATCAGACGGCGTATGCGCTTGCGATTGACCTCAAAACCTTGATCGCGAAGAATTCGTGTCATGCGGCGGTAGCCATAGTAGGGATGCTTCATATAGATTTCGTCGATCCGGTGCATGAGCAGCACATTCTCTTCGCTCTCGCGCTGCTCCTTGGCCGGTCGGTAGATGCTGGTACGATTCACAGACAGCAGCTCAGCTTGGCGCTTGA
>NZ_JALJRM010000097.1:0-305 GCF_024519685.1 Paenibacillus sp. Pae15 | reverse complement strand
CCATTACGAGCAACGTCGCGCGCTTCGGATCGATCTCCGGCGCAACCATAACACTCCTGTCAATGACCTTATCAATATTTTCCAGCGTGAATTTCAAAGACGACATGCGAATTCCTCCTTCTGAATTTTAGAGTTGGTTCGAGCCTTACTTCCCGTTATGGACGTGGTCATTCCTTGCGGTTACATGACTTCCACCCCCTTAAAATGCTCTACTTTTTTAAAATTCGCTGCCATATTTTGATACCGCATCTAAATTGACTTCAATTCCCAGTCCGGGATTATGGGGAACCGGCAGTTTTCCTTTT
>NZ_JALJRM010000096.1:0-306 GCF_024519685.1 Paenibacillus sp. Pae15 | reverse complement strand
CGTATGCCGTTTCAAAGTTCGTGCCGCGTAAAGCGATTTCGGCGTTACCCAAGGCTATTTTATCTACGGGAAGGGTATCCCCTTTGTTTAATTTAAGTATGCGCTCGATGATGGTTACGGATTGCGCTCTTGTCGTTGGCTTATCCGGTCCTAGTTCCCCTCTGGACAATCCTTGAATCAAACCCGTCTTCGTGGCATTGAACATCACGGAATCGTTGTCCATCAAGACCCCTTCCTGCTGCATATCCTCCCGTGTTGCACGCAAGGATATAAGCGACATTTCAAGCCTGGATATTTGAGTGTTTA
>NZ_JALJRM010000095.1:0-368 GCF_024519685.1 Paenibacillus sp. Pae15 | reverse complement strand
GAACCCCTGTTACCTCCGTGAAAGGGAGGTGTCTTAACCCCTTGACCAACGGGCCTTGCTATAATGTACTACGGAGAGAGAGGGATTCGAACCCTCGAGACGCTTGTGACGCCTACACGATTTCCAATCGTGCTCCTTCGGCCAACTCGGACACCTCTCCAAAATGGCTCCCCGAACAGGACTCGAACCTGTGACAACTCGATTAACAGTCGAGTGCTCTACCAACTGAGCTATCGGGGAATATCGCTTGGCGACGTTCTACTCTCCCGGGACCCTGCGGTCCAAGTACCATCGACGCTGGAAGGCTTAACGGTCGTGTTCGGTATGGGTACGCGTGGTTCCCTTCCGCCATCATCACCAAACGTATT
>NZ_JALJRM010000094.1:0-396 GCF_024519685.1 Paenibacillus sp. Pae15 | reverse complement strand
ACCGAACTCGTCAGAGAACAGATTTACAGTCTGCTGCGTTTGGCCACTTCGCTAATCCTCCGCATATGAAAGAATGTATGCCGTTCATGGTGGCTCGGGACGGAATCGAACCGCCGACACGAGGATTTTCAGTCCTCTGCTCTACCGACTGAGCTACCGAGCCCGACTATACATGCTTCATAACAGAATCCCCACTCTTGTAGAAGCTTCGCTTGGCGACGTTCTACTCTCCCAGGACCCTGCGGTCCAAGTACCATCGACGCTGGAAGGCTTAACGGCCGTGTTCGGTATGGGTACGCGTGGTTCCCTTCCGCCATCATCACCAAACGTATTCTTATCTCAAGGCTTGCGCCCTGAAAACTGGATCGAAACCAAGCCGCTGATCATCTTCATGTG
>NZ_JALJRM010000093.1:0-493 GCF_024519685.1 Paenibacillus sp. Pae15 | reverse complement strand
GCCTTGGGTAACGCCGAAATCGCTTTACGCGGCACGAACTTTGAAACGGCATACGGGCTAAGACAAGCGGTTACTCTCCCGATAGAGCATGATTTAAATAAAGATATCAAGATGAAGATTAAGGAAATCATTTTCTTTGATTCTTCGGATAAGGATTCGCCTTATTGGGATCTTCTGGCCAATAGTGAACGACAAGACAATCTGGATAACAGTTACTACTTTGCATACAAGATTGAATTTACTACAGAATCGGAAAGAGATTATAACTTGCGTGTCAAAGATAATTTTCAAATGGTAGGGTGGCTATCCGTGACGTCAGATAGCAGCCGTGGCGTTTCGGTTATTGGTTCAAATCTAGTAGGGTCGAGAGAAGGTTACGTGATTTTTGCTCTCACCAAAAATGGGACCGAATATCAACGTGAAGCATTAAGAAATAGCGCTTATACCATAAATCAAAAGGACGTTCTGTTATTCTCAAATGAATAAAGGGGCT
>NZ_JALJRM010000092.1:0-508 GCF_024519685.1 Paenibacillus sp. Pae15 | reverse complement strand
CGAGCAACCATTCAAAGGAGGGCTTCTTTTGTACATTCAATATAACATGGATCAACTTTGTCTGCCAATGGATTTAGAGGAGGATATTCCTGCGGGGCATCTGGTCCGCATTGTCAATGATGCGGTTAATCGGTTGGACGACAACATCTTTGCAGCTGCTTACCCGGGTGGGGGGCGGGATAGCTACCATCCGAAAATGCTTACGAAAGTCATCGTGTACGCTTATACCCAGCGAATCTATTCCTCTCGTCAAATCGCCAGAGCCGTCCGCGAAAATATCATGTTCATGTGGCTTGCGGCCAGACAGCAGCCGGATTTCCGCACCATTAACCGCTTCCGCTCCGAGCGGATGAAAGACGTCCTTGAAACGGTTTTTACGGCCATTTTGGGTTTTCTTGTCGAGGAGAAGTACGTCAAGCTGGAGCACTATTCCGGAGTCGGGAGTGTACAGGCTGTCCTTTGAAAGACGCCTGCACGAAAGCCAAAGGGAACCAGGAAATCCGGGTGA
>NZ_JALJRM010000091.1:0-518 GCF_024519685.1 Paenibacillus sp. Pae15 | reverse complement strand
ATGCGGATCATGGGGCTTGAGGCCGTTTATCCCAAGCCGAATCTGAGCAAGCGCCTGCATGCGACCTACACGCGTCCCTACTTGCTCCGCGGCTTGACGATCGACCGGCCAAACCAAGTCTGGGGAATCGACATCACCTATTTACGGATGGGCAAAGGCTTTATGTACCTGTTCCTCATCATCGACTGGTACAGCCGCAAAGTCATCGATGATGAGCTCTCCAGCACGCTGGAGAAAGGCTTTGTGCTCCGCTGTCTCAAACGGGCATTTGGCAGCTGCAAGCCGGAGATCATGAACAGCGACCAGGGCTCTCACTTTACGAACAAGGACTACCTGGAGCTGCTGGAGAAGGAAGGCGTCAAAGTTTCGATGGACGGCAAAGGCCGAGCCACGGACAACAGCCGCACGGAGCGATTCTTCCGTTCGCTCAAGTACGAATGCATCTACATAAACGAATTCGAGGACCCTCGCGCGTTGCGTAAAGGGCTGGCTCGCTATGTCCAATTTTACAATGAGGA
>NZ_JALJRM010000090.1:0-537 GCF_024519685.1 Paenibacillus sp. Pae15 | reverse complement strand
TGCCTCTAAACCCTTGTGACATAAGGATTTTTTGATTATTCAGCAAGCCCTACTTTACCATTTGTCTTTTCTACAATAAAACGTAATGGTAAATAAGCATCGCCATTGTAATTTAAAATCGGTTTATACAAATTTTCAACACGTTCTCCATTAATAGATAAAGATACAGGGAATAAAAGAGCCTGAATAGAATCAGACGAATATGCTATTGATGAAAATAAAAAACTTAATACTAATCCTGGTATAACTATCTTTTTTTTTTCATAAATCCAACCTCCAAATTTTATTTTCACCTATATTATATAATATAGTTTTTAAAATACCAATAAATGGAGGTTTTTGGTGTATGAATGTAAAAAAAGTAATTTCGTTGATCACCCTTAGTATGGCATTAATCATTCCAAATGCTGCCGTCGCAACTCCGTTGTCATCTTATGAGCCACAGCTAGTGTAACCGTCAAGACCTTTTGAACAATTTTCGTTAATTAATTTTGAACACTAAGCGTTCTGAAAAATCGTCTGCCGATACTTCAAGCG
>NZ_JALJRM010000008.1:0-182772 GCF_024519685.1 Paenibacillus sp. Pae15 | reverse complement strand
AGCCGCGCTGGCGTACATAGGATGCAAATTCATGGGTCAGGATCAAGTCGCCGTAATTTTCACTCGCAAGCAGCAAATGATCTTGGTCGTACACAATCTCCCGGGTCATCCCGCCATAATAAACAAAGGCAAGTTCGTGCGCGTCGATCACGTCCTTGGCGACGAAGGGACGGTCTTGCCAATGGACGAATTTATGCCTGGAGTGGGAAAGAACGAACGTGATGAACCATAACTTCACCGGGTTGCCTTGCAAATTTTTTATTTTCACTTCCCCGAAATCCACTTGCATTTGCTCGCCCATTGGTGGGTCGGCAACCGCTTCATATTGCCTTTGTTGTACCGTTTTAGGGATGCCATGCCTGATTCGGAGTTCTCGGACGTAACTTCTGACGGTGCTCGCTCCGATTTTAAAATCGGCATGGCGCTCTTTCAGCCAGTCCAGGATTTGTGCTGCGGATAGATCCGGGTATTCCCGCAGCCACTGCAAGATTTGCTGCTCATAAGGGTCTAACTTTTTTGCACGGGTTTCAAGCTCTTCCATGAACTGTTTGAATTGATCCGGATTCATACTCAGATATTTGTAAACCGTATTTCTGGAGATATTCAGATTTCGAGCGATCTGAGATATCTTCAACCCTTTTGCTTTTAATTGATGAACAGAGAAATACATATGCCACCTTTCTAAGCGTTTCATCCTCTTCCTCACCCATCATGATGTTTCATCTAGGAATTATGATAGAAAGAGGATGTTAAATGTTCAATCTTATTCAGCAATTTTTGTTGTCTCTATTTTAGCGGTCACACTCCCTCTCACTTGGTCTATGGATCGGAATTTTAACAGAGATTACAGTCGATTTGGACATTTTAGTCGCGAGCTGGTATCAGGAAATTATTCCTGATACCACTCGTTTTTTATTTTACCCGATTCCATTTGATCCAGGCGGATAGAGGGATTGCCGCCCATCAATTCGTTGCGTTTCATGTTATATAAATTAACAAAACCATATCTCAGAAAGCAGATTTTGTGCAATGCAAACAAAGAAAATTTTAATTTTGTTCATTCCGCATGATGAATGTGTAAAACAAACTCATTATAATAAGTTATATAAACGTACAATTAATGTTATGAAAAATTACGTAAAAGGTTAGAAGGAGGAAAAAGAATTATGCATGCGCAAACTGAGAAAATAAAGAAGCCCTTTTATAAAGGCCTGTTTTTTCAGATTATTGCATCGATCGTCGCGGGTATTTTGGTGGGCTATTTTTGGCCGACCATCGGCGTTGCACTAAAGCCGCTAGGCGATGGCTTCATTAAACTGATCAAAATGATTATTGCACCACTTGTTTTTGGAGTTGTTGTCGTTGGTATTGCCAAGGTCGGTGACATAAAAGCCGTCGGAAGAATGGGAGGAAAAACGATCCTCTACTTCGAAATCGTAACAACCTTGGCGCTGATCATCGGCATGGTCGTTGCAAACTTAATGAATCCCGGTGCAGGAATGAATGTCAATACCGATACCCTATCAACGGATGCAGTCACTAAAGCGACCAAGGGCTCGCAGCTTCCCAGCACGACGGATTTCTTCCTGAATATGATTCCGGAAAGCGCCCTCGGAGCGTTCGCAAACAATTCGATATTGCAAGTTTTGCTCATATCTTGTTTATGCGGTTTTGCAATCATCCATATTGGCGGACGGACGTCGGAGGTTCTGGTCGATTTCCTCGAACATGCCAACAAAGTCATGTTTCAAATTATGGGCTATATCATGAAGCTTACGGCGCTAGCGACATTTGGCGCATTGGCCTTCGCCGTCAGTCAGTACGGGATTAACACGCTCCTTTCATTCGGTAAACTGTTTATTGCCATGACCGTCGCGTGTCTTGCCTTTCTCATTATATTAGCCATCATCATGCGGGTATACGTTGGTCTCAGTCTCTGGAAACTAATTCTCTACGTCCGGGAGGAGATTCTTCTCGCGTTTGCAACAGGTTCAACGGAAGCGGTCATGCCGCAGCTGATGAATAAGTTCGAGCGCGCCGGCTGCAATCGCGCTGTTGTCGGACTTGTGGTGCCTACAGGTTATTCGTTCAATCTGGACGGGGCCTCAATCTATTTATCGCTGGCACTGGTTTTTCTCGCCCAAGCAACCGGCACCGATTTGAGCATTGCCGAACAGCTTGTGCTTCTGGGAGTTCTGCTGTTAACGTCCAAGGGGATGGCTGGAATACCGGGCTCCGCATTTGTTGCACTGTCAGCAACTGCGGCGGCAACAGGTTCCATACCGATGGCCGCAGTCGCCCTGATGCTTGCGCCAGACCGATTCATGGGAAATTATCGGACAACAGTCAATATTATAGGGTATGCTGTCGCCACCTTTTTCGTTGCGCGTTGGGAGGGCTTGCTTAATAAGCATCAGGCGGAAAACGCGCTCGACGGTAGACTTACGTACGTTCTCGGTGATACTAACTTTGCAGATGTAAATAAAAAGCCAGCGATCTGAAACGGCTGCTCGAATGGGGCCTTGACGGACAGGAAGAAGCTCGATGGAAGTTATTATTGTTTATTTTAAGTATAAAGAGTTGGTGAAGAGTAACGCGCAATTATCGAATATGCTTTGGAGCTTGGAAGAGAAACGGCAACTCCGGCTGAGGCGAGAAATATTCTGGGTATCAAAAAAAGCTTGATTGCGGAATCAAGCTTTTTTGCCGTATGTACGCCCAGCATGGGCGTCATCTCTACGGTGAAAGTTCGGAATGGGGGCTGGCAAGCCCTACCATTAGCCAAGAGCAAGGATGTCCGTCGCGAGGCGGAATCTGAAGGAAGCTGGAGGCAAACGCACGGCTTGAGGTACACGAACCCAATTAGAGGCGGTTGCAGTCGGATGAGTCACCAATAGCATGATGAAATCCAAAGCTGCCAAGGACTGCAGTCGTAAACTTGGGCAAGCGCGGGCGGAAAGATGACGTTCTTATCTGGGGAGGCCTGTGAAATACGCGAAGTCACTTCATAACCGCAATCGCAAGGTTGCGCTGAATCCGCCAACACTTGACACGATGCGGGGTTCGGCTGCTAGGCATCCCAACCGTCATGAATCCATTCATTATGTGCTCGAATTGTCTGCAGAAATGCCGCCTGCGAAATGGCGGGAAACTGCTTCCTGGTCATTTCTTGGAACGAGCCTCTTACCATTCAAAAATCAATAGGATTGGTTCTGGGCTTTGTTGGAGTCGTTGTCATCAGTCTCGCGGCGGTTTCATAAGGTGAAGTCTCAGGTATTGGGATCGGTGTGCATTTATCTGGTTAACCGAAGGAATCGATAAAAAGATGGTTTCACATTCATATAAACTAAGGTATATATCCAAAAATTATGTATAATTAATATAGATAGAAAGGTGGGGAGTTATTGTGGTAATGAGGGAAATATCATTATCGAAAACGATTCGTACTTATGAGTCGCTGATGACCTTGAGGTTTCCAGACGTCCGGTCATTACAGAGAGCTTCTCAAAATGTCCCGTTCGGAGAAATTGCTTCACATGACACGAAGCCAATGGGATTTAAACGACTTTTTCTTATGCAATATTTCTTCGTTTCCTCCGTATCGGACAAGGAGCATTGCTGAACATCAGCTGATCATCGATAAAATCGCAGAAAAAGATGCGGCGGGTGCGCGTACCCTGATGGAAGCACATATCTCAACTTTCACCTCATTGATCCAAAGAACGTTTACCAATTCATAAGATCGAATACAAAGAACCGTCTAGAATCGCAGTGATTCATGCACGGTTTAATTTTATGCTACAGTTTAAACAACGATTTACTGCTGTAAGGTGACACCTATGAATAAACTTAACTTGTGTTTTATGTTATCCTTCGTCATTTTGTCATTTTTGCTTGCGGCTAGTTACCTGACAAAGCCGGAGCTCATTTTTATGGCCGGTTCGCTCTTGATTATCGGCTTGATTAATGTTATTTTTCGTCCGATGGCGGGTTTTGCGGCATTGATTGCGTATGATTTGGGGCTTGCATTTTATAACATTGCAGCAAATTGGGGCAAAACGGTTGATGTATGGTTCCAAGGGGAGAAGCTTGTGGTACAGCTTATTTATTCGCTTGGGGCAACGGCCGTCTGGCTTTTGATTTATCATATCAATCAATTAAGGGAACGCTTGTTGGCGCTTCAAAAAGAGGTTGAATCATTAAGAAAGCTGGAGCCCGTGACAGGCGTGTTAACATTTGCAGAGTTTATGGAAAGAGCAAAGCTGCTGTTCTCCGGTATGAAGCGCCGCAAAGAAACAGGCTATTACATCATTTGCGAACTACATATGGACAGCAAGGACCCCCAATACAAAAAGCGTGTCGTTTATGAGAAGATGATGGCTAAGCTGCTGGATTCCACAAGAAAAAATTATGACCTCGTCGGTAATTACGGCGGACATCGGGCGATCATATTGTTAACGAACACGAATCAGTCAGGCGTAGAAGTAGTGTTAGACCGGTTTTATAAAAAGATTGCAGAAGATCGCAGCTTGAAGCCGGAGCTGTTCGACATCACGGTGAACGAGCTGGCGATTGACGAATGGGAGCAATTTGAAAAAGTGATTTCCCCTCTAAGAGGGGGCAAAGCCGCATGATGACAATAGTTCTCACCACGATATCAATCAGTTTCTGGCTGTTGCTGCTTTATTACTCGACGCTCACGATATCCGGGGTGTTATACCGTTCCAAGAAACGACAGTTCGTGAGGTTAGAATCTTATCCCAGCGTCGCTGTATTGATCCCGGCTCACAATGAGGGCATTGTCATTGCGGATACTCTGCATGCTATGAGCAAAATCGAGTATCCGGGAGACGTCCAAATTTATTTGCTTAACGACAATTCACAGGATGAAACCGGTGAGATTGCGCAGTATTACGCGGACTCGTTTCCGAATATCCATTATATCCAGGTGCCGCCAGGCACGCCAAAAGGCAAGTCTCGGGTGCTGAACTACGGCATATCGATCAGCGAATCCGAATATATCGCCGTGTATGACGCTGACAATCAGCCTGAGCCGCAAGCGTTACGATTGCTCGTGGAGGCTGCAGAGACAACGCCTAAAGCAGTCGGAGCAGTTGGCTACGTGAAGACGATCAACGAGACCAAGAATGCGTTGACTCGTATGATTGCTTTGGAATTTTCAGCTTTTCAGCTTCTTATGCAATCAGGCCGATGGGGGATGTTCAAGCTCGGCTCTTTAACGGGAACGAACCTTGTCATCAAAAGAGATGCATTGACCCAAGCAGGCGGCTATGATCCCTACGCGTTAGCGGAAGATGCAGATTTAACGTTAACTTTAACGGACTTGGGCGGTCTGTTGCCTATCGTGCCGGAAGCCCGCACTTGGGAACAGGAGCCCGAGAGCTTCAGCATATGGCTGCGGCAGCGGACGCGTTGGATGCAGGGAAACCTTTATTTGATCGAGAAAACGTTAAAGAATCCCCGGCTGTTCAAGGGGAAAAATGTTATTCATTCGGTACAATTACTGACCGTGTATATTCTTTTTGTCGTGTTTCTGCTCGTTTCGGATTTGTGGTTCGTGCTTGGGCTTTTTGGACATGTGGAAGGGAGCTCGACCGTGCCGCTGCTCATCCTTTGGTTTGAGGCCTGGTTAATGTACTTTGTGCAGCTGGTGACCGCGCAAATGTCCGACAAAAAAATAACCCCAATTGACTTGCTTTTTTCGTTCTTGATGTACTTTTCTTACGCTCAGTTCTGGTTGTTTTTATTTCTGAGAGGCATCTACTGCCAAATCAAATTGAAACGCTCTAAGCTTGAACCGGTATGGGATAAGACGGAACGCTTTAAACAAATAACATAAGATCATAAGCAAATGGGCACCTTATTTTATGGAATGGGTTATCGTATTTCCGATGAATCCCTCAATCTTCATAAAAGTTTCATTTTGTCTTCATAGTTCCTTCATGAACAAATGGGCTGTCAGTGATATCATGTCTATATAATTAAATAAGAATCATTATAAATAGCGAAATCAATATAAACAGCTATTTATAATTTTCAAACTACATTTAGGAGGAATGAATTATGTCTCTCATTGGAACTGAAGTAAAACCGTTTAAAGCTCAAGCTTATCACAATGGTAAATTTATCGAAGTAACAGAAGCCGATTTTAAAGGAAAATGGAGTGTAGTTTGCTTCTATCCTGCAGACTTCACATTCGTTTGCCCGACCGAGCTGGAAGATCTTCAAAACCAATACGAAACCTTGAAGTCACTCGGGGTTGAAGTGTATTCCGTTTCAACCGATACCCATTTTACTCATAAAGCATGGCACGACAGCTCGGAAACGATCGGCAAAATTACTTACATTATGATCGGAGATCCTTCACATACGATTTCCCGCAACTTCGATGTGCTGATCGAGTCGGAAGGTCTTGCTGACCGCGGTACGTTTATTATCGACCCGGACGGTATTATCCAAGCCATTGAAATTAACGCCGGCGGCATCGGCCGCGATGCAAGCATTGTTGTAAACAAGGTCAAGGCAGCACAATATGTAAGAAATCATCCAGGTGAAGTTTGCCCGGCAAAATGGCAGGAGGGTGCTGAAACGCTTAAGCCAAGCCTTGATCTTGTAGGAAAGATTTAAGGGGCTGGTCGAATGGTACTGGACGCAGACATTAAGGCACAACTTAACCAATATCTTCAACTCTTGGAAGGCGACGTGCTGATCAAAGTCAGCGCAGGGTCCGATGCGGTGTCTAAGGACATGCTGACCTTGGTGGATGAACTAGCCACCATGTCTTCCAGAATTAAGGTTGAACAAGCCACATTACCGAGAACACCGAGCTTTAGTGTAAATCGTGTGGGGGAAGATACCGGTGTAACCTTTGCCGGTATCCCTCTGGGACATGAATTTACTTCATTGGTGTTGGCTCTGCTGCAGGTTAGCGGTAGAGCTCCAAAGGTTGAACAGAACGTCATTGACCAGATTAAAAACATCAGCGGCGAATATCATTTTGAATCCTATATCAGCCTGAGTTGCCACAACTGCCCCGATGTTGTTCAGGCACTGAACTTGATGAGCATCCTCAATCCGGGCATTACGCATACCATGATTGACGGTGCGGCGTATAAAGCGGAGGCAGAAAGCAAAAACGTCATGGCCGTGCCAACGGTTTACCTCAATGGTGAATTCTTCAGCAGCGGTCGCATGACAATTGAGGATATTCTCGGCAAATTGGGCAGTGCTCCGGATGCTTCGGATTTTGCCGACAAGGCTCCATACGATGTGCTTGTTGTCGGGGGCGGCCCGGCTGGTGCAAGTGCGGCGATCTATGCGGCACGCAAAGGCATTCGCACAGGCATTGTTGCTGAACGTTTTGGTGGTCAGGTTTTGGATACCGTAGGTATAGAGAACTTTATCAGCGTTAAATATACCGAAGGTGCTAAGCTCGCAGCGAGTCTTGAAGAGCACGTGAAAGAGTACGGTATCGATGTGATGAAATCACAGCGCGCCAAGCGTTTGGAGAAAAGGGATTTCATCGAAGTCGAGCTCGAAAACGGCGCTGTTCTAAAGAGCAAGACCGTAATTCTTTCAACGGGTGCCCGTTGGCGCAATGTAGGCGTACCCGGAGAAGAGGAGTTCAAGAACAAAGGTGTAGCTTACTGTCCTCATTGTGACGGTCCTTTGTTTGCAGGAAAACACGTAGCGGTGATCGGCGGCGGTAATTCCGGTATTGAGGCGGCCATTGATCTCGCAGGCATTGCGAGCCATGTCACCGTTCTGGAGTTTATGCCGGAGCTGAAAGCTGATGCTGTACTGCAAGATCGTCTTTACAGTCTGCCTAACGTCACTGTTCTGAAGAACGTTCAAACCAAAGAAATTACCGGTACCGACAAGGTGAACGGTATATCCTATATTGAGCGCGATACAGGAACGGTTCAGCATATTGAACTGGATGGCGTGTTTGTTCAGATCGGTCTTGTACCCAATACCGATTGGTTAGGCGATACGGTCGAACGCAATCGCATCGGGGAGATCGTTGTGAATAGCCACGGCGCTACGAACGTACCTGGCGTGTTTGCTGCAGGCGACTGCACGAACAGTCCGTATAAGCAGATCATTATTTCAATGGGATCGGGTGCTAATGCAGCCCTGGGCGCATTTGATTATCTAATCCGAAATTAATGAATGAGTACAGCAGTTTTTCCTGCACTTATTCGTCAAAAATGGTACATTACGTTTTAACCGAAACGTCCCGCCAAGGGGCGTTTTTCTTTGTTGAACGGCGCTCTATACCTCCATACGATAAACATGAGCCCGACTTATGGTATAGTTCAATGAGGGGATACAAAAAGACAAATGAAAAAGGAGATACGATGACAGAGAAAAAAGCAGCAACCGAAACAGGATGGAACTTCGACAACAGTTATGCTTGCCTGCCGGAATCATTCTTTACCAGGCTTAACCCAACCCCTGTACGCTCACCGAGGTTGATCATTCTTAATGATCGGTTGGCAGCGTCCCTGGGGTTGAGCGTCCAAGCGCTGCAAAGCAATGACGGCGTTGCGGCGCTTGCCGGCAACCGGATTCCCGAAGGCGCCGAGCCTCTGGCTCAAGCTTACGCAGGGCATCAATTCGGGCATTTTACCATGCTGGGGGACGGCCGGGCTCTGCTGCTTGGCGAACAGATCACACCCCTGGGCCAGCGGGTCGATATTCAGCTTAAGGGTTCAGGTAAAACGCCATACTCCCGCCTTGGCGATGGCCGGGCGGCGCTTGGGCCGATGCTGCGCGAATACATCATCAGCGAAGCGATGCATGCGCTGGGTATTCCAACCACCCGCAGCCTGGCTGTGGTGACAACCGGCGAGTCCATAAGGCGTGAAACCGAACAGCCTGGTGCAATTCTGACCCGCGTGGCAGCCAGCCATCTGCGCGTCGGCACCTTTCAATACGTTTCAAATTGGGGTACTGTGGAGGAGCTCCGGACTCTGGCTGATTACACATTGCAAAGACATTTTCCGGAAGTTGAGGCTGATGAGAACCGCTATCTTTCCCTGCTAAAAGAAGTGATCAGGCGTCAGGCCGTGCTGATTGCCAAATGGCAGCTCGTCGGCTTTATTCACGGGGTGATGAACACCGACAACATGGCCATCAGCGGGGAAACCATTGATTATGGTCCGTGCGCCTTCATGGATGCCTATGACCCGGCAACGGTATTCAGCTCCATTGACATTCATGGCCGCTATGCCTATGGCAATCAGCCGTATATTGCCGCGTGGAATCTCGCGAGATTTGCTGAAACCCTATTGCCGCTGCTGCATGCCAACGAGGAGCGGGCTGTAGAACTGGCCCAGGCTGCGATTTCAGATTTTACCGAGTTGTATCGCCGCAATTGGCTCTCGGGAATGAGGGCAAAACTGGGGATCTTTAACGAAGAACAGCAGGATGAATCCCTTATTGAAGAGCTGCTCAATTTGATGAAAGAGCATCGTGCGGACTACACCAATACCTTCCGCGCATTGACGTTTGATAAGCCCGAGGATGCGGTTCTTTTTGGCACCGCGGGCTTTGCCCAGTGGCATGAGCTGTGGCAGGCGAGACTAGGCAGGCAGCAGGAATCAAAAGCCTCCTCGCATCAATTGATGCGCAGCAGCAATCCCGCGCTGATTCCCCGCAACCACCGGGCAGAAGAAGCGCTGGAGGCCGCGGTGAACCAGGGAGACTACAGCGTGATGGAGCGGTTTCTTGATGCTCTTTCGAGCCCCTACGCGCACTCCCCCGAACAGGCTGAGTACTCCACGCCGCCTGCGCCATCAGCCCGTCCTTACCGGACCTTTTGCGGTACCTGATATAGAAAAAAGCATGAGACTGGACGATAAATCATTGAATATGGTTTATCGTCTGTCTCTTCTGTGATCATCATTTTAGCTCCTTGCCGCACAAAAGTTTGGCCGCCATCTGCCGGTTAAGCTATTTCATTACACGTTTAAGGGCATCGGCAAACCGCCGGATGCCTTCCCGGATATCTTGGGTCTCGGTGCGGCTGTAGGTAAATCGCATGAAGCCTTTCTTGGAGCCGAGTGTGGTGCCAGGGGCAAAAATAACGCCGTTTTGAATCGATTCCCTGAAAAGCGCATGTTCATCGCATTCCCCTTTTAGTCCGCACCATAAATGAATGCCGCCTTGAGGCTCGATAAATTCTATGTATGAACCTACCTCGCTACGCAAAGCCTCTACAACTCGATCCCGTTTGTCCCTCAATCCAGCGCGAAGTTGACCGATATGCGCATCAAAACCTTCGGATGCAAGCAGCCGTTCCGATATCCATTGCGGGTAATTCGGATGACCGAAATCGATTTGTTGTTTGGCATCGGCTAAACGGTCAATGACAGGCTGCGGTCCTACAATCCATCCGATTCTTAAACCGGACGCCGCAATTTTGGACAGCGAGCTGATATACAGAATAGCGCCGTCGCGATCCAACGATTTCAGCGGTGCAATGGCCTGTTCTTGAAAACCGGTAATGCTGTAAGGGTCATCTTCGACGATAGGAATGCCATATTGGGTGGAGATTTCGATGATTTTCTTTCTTCTTTCTTCAGACATGGTGGTCCCGGTCGGATTCTGGTAGGTAGGGTTCAAAAACACCATTTTGACCCGGGTTCTTTTATATAACGAGATGATTTCATCCGGATCGATGCCTTCCCGGCCGGGAGACAATAAGAACGTTTTTAAACCCGCCGAATGAAAGATAGGAAGGGAGTAGGCATAGGACGGGTCTTCGATGGCTACGGCATCCCCGGGCTTTAACAGACATTGAATAATCAGATGCAGCGCTTGCTGGGCGCCGGAAGTAATAATGATGGAGGAAGGGGTCGTTTCAATGCGCCTGTATTTCCGCAGGTGGGCGGATATCGTTTCCCGCAGCTTTATATTCCCCTGCATGTGCTCATAACCCAAGTAGTCGTTGATTTCCATGGAACGATGGATGTCCTGCATGAGCTTGACAGGCTGAAGATCGGGCGCCAATTCCCCGATAGCGAAATTGATGACGTGATCTCTGGACTGGATAATCTGATAGATTTGCTGGTTAATCGGGTTATTGATCTGGAAAAAGCCGCTTTTTACATATTGCCCCCAATTCGGAATTCGCTTCTGAGGTCCTTCTCCCCATAACGCTTGGCTCACTACCGTGCCGATCCCCTTCACCTTCTTGACGAGTCCGCTCGCAAGCAGCTCATCATAAGCCGCGATGACGGTTCCGCGATTCACGCCTAGTTCTGCCGCGAGAAAACGCTCCGAAGGAAGACAGCTTCCGCTCGGATATTCCCCGTTCATAATCCGGGTTTCCATATAATCGGCAATTTGCTTATAGATCGGCACGCTTTCTACTTTGTTTGGCTTCCATTCCATAGCATCCTCCATACGGTTGAGCATGCAGTCCTAACCATCGGATTGTTGCTCGAATCAAAATCATTACACGTCATCATTATACATCAATGTAATGTATTCTTCCATAAATTTGGTTTTTATTTTTTAAATTACGAATGATGTAAAGTATTTTATGGATTTTAAGTGGATGAGTAAAAAAATCGCGTACTGGATGAGGTGATTTTACAAATTATTCAGTAATATATGTTATATAAGTTAACAAATATAAATTGGACGTCAATGAAAGAAGGGATGGGTACTATGACTCCGGATGATCATGCTGATGAAAGGGAAGAAATACTGAGCCAATCCCGCTCCAACTGGTTGGTGGATATTCAGAACAAGGGCTTGCGCACGAACGGACTTATTGAAGGCGGCAGACGCGGGGGCGCGGGCCCGTCGGACGACCGGGCGTTTATACTGGGAGACCGGACGGTGATGGTGCCGACCTTCAACGGTCCGGCGGCCTCCTCGCCCTACTCCCTTGTTCGTACGGAAAAGGGGCTGACCTTGCAATATAACGGCAAAAAGCTGATGTATGTAGATCCGGTCGCTCGTCCCAAATTTTATGACCGGACAACGAAGGACGGCATTCCGTACAACAAGATAGCGGTGCTTCACAGCTCCGATGTGCTGGCAAGCACAGTCATTCAAAGCTGTATCCGGTGGGCTCCGAGTCAGAGATGCAAGTTTTGCGCGATCGGCCACTCTCTGGAAGCGGGAACTACCGTCGCCATGAAAACACCCGAGCAGCTGGCGGAGGTTGTCCAGGCGGCTGAGGAATTGGACGGCATCAAGCAGGTTACGCTGACAACCGGCACGCCGAACGAGACGGACCGGGGAGCGTTATACTTGGCTGAATGCGTCAAAGCCATCCGTAAGGTCAGCCGGCTTCCGGTACAGGTTCAATGCGAGCCTCCCGATGACGAGGCGCTGTATCAGGTGCTGAAGGATGCGGGGGCCACAACGATAGGGCTTCACGTCGAGTCTTTCGATGAAGAGGTTCGCCGCAGGATGATGCCGTCCAAGTCTGAGATCACTCTGGAAACCTACTTTAGAGCGTTCGAAAAGGCCGTATCCGTCTTCGGCAGAAATCAGGTCAGCACGTATGTCATCCTCGGAATGGGGGAGCGTATCGAGAACATATTGGAAGGCTGCCGGCGTGCGGCGCAGCTTGGGGTTTATCCGTTCGTCGTCCCTTTAAGGCCGCTGCAAGGAACGTTACTGGAAGATGCCTTGCCGCCAACCAGCGAATACATGGAGGAGGCCTATCGCAATGTGGCCGCCATTTTGGCAGAGGAGGGGCTGTCGTCTGAAGCCAATCAAGCAGGCTGCGCAAAATGCGGAGCATGCTCGGCCCTCTCCTCCTTCGAAAAATGGGGGACATCCGGGGTGGGCCTATGAAAAGCTGTCAGGTGCGTATAGCCAAAACGGAGCATGAGCTTGAAGCCGCATTGTCCCTGCGGCGGCAGGTATTTGTTGACGAGCAGCATTTATTCGATGGAACCGACGCCGATGAGCACGATCCGGCATCGATCTACATTAACGCCTGGAAGAATGGAGAGACGTTAATGGGAACCGTTCGCTGCTACGCAGACAACGACGACCCTACCCTATGGTGGGGAGGACGACTTGCCGTCAAACCGGAATTCCGGTTGAGGGGGGTTGGGGTATATTTGATCGAAGCCGCTGTAGAAGAAATGAGGCTTCGGGGCGTACGGCGTTTTTTGGCAAAAGTGCAGCAGCAAAATGTGAAGCTTTTTGAAAAGCTAGGTTGGAAAACGGTGGGCGGACTGATTTGGATACATGATCACCCGCATCACATCATGGAGGCGAATTTGCATGTGTATGATGCATCAGGCAGGAAGCAGCGTCAGTTTATCCAAGGTTGAATCGATCGCCCGGGTACCGGAGGAGTATGCATACGATATTCCGCTGACCATGGGATTTGGCCGAAAGGTGTTCAGCGTGCATAATCATGTCGGCCATCTGGAGCCTTGGCCGTTCTATGAGTCGGAGGTGCCGGTTTCGCCCGCCGATCCCGGCCCTGCAACGGCGGAAGAACTGGATCATTTCATGAAGTGCCGCGGTATGGAGAAGACCCTGATTATTCCGAACTACGGTATTCCCGTTCAGGCTCAACCCTTTTCCCACAATGAACTGGTCGTGCGCTTATGCCGGCAGGGAGGAGGCAAGGTCGCCGGAGCCTTATGGGTTTCGGGACTTCCGCAGAATCGGGAGCTGACTGAAAACGCGCTTACGCTTTTGGAGGAGCCGGGCATTGCCGCTTTGAAGATGAGCTATCTGCTTGGAGGGACAGCCGACCCCCGCAAGTGGGATGAGGCGACGACGAAGCTGCACGAAACGATTTTTCGGGCGGCGATGGAAAAGGATATTCCGATTCATTTCCATACCAGCCCGGGCGGGGGCTCGGATATACTGGGATTTTTTGAAATCATCAAGCGGTGGGGTAAGGAGTTGAAAATACATCTTGTTCACATGGGCGGCGGCGTCAGCGGGCATATCCGGCTGCTCTCCCGCTGGTCGGAGCTGATTGAAGGCGGCTACCGGGTCTATCTGGATACGAGCTGGGCCATCGGCTTTGCTGTCCGCAAGCTGCTTCAGGAGGTCGATCGGACAGGGATAGGCGCCGATCGCATTATGTTCGGCTGCGACGAGCCTTGGAGCGACTATGAAAGCGAGTTTTGGAAAATTCAAGGAGCGCGTATCTCTGAAGAAATCAAAGAGAGAATCTTCTGGGGTAACGCCCAAGAGCAATATTTCAGCAAGCTGGCTTAGGGCCCAGCCCTTAACCATATAAAAAATATCGAGAGGAAGATGAATCTATGACTGCCAACTTTACTGAGAACGAATTGAAATCGATGAATGAAATTCCGCACCCGTCCTTGCCGGTTGGGACGAAGCTGTACGGCGGCACCAAGGTATTTCCGGATTATAAGGCCAATCCCGGCGAAAAGTTTCTTGCGCTGGTGCACGGAATTGCCCATGAGTCGTCCCTGTCTTATGTAGCCATCCTGCAGGCCATCCGCGCCCAGCGCAAAGGGTACGAAACCGCCATTTATTTTTATGGAACCGGCGCGATGAATGCGATGGCTACCCGGGGCTTCCCTACGGTCGGCAGCGCCGCTTTCGGAGGCCAGCTGAATTACAATGAATCGTTAGCGACTTTTATTAAAGAAGGCGGAAAAGTGTACGTGTGCCGGTTCGGTCTCGGTTTGCACGGTTTGCGCGAAGAAGACCTCATTGAGGGGACGATCCCGGTTCATCCGCTTGATCTTCAGGATTGTCTCATTGAATACTCCCGGGCTGGAGCGTTTATTCTGAGTACGTTCCAAATTTAATCATCATTCCGTCAGAAAGAGCAGGTGGGTAACGATGACGATCCTTTTGGAAAAAGGGCGATTGAATCCCGATCACTTCGCGGTAACCGCCGAGCTTGTTCCGCCGAGGGATTGGAACCCTCGCCCCCTCGTTGAACAAGCGGTACGTTACCGCGGATATGTGGATGCAGTCGATTTAAGCGACAATTTGCTTGCGATCGCCAGGCTTTCGCCGGTAGTCGGCGCCTTTTTCGTACGTCAGGTCGGCGTGGAGCCAATTGTACAAATCAACCTCCGCGATCGGAATCGAATGGGAATTCAGAGCGATCTGATGGGGCTTGCCGCCATCGGAGTGAAAAATATTACGATCCTGGGAGGTTACCCGGCTAAGGTAGGTACGGAGCCAAACGCCAAAGAAGTCTATGATCTGGAGACGATGGAGCTCGTGCGCTACGCCAGAATTTTTTCCGATGAAGGGAAGCTTTTTGACGGAACGCCGATGCAGGAGCCTCCCCAATTTTCGATCGGTACGGTTGAAAATATTGCAGGCAAACCGATTAAGGAACTCATTGACCGTTTGGAGGCGAAGGCGGACAGCGGAACGAGCTTTGTTCGCACTCAGTTGGTTTTCGATATGGACCTGATCGGAGAATGGATGGAAGAGGCAAGGCGGCGCGGACTGCATGAGCGGGTCACTATCATGGCCAGCATCCTGCCTCTGCGTAATGCCGATCATGTAGGGAAGGCGCTTCGGATTCCCGGCGTTGTGATCCCCGATTCGCTGCATGCAAGACTCGCCGCTTCACACTCGAGCGAAGAGGGCCTGCATATTGCCGCCGAACTGATTAAGCAGCTTCGGCAGATCGAAGGCATCCGGGGCATCCATATCCGGCCGATCGGCGGGGCGGAAGACAGCGTGAACAAGGTCGTTCAATACGCGGGGCTGCTGCAAAGCTCCACGGCGGCTGCCAGCGCATAGGTGATATGTACGAAAGGGTGTGGCGTCAGGTGAATGTCGCTCTATATACCTACAACACAAAGCCCAGAGGCGGGGTGGTACACACGCTGGCCTTAGCCGAGGCATTGAAAGAACAGGGATGTTCGGTTACGGTCTTTGCTTTGGGCTTAAACGGCACAAAGCAGTTTTACCGTCCGGTGGGTACGGAAACAACTGTGTTCCCGTTTGAAACCAGGGAACATGAGGGATTTGAAGACCGCATCCTTCGTTACATCGAAACGTATACCGACGCGTTAGAGAAGGAGCGGTTGGAGGCATTCGACATTCATCATGCGCAGGATTGTATCAGCGCCAATGCATTGACCCGACTTGGAAAGAAGGGCCTCATTTCCTTCTTTCTCCGTACGGTCCATCATTTGGACGATTTCGTTACCCCGGCCTTGGTGGAATGCCAGCATCAATCGGTGCTTCAGCCGAGGGCCATCGTCACGGTCAGCCAAAGTTGGAAGGAAAAGCTGGAAAGCCTGTATTCGCGTTCATCGACGGTGATCCACAACGGCGTGGACGAGCGGTTCTTCACTTCCGATGAAAGCTCCATCGATACGGAGACGTTGGCCCCCTTAAAGGGGAAGATCGTTTACTTAACCATTGGGGGCATCGAACCCCGCAAAAACACGATCGAAACGCTTCGGGCTTTTGTTGAAGTAAAACAGCGTATTCCTCAAGCCGTGCTTGTCATCGCAGGGGGTACGACGCTGTTCGATTACCGGCCTTATCGTACCGGGTTCGAACGTTTGCTGGAAAGCCTGCCTGCTGAGATCAGGTCGGACGTGCGCATCATCCCCTCTCCCGATGATCGGACAGTCAAGCATTTATACCGGTTAGCGCATGTGTATCTTCAGCCTTCGATCAAGGAAGGCTGGGGGCTGTCCATTCTTGAAGCCATGGCCAGCGGAACTCCTGTTGTTGCTTCCAATATTGAAGTGTTTCAAGAATTTATGACGCATGAACATAACGCGCTGCTTTCAGATCCCATGGATTCAGGGGCTATCGCTGCCAATATGCTTCGTTTAACCCATGACCCCGCCTTGGCCGACCGTTTGCGCAAAAATGCCGGAATGACGGCCCGTCAATATACTTGGCCGCAAACGGCCGGAGGTCATATCAACTTGTATCGGAGGGTGCTGTCGAATGAATGAGTTAAGCAGGCTTGTGAGCCACCTGGCGGAATCCTCCGGATTTCGCAGAAAGAAGGATATTCAGATTCCCCTGCAAAAGTTCCAGTGGGATCCAAACGCTATGCTGGACCCGATCGGCGATGATGCCGCCGTGCTTCCAAGTGCCGAGGGTTACTTGTTGATGTCGTGTGACGGAATCATTCCTGGGCTGGTGAAGGAGGATCCGCTCTGGGCGGGTTACTGCGCAGTGCTCGTAAGCGTAAGCGATATTTACGCCATGGGCGGCCGGCCTGTGGCTATGGTGAATATGCTGAGCGCTTCGGATGAAGCGACAGCTTCTTTGATCGCCGAGGGAATGGCGGAAGGGTGCCGCAAGCTGGGGGTGCCTATGGTCGGAGGGCATTATTTGCCCGAGGAAACCGAAGGGGTGGCGACGGCCATCATCGGCAGAGCCACCCATCTTCTGCGGGCATCGAGCGGCAGGGCCGGGCAAGCTTTGATCGCTGCGGTAGATTTGGATGGAACCCCTTATAAACATTATTTACAGTGGGACTGCACCAGCGCCAAAGAACCTTGGGCATTGTTGAAAAAACTGGAGCTGCTTCCTGCCATTGCGGAGAAGGGGCTGGCCGTCGCCGCCAGAGACATCAGCAATGCAGGATTGTTAGGAACACTTGCGATGCTGGCGGAAAATGCCGGCTGCGGTGCTTATGTCCATATCGACCGTGTGCCGAAACCGGAGGCCGTGGAGCTCGAACGATGGCTGCAAATGTTTCCCGGGTATGGTTTCATTCTGGCGGCGGATGCTGAGCATACGGAGGAGATCCTATCGATTTTTGCCAAGGAGGGAATCACCGCCGCCGTCGTTGGCGAATTGACTTCGGATACCCGGGTGCTTGTCGGGAACGGTGCGGAGGAAGTGGTGTTGATCGATTGGGCGAATGAATCCCTGGTGGTGGCCCGGCATGGATAGGAAAGCGCGCATTCCGTCAGGTTTCAAAGCGGCGGCGATTCAATTCAATCCGTCGCTCGGGGACACGTCATTGAACCGCGAGCGCATGGCCTGTCTTCTCCGGGAAGCGGCTGCAAACGGCGCCCGGCTCGTCGTATTTCCGGAAATGTCCTCCAGCGGGTATGTGTGGAAGAACCGGGAGGAAATCGCCCCCTATGTCGAAACGATCCCGGGTCCGACTACGGAAGCCCTTTGCTCTGTAACCCGGGAGTATGGCTGCTATGCCGTCGCTGGCTTGCCGGAAGTCGATCCCTCCACAGGCGCGTACTATAACTCCGCCGTTCTTATAGGGCCGGAGGGCGTGGTTGGGAGCTATCGGAAAACGCACCTCTTCGCAGCCGATCCGCGATGGGCCAGGGAAGGCAATGAGGGGTTTCCTGTCTTTTCCACCCCCATAGGAAACATAGCTATGCTGATCTGCATGGATGCGATGTACTTTGAGCCTGCCCGGATCGCGGCGTTAGAAGAAGCGGACGTGATCGCTTTTCCGACAAACTGGGTTGGCAGCGGGAATGGCGGACCAAGCAAGACTTGGTGCTTGCGCGCGAAGGAGAATGGTTTGTGCTGGATTGCGGCGAACCGCTCGGATACGGAACGAGGCGCCCGATTTACGGGAGGAAGCGCAATTATCGATGCCGATGGGTCCGTTCAGGAGTCGCTGATATCGGGTGAAGGGTTTGTCTACGGGACGGTTCGGGCTGATCCGGACAAGAGAAAGAGAATCCTGAGAGGCCGGAGACCGGAAGCGTATCAAGAGATTTTGCTTCACCCGTATCTTTGGAAAGAAGGGGAAACGCGTCCAATCGGAGAACCGTCTCCATTTGAAGTCGTCGTCCTTCCGCTGGACATGAATGGGGATGGATCTGGAACCCTCGATCAATTGAGGCAATCGCTGGAGTCGGTTCAGCCGCGTTTAATGACCACCAATCGTTTATATGTCCTTCCTGAGATCGGTACAGCCGCCTTGGGCGCCTTGGGAACGGATCGGGCGGAAAAGCTTTTACACGAGCTTCAGCTGTTGGCCGGGTTATTCCGAGGTTATATCGCCCTGAGCGTCTTGGCATCTGATTCGGGAGAATGTGCCATGTACTTAGTCGGTCCTGAAGGGGTCGTCGGTTCCTATAAACAGGTTCATCACAAGCTCCATCGGGAATGCACCGGATTCCGCACCTTTGAAGTTCCTTTCGGGAGGGTGGGTATTCTGACCGGGAGGGATGCCGATTATCCGGAAGCTTATCGCGTGTTGGCCAAGCAAGGGGCGGATATCATTGCAGTCAGCGGTTCGGGACAGCATGACAGCGAAATCTGGATGAAGCGCATTTGGGCGTTCGAGAACGATGCGATATTAGCATGCGCTGTGCCTGCAGGCTCTTCCGGAAGTATGCTGTTTTTGCATCGTCAGGTGGCCTTGGAAGGAATAGAGCCTCCGGAACCTTATGTGCAGGCCTTCCAGCCTGAAATGATGGCTGTAGCCGGAAGCAGGCCATTCCTACGGCGGATGAAAACGCATTTGTATGACCGGCTGGTCATGGCTGAACCACAAAGCTTGAAAGGATGAGAACCGGAATGAAAATGCTCGGGATATCGGGGACCATTATTGGAGAAAAAACAAGCTCGGTTGTGAGAAAGGTCGTGAAACATGCGGCGCTTCTGGAGCCGGACCTGAAAACGGAAATGCTGGATTTAAGAGATTATGAGGTGCAGTTTTGCGACGGCCGCAATCCGGCGGCGTATAACCTTGATACGCAAAAAGTAATGGCAGCCGTTTTATCGGCAGACTGCTTTGTGATCGGGACACCGGTCTTTCAGGCGTCTATGGCTGCCCCGCTAAAAAATGTGTTTGACCTGCTGCCTCCGGATGCTTTTAGGGATAAGGTCATCGGTTTTATCGCCACCGGCGGGACCTATCAGCACTTCCTGGTTATCGAGAATCAACTGAAGCCGATTGCCGGGTACTTCCGGGCTTATGTGACCCCGGATTATGTGTATGCGCACCGGGATCATTTTAACGACAGGCATGAAGTCGTCGATGCGTCCGTGCTGCAAAGAATCAAAGGTTTAGCCCGGCAAATCGTTGAAATGTCCAAAGCACTGCAAGGAATCCGAACAGCCGCGGGGTGAACAGTGATGTATAGAGCCGCGATAAGCGGGATCGGCGCTTATTTGCCGACGGGACGTATGACGAACGAAGATTTAAAGCGACTGATTTCTTTAGAAGATGAGTGGATCGTCAGCAGAACGGGCATCCGGGAGAGGCGGATATCGGGCGTCTCGGAAGCCACGTCGGATTTGGCTTATCTGGCCGCGTTAGATGCGTTGGATGACGCCGGCATCCTGGCATCGGAAATTGACTTGATTCTTGTTGCTACAGAAACGCCTGATCATATTCTTCCGCCTGTGGCTTGCCAAATTCAGCGTCAATTGGGATGTCGTCCTATCGGTGCCATGGATGTTCATTCCACCTGCGTCGGATTCTTATCTGCACTTCAAATTGCCGACCAGTATATCAAGGCGGGGATGCACCGGTGCATCCTTGTGATTGGTGCGGATACATTATCCAAACTAACCGATTATTCCGATCCGTACACGAGCATCCTTTTCGGCGATGGCGCGGGAGCGGTTATCGTCTCCCGAATGAAGGATAACGATGAGGGTGAAATCATCTCGACATCGCTTCATGCCGACGGGGTAGCTTTCGAGTTTTTATATGTTCCGGGCGGGGGCAGCAGGCACCCGGCTTCGGAAGAATATAAATCCAAAATGGTCATGGATGGAGGGAAAATATTCAAGGCGGCTGTGAAAGCCATGACCTCGGGTGCCGAAGAAATATTGGAGAGGAACGGGTATCGCATCGATCAAGTAGATTGGTTCATTCCGCACCAGGCCAATGAACGCATCATAGACGCTGTGGCACGGAATCTTCATTTTCCGGAAGAGAAAGTGGTCAAGACCATTCACAATTATGGAAACAGCTGCTCGGCAACCATACCAGTGTCATTTCACGAAGCGGTAAGGGACGGGAGAATCCGGCATGGGGATACGATTTTAATGACGGCATTCGGTGCAGGCTTGGTATGGGGAGCCGCCTTGATCAAATATTAGACTGGCCGGAGGGAGATGGCAGCCGCGGATTTGGCGGGAAGGTTGCTGTTTCAACCGCTCGGCATTCCCGCAGGCGTTATTACGGCAGGAATCGGCACCCTTTTTCTTGTACCATATGTTTAAGCGGAGGATGGCGCATGAAGGGGATTTACATTTGGATTGCATATTCGTCCTGTTATTGGGAAAGTTATAGGTAATCAAATGTATGGAGTGGACAAGATGGAAACTAAAGATGGAAGCTCGGGAATTTGGGTTGCTATAGTGAGTTGGGTTGTGCTTATAGCTTTCTTCATCGGAATATTTTTGTTGTTTGTCCGCACGTGAGTATGAATGCATGAATTCAGCGATAGCAAGCTTCCCGCGGTCCTAGGACAGCTGGGAAGCTTTTTACTATCCGGAACTTCAGGAGGGACTTCCAGAAAAAGTAATGCCGGTGATGACAGGGGGAGTGTTGACAGAAAGACATAAACATCATAATATAATACCCATAGGGGTATAAGTATAAAATGAAAAGGAGTCATTGATATTTTGACATATGAAGGAGTGATAAAAGTGGCAGGTAAATATTCAAAAGAGATGAAACCTCAGGAAGTAAAACAAAGATTAGAACGGGGGGAAGCATTGACCATTCTGGATGTTCGGGAAAATAACGAATGGGAGTCCGGGCATATCCCCGGCGCCAGGCATATTCCATTGGGGCTGCTTGGTCAACGGCATACGGAGTTGGATCCTGAGAAAGAAACCATCGTCGTATGCCGCAGCGGCAATCGGAGTGGATTAGCCTGCGAAATGCTGGAGTCTTTCGGTTATAAGGTCATGAATATGTCGGGAGGCATGATGGAATGGACTGGAGAAGTCGAGTACTAATCTATTGGCTGCAGAGAAAAAATTCAAGCTTTTTTATACACATAGGAGTATAAGTATAAAATAATAAATCTAAAATGGAGGTTATGAGATGTCGACGCCGTCAGCGGTTCAAGCAGATTTAACATTGGATTGTAAAGGACTAGCTTGTCCGATGCCCATTGTCAAAACGAAAAAAGCCATGGACCAATTGAATCCCGGTCAAGTCATTGAAGTGCAGGCTACCGATAAAGGCTCATTGGCAGATATCCGGGGATGGGCAAAGAACACAGGGCATCAATATTTGGGAACCATTCACGAAGGAGAGGTATTGAAGCATTACCTGCGTAAAGCCAACCCGAATGAAGTCAAGGAAGAAACCAAATTTCCGCATACATTGACGAACGAGGAGCTGCAAATCAAGCTGGAATCCAATGAAAAACCGTTGGTGTTGGATGTGCGCGAACCTGCGGAATATGCTTTTCATCGGATTCCCGGGGCCGTTTCCATCCCATTGGGCCAGTTGGAAAACAGGCTCATCGAGCTGAAACCGGAGCAGGAAATACATGTCGTTTGCCAAACGGGCACCCGGAGCGATTTGGCCTGCCGGCTGCTCGCCGACAATGGCTTTAAAAACGTAAAAAACATCCTGCCCGGTATGTCCGGCTGGACCGGTCCGACCGAGAAAAATCAATAAAATAAACGGAGGTCATTCCTGATGTCAACGAAAGTCGCTATTATTGCCAGCAACGGCGGATTGTTCGATGCCTATAAGGTATTCAACATCGCCACGGCCGCGGCCGCTACCGATTCCGAAGTCGCTATATTCTTCACCTTTGAAGGACTTAATCTCATTCATAAACAGGGATATCGGCAGCTGCCGCTGCCTGCGGGTAAAGAGAATTTTATAGAAGGATTTAAAAAAGCCAACGTACCGTCCATTCCCGAGCTGGTTCATATGGCGCAAGACATGGGGGTCAAAATCATCGCCTGCCAAATGACCATGGATGTGATGAACATGAAGAAAGAAGATTTCATTGAAGGCATCGAAGTCGGCGGGGCCGTGACCTTCCTGGATTTCGCGAAGGATGCCAACGTCACTTTAACGTTCTAATTAAAGGGGGATCGGGCATATGGCTGCGGCAGACGATATACAGGGAATGACGGCGGAAGAAGCGGCAAGATTTATTCTCGATAAGAAAGAACTGTTCATTCTGGACGTCCGCAACGAAAGTGACTTTAACGACTGGAAAATGGAAGGGGAAAGCATCGAAATCCTCAATATCCCGTATTTTGAATGGCTGGAGGGAGCGGACTCTGTTCTGAGTCGGATTCCGGAAGGCAAACAGATTCTCGTTGTCTGCGCCAAAGAAGGATCGTCCAAATTTGTTGCCGAACAGCTTGCAGAGGCCGGCCGGAGCCCTATTTATTACCTTGAAGGCGGGATGAAGTCCTGGAGCGAGTATTTGGAGCCGGTCAAGATCGGCGATTTGAAGGACGGGGGCTCCATTTACCAGTTTGTCCGTATCGGCAAAGGCTGCCTTTCGTATATGATCGTTTCCGATGGCGAAGCAGCTGTTGTCGACATGGTTAGAATGACTGACGTGATTGAGCGCTTTGCCAAAGAAAACGGGCTGACGATTAAACACGCGATCGATACCCACCTGCACGCAGATCATATTTCCGGAGGAAGAATCCTGGCAGAGAAAACAGGAGCAGCCTACTGGCTGCCTCCAAAGGATGCGGCAGAGGTCGTGTTTGCCTACGAAAAGCTCGAGGACGGCAAAGAGATTACGGTTGGAAACACACGGATTAAGATTCAACCTGTATACTCGCCGGGCCATACGATCGGGAGTACATCGCTTATTGTCGATGATCAGTATTTGCTGACCGGAGACATTTTATTTATTGAATCGATCGGCCGGCCGGACTTGGCGGGGAAAGCCGAGGATTGGGCCGGGGATTTGCGTCATACCCTGTACAGCCGCTACAAAGAATTGTCCGACGATTTAATCGTGCTTCCCGCCCACTTCGGAAAAATATCCGAGCTGGGTGAAGGCGGAAAAGCAGCCGCCCGTTTGGGAGATCTGTACCAAAGCAACCCCGGGCTAAACATCCTGGATGAAGCGGAATTCAGATGCGCGGTTACCGATAATCTGCCGCAGCATCCTAATTCCTATCAGGCGATTCGTCAAACCAATATGGGTAAAATTCAACCGACGGACGAAGAACAGCGTGAAATGGAAATGGGTCCTAACCGTTGTGCGATTCACGATAAATAAAGAGGAATAAAAATGAACTGGCCTGAGGCCAAAGCAAATGTATAAGATTTGGCAATCCATTCGAGGATTGCAGGATTGCAAAACCATACCGCACACGTTATATTACCTGTAGGGGTATAAGTAATAATTAAAAGGAAAGTCAACCTGTTTATTTAATAGCAATCATAGAAAATACAGTGTTCAGCTGGATGCAGGGCAGCCGCCGCAAACGGATACTTGAGGTTTGAAGCGGCTGCGGGTTTTTGCGAGGGGGAAGGAAAGTGTCTATTTTATTGGTGCTGTTGGCCATCGGATTGATATGGTTCATAAGAAGTGTCTGGCCTGTAAGCGGGCTGTCCTTCGTAGATTCGAGGATATTGGAGGCGGCACGGGAAGAAATGACGACGTTGAAAATTGTTGATGTACGGGACGCGGCGGATTATCAGAAAAATCATTATCCCGGCTCAATTAATATATCGTTAGGTCGTCTGCCGTTCGTCTGGCGGAATGAGCTTTCACCGGACGAGCCTGTCCTGATCCTCGCCGATAGCCGCCGTAAAAGCATAAAAGCCGCCCGTGTACTCAAAAATAAAGGCTTCTCTCAGTTGTATGCACTGCGCAGGGTGAGCGGCTATTAATATACCTGGACGGGATCGGAATGGAGGAAAATCGAATGATAAAATACGATGAAAGCGTGCTTCGTCGGGTTAAACGCATCGAAGGGCAAGTTCGCGGTATTTTGAAAATGATGGAGGAAGGCAAAGATTGCAAGGAGGTCGTGGCACAGCTTTCCGCTGTACGCAGCGCCGCAGATAAAGCGATGGCCTACATCGTCGCCGTCAATCTGGAGCAATGCATTATTGAAGAGAAGGAAAAAGGAAAGGATACGGGCATGATTGTGAAGGAAGCTGTTGACCTGCTAGTAAAAAGCCGATAAGAAAGCGGGATGATCATCGTTGGATTAGCATTATCTTGTCGCTGTGCAAAAATAAACTTAAAGAAGGCGGAATGATCAAATAATTCCGCCGTTCTTATCGATCTTGAGGATTAGACGTTCTTTGGAATCGTCTAAATGAATTTTGATAACGGATTTGATCTGTTGAACATTCCCGTCTCTTAACGATTGAATAATCGCCAGATGCTGATTGGCGGCAGTAGTAATCATATCCTCTGAAATTAAAGAGGTCTCGGCCGCCAAAAATCTGTAATTCATAATATTTTTATAAATTTCAGTATTTTTATTGTTTCTGCCCAACTCCATAAATTTCAGATGGAACGCCATATTGTAATCGTTTTGTAAATATTGTTTTAAAGACAATGTTTTTATATCTTTAAGCGATCTTTGAATAATGGCCTCCATCACCATTAATTCTTTTTCCAGTTCCTCCTTGGGGACATCAGCCAACTTTTCCGCCACCCAAAATTCCAGCATCATTCGAGTATCCATAATGTCTAATACATCATGAATCTCGATGCCATTAACAAAAGTGCCGACCTTGGATACCGTTGTCACCAAACCATCCATCTCCAAACGGTTTAATGCGTCCCGAATCGGTGTTCTGCTTACGCCAAGCTGCTCGGCCAATTCGGGGATTAAGAGCTTTTGATTCGGTCTAAATTCCCGGCGGATGATTCGTTCCTTTAATATATTATAGGTTTTATCCCATAAATTCGAAGTATCGATTTTAGGCAGTTCCATATATAAACTCCTTTTGATCCATTTTTCTTCATAAGAGACTATCATTAACCCTTCACGATTATGATGCCTATATGTTATATACATCATATTTCATTTTCTATATTACAGCCATTAACAAATGACGTCAATTGCAGAGAAGGTTTTCCCATTTTATTTGGAAGCGGTTATATAAATACGTTGACAAAATCATTGATCATCCATTATGATGTGATTAATGTTGTATACAACATAAAACAAAAAAAGAAGGTGAAACGGACAGCGATCGCCATGCCAATTTCAGGAGTTCATCTTATTCAGAAAGGATTGACTGTAAAAACCAATTCAAGTATGATGGCTCTAGCTACCATGTATACAACATTTAATATACTTGGTGTTCAATATCAGAATCAGTGGCCGTTTCATCATTACATTTATGATAGCGGCAACACTGTAGCACTGTATCGTTCTGGATCTTCTTATGCTATTTCATTATTCGGATTATGTTCGTTCGTACATAGAGGAGGAACCATCGAATGTTAAAACCAGAAGGCATTATTCCGGCTATGGTGACACCGTTTACATCATCGGAAGAAGTAAATGAACCCGTACTCCGCCAATTAGTTAAAAGATATGTGGACGCCGGTGTTCATGGATTATTTTGTTTAGGAACGAACGGAGAGTTTTTTTCACTAACGTTCGATGAAAAAATAAGAATTGCCGAAATCATTATAGATGAGGTCAAAGGGAAAGTACCGGTATATGTAGGTGCGGGCTGCATCACAACTTCTGAAACCGTTCGTATGGCCAAAAAGCTGGAGGAAATCGGCGCCGATGCGCTTTCCGTCATTACGCCGTATTTTCTGACGTTCACACAGGACGAGCTCGTGGAGCACTTTAAACGGATTGCCGATTCGACCCGCCTTCCTGTCGTTTTGTATAACATCCCATCCCGAACGGGGAACAGCCTGCTGCCAGGCTCGGTTGGGGTATTATCTCAAATTCCTAATATCGTCGGGATTAAAGACAGCAGCGGAAGCTTTGATAACACGCTGCAATATCTTGATGCCGTCGGACCTGAATTTTCCGTATTAGCCGGGACGGATTCCCTCATCTTGCCGACCCTGATGGCCGGAGGTAAAGGAGCTATAGCGGCGACAGCCAATATTTTACCGGAGACGGTCGTATCGATTTATACTCACTGGCAAGCGGGACGCTTTGCGGAAGCCGAGGAGGGGCAAAAACAGCTAAGGGCCATTCGATCGGCCATGGGACTGGGGACATTGCCAACCGTCTTAAAAGAAGCGATGAACATCATGGGCTTGCCTGTCGGGCCGGCCAGAGCTCCTGTTGCCGCGCTGCCTGAGGCAAAATACAACCAGCTCATGAAGGTTATGGATGCCTATATTCAGAAGGGCGTTATCCAGGCATCGAACGGTAGTGCAATGGTTTAAATGAATGCGCTTTATTATATATGTGTAAGTTGTTGATTGATATTCTATTAGGGAGGTCATTATACATGAAGAAAAATGTGATTACTATGATGGCTGTGCTGTTAACTTTAACTTTACTGTTCGGCTGTGCACAGGCGCCTAAGCAAGGAGAGCAAGCCCAATCGGGTCAGCCGGAAGCGGCAAAGGCCAAATTCCCGACCAAACCGATTAATTTAATCGTTCCCTGGGCTGCCGGAGGAAGCACCGATTTGATGGCCCGCACATTGGCCAAAGAGGTGGAGAAAGAGCTTGGCCAGCCGGTCATGGTGGTCAATAAGGCCGGAGGAGGGGGAACCTTGGCGGTTACGGAGGTTTCCAAGTCTGCGCCTGACGGATATACCTTGGTCATTAGCTCGAACAGCCCTTTCACTACGCAGCCGCTCCTGAACCAACTGGAATATTCCATTGATGATTTCAGAATCGTGCACGCTACGACCTTTGAAGATCTTGTATTTGCAGCGCATGTGGATTCCCCGTATAAAACACTTGATGATGTACTGAATGCCAAAGGCAGCGGTAAGGCGATTAAATATGCGACATCGGGCGCCGGCGGATTATCTAATCTGGCTGCGGAAACCTTCTTTGAAACAGCGGGGATGAAAAGACAGCACGTTCCTTACAAGTCGGGAGCGGAAGTAGCCACGGCCGTACTTGGCCAGCAAGTGGATATCGGTATAGCCCATCCGGGAGAACTGATGGAGTATGTGAAGTCCGGGAAAATCAGATTTATCGGCGTATTCAATGAAAAGCGTGTACCGGAAATGCCCGACGTGCCTACGATGAGCGAAAAAGGCATTGACGTCAAATGGGGCGTGTACAAATTTATCGCAGTTCCCAAAGGTACGCCGGAGGATGTATATCAGGTTTTAAACAAAGCATTCGCCAAGGCTTTCGCATCTGATGCGTTTCATGACTTTTTGACGAAATCAAACTTGATTGCCAATAACGACAGCCCGCATCAAGTGGAAGAAAAAATCCGTACAGAATTGAAAGTGACCAAAGAATGGATCGATAAGATCGGTTTTGGAAAATAAGATACTTCCATGCAGCGACTGGGGCTGCTTACCATAAACAATCATGAGATGGTGCTTCACGGAGGGTAAGCAGTCTTTTTTAACGGCAGTAAAGAGCAATATGATTAAAGGATGTGTTTCCTTGTGAGAAATGCGGGGGTTTGGGTAGGCCTTGTCCTGCTGCTTTTTTCAGGCACGATGTTTTTCAGCTCCTTATCTTTGGAATATCGCGGTTCAATCGGGCCGGGACCGGGATTGTTCCCGTTATGGTTAAGCGGATTGCTGATCCTTCTGTCCGTGCTGTATATTATCGAATCCTTTATTAAAAAAGAAGTTGAGGTAAGCGACATCTTACCCAAGGGTAAAGCATTGCGAAGGGTGCTGCTTTTTGTTGGTTCGTTCCTTTTTTTTCTTCTGATTGTCCCGTTTACCGGTTTTTGTGTGGCAGGCATTGCGATGCTTTCCCTCATGTTCATGCAAGCCTACAAATGGTATGTGGGAATGGCCATTTCAACGGTAGTCACGCTGGTCTTTTTTGTCGTTTTTGCGGTTCTTCTAAAAATCCCGTTGCCGGTTAATTCTTTTGGATGGTAGGTGAGGCTGATGGAATCCTTCAACATGTTATTGCACGGATTTGAAACGGCGCTGTCCTTTTGGAATTTGTTGTATTGTTTGATCGGAGTAACCGTAGGGATGCTTGTGGGCGTGCTGCCGGGGCTTGGTCCGACAACCGCTACCGCCATTCTGCTTCCGATCAGCTTCGGTATGGAGCCTGTATCCGCCATTATTATGCTTGCCGGGATTTATTACGGCGCCATGTATGGGGGCACCATTACTTCGGTATTAATTAACACCCCCGGGGAAGCTGCTTCCGTCATCACATGCCTGGACGGACATCCGCTGGCCAAGCAAGGGCGTGCGGGCGCCGCGCTTGGAATAGCAGGGATCGGTTCGTTTATCGGGGGGACCATCTCCATTATCGGGCTTGTTCTGATCGGTCCTCCCGTTGCCGAATATGCTCTGAAGTTTGGTCCGCCGGAGTTTTTTGGGCTGATGGTGTTAGGCATGATCATGGTCATTGGCTTGATGGGAAAATCCCTCATTCGCGGTCTCGTTGCAGCCGTCATAGGCCTGGTGTTGGCTATGATTGGCATGGACCCGATGACGGGAACGGTGCGCCTTACCTTTGGCCAGGATCAATTAATGGACGGCCTTGATTTTGTGATGATTGCGATGGGCCTATTCGGCTTATCCGAAATTTTAAGCGGACTCGAAAATCAGGAGAAAGCGCAGAAAATTCCGAAGGTGAAGGGCGTTCTGCCTAAGCGGGAGGAATGGAAGCCGTCGCTTAAATCCATTGGCAGAGGAAGCCTGCTCGGCTTTCTTATGGGGTTAATTCCCGGGACGAACTCCGTCATTCCGGCGATTTTGTCTTACTCGCTCGAGAAAAAATTGGCCAAAGACCCTTCCAGATTCGGAAAAAGGAGCCATTGAAGGCGTGGCCGGTCCCGAAACGGCTAACAATTCTTATTGCGGCGGAGCCCTTATTCCGTTATTTACCTTAGGACTTCCTAGCTCGCCGACGATTGCGGTCTTGTTGGGAGCGTTCATCATGCATGGTCTTACCCCGGGGCCTACACTGTTTGTAAAAAACCCGGATATTGTATGGGCGATTATCGCCAGCATGTTTATCGGTAATCTGCTGCTTCTGATCATGAACCTGCCGCTTGCCGGGATTTGGGCCAAAATTGCGTTGGTTCCGGCAAAATTACTGTTTCCAATCATATTGATTATATCGATCATCGGATCATACAGCGTCAAAAACAGCTTGTGGGATGTAGCGGCTATGTTCGTTTTCGGCATTGTGGGATATGTATTCAAAAAAGTGGATATTCCGCTCGCACCCATCGTGCTCACTTTTGTATTAGGGGAACTGATGGAGAATTCATTATTGCAATCCCTTGCCTTGTTCGAAGGCCATTTTATGGGTTTCTTTACGCGTCCGTTAAGCGCAACATTGCTCGTGCTTTCTGCTATGATTCTGATCGCAAGCTTTGTTGCGGGGCTGATGAAAAAGAAGGATGGTCTTTCGGCGGATGTTGAAATGTAAACGTGGGTGTGATCCGGACGTGGATCGGCCTCGGCACGGTTTTTGATGATAGAAGAAAATCTAAGTTATCAGCGGAGCTGAAAGTTTTCTTTACCGCGAGAAAAGGTTCTAAAGGGGAGATTCAGTAATGAAAGTCGTATCCACATCGCCATCCTTTGCCAAATATTCGAATGAGCCTGTGAAATATCTAGAAAAACATGGGATGCAGTTGGTTCAATTGCCGGCGGATATTCAAGAGGAATCATTTATTGCCGAAATCCAGGATGCGGATGCCGCCATTGTTGCTTTTAATGCCATTACGCCGAATGTTCTGGCTCGTACGCCGAATTTAAAGATTATTTGCAAACATGGCGTAGGGGTGGATAACATCGATTTGGAAGCGGCCAGGAAAAGTCAAGTTTGGGTGACGAACGTTCCCAATACCAACAAGCATGCGGTAGCTGACTTTACCTTTGCCTTAATGCTTTCCTTGGCCCGTCAAATTCCGGCGGCCGTCGAATTAACCAAAAAGGGCGAGTGGCCAAGAATATTTGGCTCCGACGTTTATGGGAAAACGGTTGGCATCATAGGGCTCGGCAACATTGGCAAGGAAGTAGCCCGCAGGTCCAGAGGCTTTGATATGAATATTCTGGCCTTTGATCCTTACCCCGATCACAGCTTCGCGGAGAAGCATGAGGTCACATTCGTTTCCCTTGAAGAGCTTTTGAGTAAAAGCGATTTTGTAACTCTTCATATCGCGCTTACGGAACAAACGGAAAATCTCATCGGGCGCAAAGAATTGGACATGATGAAGAAAAGCGCCTATCTGATCAATGCTTCCCGGGGCGGGATTGTATCCGAAGATGCCCTGTACGAGGTTTTAAGAGACGGCTCCATTGCCGGAGCCGCATTGGATGTATTCGAACAAGAACCGGTTCGGGAGCATCCGCTGTTTGGTTTGCCCAATTGTATAGCCACGTCTCATATTGCAGGTTATACGAGCGGAGCTGTCAATGAAATCGGCATGATTTGCGTGCGGAATATCGTGGACGTTCTTGTGAACAAAAAAAGACCCGAGCATGTCGTAAACGGAATGTAGCCGCAGCGCCCGATCCTGAAACATGAGGAGAACGATGATGAATAAAATCATAGCATTACTGCGCGATATTCCGATTCCCAGGATGATCAAAGTACAGCAACACTTCATTGCTCCCGAAATTGGCGATACGGCATCGGCTGTCCGCAAAGCGATGAAGGAAGCCGGCGTTCTGCCGCGGGTTTCTCAAGGAGATCGGGTCGCTATAGCCGTGGGCAGCCGGGGAATAGCCGATATTGCCATTATCGTAAGAGAGGTCGTCCGCGCCGTCAAGTCTGCCGGTGCCCATCCCTTTATTGTACCGGCTATGGGAAGCCACGGCGGAGCGACGGCTGAAGGCCAGGCCGAAGTATTGGAGCAATTGGGGGTTACGGAACAATCCGTCGGGGCTCCCGTACATTCGAGCATGGACGTCGTGGAGGTGGGCAGATTACCTAAGGGTTTGCCTGTCTACACCGATAAAATTGCTTATGAAGCCGACAAGATTATCGTGATTAACCGGATTAAACCGCACACCGCCTTCAGCGGTCCGATCGAAAGCGGTTTGATGAAAATGATCACGATTGGCCTCGGGAAGCATAAGGGAGCTGATGCCGCTCATGCCTACGGTTTTAAATACATGGCTGAGCATGTCCCCGAGATGGCCCGAATCGTTCTTTCCAAGCTCCCTGTTATTTTTGGAGTAGCTGTTATTGAGAATGCTTATGACCGGCCCGCCAGGATCGCTGCCGTACCTGCCGAACGGCTGGAAGACATCGAACCCGGGTTACTGCTGGAAGCCAAGTCCCTCATGCCCCGGTTATTGTTCGATCCTATCGATGTCTTGATTGTAGATGAGATCGGAAAGGATATATCCGGCAGCGGCATGGACCCTAATATAACCGGACGCTTCCATACACCGTACGTCAAAAGCACGGCTCCCGCCATCAGCCGTATTGCAGTTCTCGGATTAACGGCCAAAACCCGGGGCAATTCGCTGGGCATCGGCTCGGCGGATGTGATTACGCGTAAGCTTTTTGATGAAATGGATTGGGAAAAGGGCTATATGAATGCTTTTACAAGCACGGTCCTAACCCCTGTCAAGGTTCCCATGGTTCTTCCGACGGAAAAATTGGCGATACAGGCGGCGATAAAAACGTGTAATGTGCCCGATTTTCATCAAGTGAGAATCGTCCGGATTAAAAATACGTTGGAATTAAAGGAAATCCGGATATCCGAAAATCTGCTGCCCGAAGCATTGGCTTCAAAGGCCATTGAGGTATTGACGGGGCCGGTTACGATGCATTTTTCCGACGTACCATAGAAAATTACAGGACTAACCCATGGGTTATCCAGAGGCGGTCTTGTCGGCGCCGGAGGCATCCTTGCGGGCCGATCGAAGCGCCAAGACAAGGACGGACACGATGATACAAAGGCTGCCGAGGAGCTGGACCGGATCCATAGGCGTATGTAAAAATACGGTGGTAACCAGTACGGCTGTTAACGGTTCGGCGCTGCCGAGGATACTGGCCTGGGCCGGCGTGACAAACCGCAGGCTGTCCAGGAACAGATAGAATGGAGTAATGGTGCCTACGATGACAATAAACGCAAGCAAGGCAAACAGAAGCAGGGAGCCTTGGCTCCAATCGAAAAACCATGGCGGGTGAAACAGACTAAGTCCGACACCGCCGATGACCATGCTCCAGCCGACGACGGAAACCGGTCCCCAGGCTTTCAACAGCTTTGCCGGGAACAAGGTATAGAATGCCGCGGCTATGGCGGACAGGATTCCCCATATAAACGCTTCCAATGTTATCGTTAAAGAATCGACAGAGCCGCTCGTCGTCATGAAGAAAATGCCGGTCAGAGCTAACAGGAACGCAATGAGCTCCCGGCTGCCGGGCATTCGTCTGAACTGCAGGGAAACATAGACGATGATGAAGATCGGTCCCAAATACTGCAGCAGGGTGGCTGTGGCCGCATTTCCATGGTGAATCGCGGCAAAAAAGGTGTATTGAACGCCTAACATCCCTATTAAACCAAAGACAAGTAAGGTAAGCCGGTCCTTTTTATGCGACCAGACGGAAAAAGCGTTTTTGGTTCCCTGAATCAGGCTTTGCAGCAGGATCATGATGACACCGGCAGAGAGCAGACGAATAGAGACAAGGATGCCGGGCGCTGCCGCAAAATGCTGAAAAAACAGCTGAGCCGCGATTCCGGATAACGCCCAGCAGACAGCCGCGCACAGAACCATAAAAACTCCTTTGATCTTGATGTCGTTCTCCTCCTTGCAGCTTAAACAATAATAAGACAATATCTATTACACTACCATTATCTCCTCCATGTCGTAAACCCAAATTTCTAAATGATTCCATCCGCGCAAAAAGACCCTATTCCGTCCGGTTTCGGAGAGAACAGGGTCTTATTCATGATTCGGCTTCATCCAATCACCCTTTTTTTATTCGTACATCCGGCTGCGATACTGATTGTAAACCGAATTGGTTTTGTCTTCCTTGACTTCCAGAGCATCGATAAACTTGTTCAAAGCAGCCACCAATTTTTTTAACATTTGAACAACCTCCTCCCGATCTATAGCTTTATTATCGTATCTCCGTCAGGTTTTGACAAAGCCGATATTCCTCTATGAAAACGGCAATCATTTCCAATGAAAATCAATGAAAGCGGGTATCATGCCACCCGGTCTCAGGATTTTAACGAATTTCAGAGTTTTTCATCACTTTTCATAAAATCCGGTTTGAAACGGGGGATTTAACACTCCGCAAACATTTGAAGGGTATAGTGGTAACAAGGCATGTGGAGGTGGAATTCATGAAAAATTATCCGATCATCGCTTCGGTCACTAAGGAGGAGCAAATACAAAGCGTGCTGGACAGCGGCGTCAAACGGGTGAATCTGATGGCAGGACATATCGGTAATCTGGAAACGATCATTCAGCAAATCCATGACAGCGGCAAACAGGTTTACGTCCATTTGGAGATGGTCTCGGGCTTGGGCAGGGATTCGCACACCGTGGACTACTTGGCGAAGCAATTTAAGGTGGACGGGATCGTAACGACAAAGTCTAATGCGGTAGCTGCGGCCAGGCAAGCGGGAATCCAGAGCATTCAGCGCATCTTTGCCATTGATACGGCGGCCGTCCATACGGCCATTCGAATGATCGCCAGCACACAGCCCGATGAGGTCGAACTGATGCCCGGTTTGATGCCAAGGGTCATTCGCGAGCTGAAGAACACGATTAAGCAGCCGTTGATTGTGGGCGGCCTGATCCGTTATGAGGAGGAAATAATCGAAGCGCTGGAAAGCGGCGCGGATTTTATTTCCAGCGGCGATCCGTCCATGTGGCGGCAGCGGCCTTCATGGAGAAATTTACAAAACAACAACATGTCGTTTATCGCCCCTTAACAAAACGATCTTATGATCTACCTATAAGTAGAACAGATTTACTGGTGAATATGGGTTGAGAAGAGGAGAAAACCCTTGTTCAGTAAAATGCCAAAAAAGCCGGAGCATCTATCCGATGGTTCGATGACGCTTTTTTCATTTTCGGACAAGGGTTATTTTTTGTGGAAAAGAGGCACGAAGGTGACAGGATATTGGGCATATCGCAAAAGCAAGCACGATTTTAGGCGAAGGGAAGAGGCGAAGACCAAAGGGCAGTATGCCAAACGCCCCAAAAGTTTAAATGAATTTCATGGCTATTTGTTTGATCTGGACGGCACCGTGTATTCCGGTGATACCTTACTCCCGGGTGTGCTGTCCACGTTGAATCGTCTCCGCGAACAAAACAAATCGCTGCTGTTCGTGACGAATACGACCATACGTACGGTAGAAGAGGTGCGGATGCGTCTGGAGCAGCTTGGGGTCGCTTGCAGCGAGTCTGAAATTATGACAGCATCATGTGCTGCAGGCATGTATTTTCAGGAATATGAACCGGGCGCTAGGGTGCTGATGATCGGTGAACAGGCCATGAAGCGGGAGTTGGAGCGCTTTGACGTAGAAACGACCGAGGATGCGTCCGGTGCAACGCATGTACTGGTTGGAATGGACAGGCAGTTTACGTATGACCGGCTCACCCAAGGCATGAAGGCTCTTCGCAACGGGGCGCTGCTCATCGCGGCCAACCCGGACCCGTTCTGTCCGCTGGACGACGGGGCGATACCCGATACGTGGTCGTTGGTAAGGGCGTTGGAGACGGCAAGCCTGCGGCAGACGTTTACCGTGATCGGCAAGCCTTCGGCTTATTATGCGGAAAAGGTATTCCAGAAGCTGGATATCGCTCCGGAGGAGTGCCTGATGGTCGGCGACCGGATTGAAACCGACATCCGCTTCGGCAATGATCACGGCATGTATTCTGCGCTCGTCCTGACAGGAGCGGATTCACGCAAAGACATCGTGTTAACGGGGATCGAGCCGGATTATGTCCTTGCTTCCCTTAGGGATATACTGGCCGACTGGTAGGATGATACGGAGCGCGGTATGATGCTAACGGCAAGGATAAGAGATAGAAGACAATAGCAGGGAGAATTGAACGGCTGCGCGAATATGGCCATGCCTACGTCAGCGGCCATTTTTTTATGGCATTATTTTAATATTATGTAAATTTGATTTTCATTTTAAAAACGTAATAAAAAGATTGACTGGAAAATTATTCCTTTGATATAATTTAAATTGTCAAAATAATTATTTTTTTGGGAGGGGTCGTATGAAAAACTATTCGGGTGAGAAGTTCACGGTAGCTGCGGTGCAAGCATCTTCGATTTTGTATGATCGGGACAAGTGTTTGGACAAAGCCATATCGCTTATAGAAGAAGCCGCTAAGCAAGGGGCACAGCTGGTCGTGTTGCCTGAATCGTACATCCCCGGGTACCCGTATCACATCTGGCTCGGAACCCCCATGTGGTACCATGGGCTGTTTAAAGAATGGTTTTTGAACTCGGTTGAAATTCCAAGCAAAACCGTTGATGCCTTATGTGAAAGCGCTAACAAAAATAATATCCACGTGGTAATCGGCATATCCGAACGCGACGGGAATACATGCTACAACACGATTTTGTTTATCGATAACCGGGGGAAAATATTCGGCAAGCACAGAAAATTGATGCCGACCCATGTGGAGCGCGTACACTGGGGCATGGGAGACGGAAGCTACCTGAATGTATATGATACGGATCTGGGCCGGATGAGCGGACTCGTATGTTGGGAACATACCATGGATTTGGTGCGCCATTCTCTTATTGCCCAGCGTGCTCAGCTTCATTGCGCCGTTTGGGTCGGATTCTCGAGCATTACGGGATGGGAAACCCTGTTCGACATGTCCACGGAACTTTCCGCCCGCTATCATGCGCATGTGGGAGAATGCTTTGTCCTAAATTCCCAAAGTACGGTCGACAAAGAAAACGTTGAGAAATTGTCGCAGACCGATTATCAGGGGCAGTGGATCAAACCTGGCGGCGGTTGGACGGCCATCATCGCACCCGGCGGGGCGATTCTGGCAGGTCCTTTGAAAGGAGAAGAAGGAATTCTATACGCTGAGGTCGATTTGAACATGATCGCCGACATGGCTCATTGGCATGATGCAACCGGACACTATTCCCGTCCGGATGTGGCAAGCTTGTTATTAAACCGCGAGCCTTATAAAGTGACGCGGAACATGAACAGCATTTCCAACAAAGCGGGATCGGCGATAGGTTTCGGAGCCTCCCAACAGTCTTCGGACCAGCTTTTGAAAATGATGCAACAATTAGAGGGTAAATTCGGCGATTCGGAAGAATGGACACGAAAATTAGCGGAGTTGAAGCAAGAAGCTTTGCAGAAAAAGAAATAGAAAAACAATTCAGTAAGGAATAGCGGTTGAATGAAGCTCTATAAATGGGCTTCATTTTTATTATATGGAACAACTCTGCTTGCCAATGAGGATCTTTGGGAGTACCGGCCAGAGCTAGCACGTCACAGCCGTAAGAGGTATGCTTCATACTGAGAAGCTGTAATATGTCTTAGGGAACGGGCAGTCCGTACTACTGCAAGAGAAAGCCAATATTTGACGGAGGTGCTATAATAGCATAGAAGTGATTTAGAAAGGGAATTCGGTATGGAAGCCAGTTCAGATTTTTTCAATCGAAAGCACAAAGACCACGGCGTGGCCTTAAATCATGTCCAGAAGCAGGCGGTTCTGCAGACGGAGGGGCCCTTGCTTCTTTTGGCGGCTCCGGGTTCGGGGAAGACGACTACGATGATTATGCGAATCGGCTATCTCATTGAAGTGAAGGGAGTGGCTCCGTCACGAATCAAGGCGGTGACCTTCAGCCGCGCATCGGCGTCCGATATGAAGGAGCGGTTCACACGCTTTTTCCCAGATCTTCCACCTGTCGATTTCTCTACCCTACACAGTCTGGCCTTTGAGATCGTCCGGGAGCATTTTCGTCAAACGGGAACAGCCTATCAAATGATTGAAGGGGACATCGATTTGGAGGAGCGGGTCGATTTTGATTCGGAGCACCCGCCGCTGCATAAGAAGCATATTTTAAGACATTTATTTAATACGATCGTTGGCGAAATCATCACGGATGATCAAATGGACGAGCTGACTACGTATATCAGCTATATTAAAAACAAAATGATCCCCAGGGAAGAATGGCCGCTCGTGGAGTGCGATGTCAAGGAAGCTGAACGGATTCTGCGGGAATATGAGGCGTTTAAACGGTCGGGCTCGGATAAGCTGCTGATCGATTACGATGATATGCTGACTCTGGGAAATGAGATTCTGGAGCGGGATAAGGTACTGCTGCGCAAATACCAGCAGCGATACGATTATGTGCTTACGGATGAAAGCCAGGACACCTCACTGGTGCAGCACGCCATCATAGAAAAGCTGGTCCGCCGGCATGGCAATCTTTGCGTCGTAGCCGACGACGATCAATCCATCTACGGCTGGAGAGGTGCGGAGCCTTCCTATTTGCTTAACTTCAAGCAAGTGTATCCGAAAGCCGTTATTTTGTTTATGGAGCAGAACTACAGGTCGTCCAAAGACATTGTAAGTGCGGCCAACCAGTTCATTAAACGAAACAAAAGCCGGTATGACAAAAACATGTTTACCCATAACCCGTCTCATCAGCCGATTAAAATCAGGAGCTTGGCCGATTATCAAGATCAGGCCAAATACTTGGTTCAGGAGATCCAAAAGGTGGAAAGCCTGCGTGATGTGGCAGTGCTGTACCGGAACAATGCTTCTTCCATTCCATTAATGAACAAATTTGACCGGGCGGGGATTCCTTTTTACATGAAGGATGGCGATATTCGATTTTTTTCCCATTGGGTAGTGAAGGACATCTTAAACTTTATGCGGATGACCTTTACGGACAAGCGTGCGGATATTTTGGAAGAGATTCACACCAAGATCAACGGGTATATTACCAGACGGCAAATGGCCGCACTGAAGGAAATAACCAATAACGAATCGGTCTTTGATAATTTGCTGAATTACGTCGAACTCAAAGATTATCAGCGTAAACCGCTGCAGGAGTGCAAAGAGACCCTCCAACAAATGAAAGGAATTCCGCCGTTGGACGCCATACGTGCAATTCGGAGAAAATTGGGGTACGAGAAAGCCGTTGAAAAGATGAGCGAGCGTCTGGGCTTCAGAAAGGAATACGTGTTCGGGATCCTGAACACCCTGGAAGAGATTGCCGACGGTCTTGAAACGATGGAGGATTTTGCGAAGCGGTTAAAGTATTTGGAATCGGTGATGAAAAGCTCAAGGTTCAATAAGAACCGCAATGCGGTAACCTTCTCCACGCTTCACAGCGCAAAAGGCCTGGAGTTTAAGCGGGTTTATATGATCGATTTGATTGACGGCATTATCCCTTCTAATGATGATTTGGAGAAAAACGGTGCAGGGAAGCAGGAGTTCATGGAGGAAGCGGTTCGTTTATTCTATGTGGGGATGACCCGGGCGAAAATGGAACTGAAGCTCATCACGTACCAAAAACGGGATGGCGAAAAGGTAAAAGAGTCCCTGTTTGTTTCGGATGTCCGCAGCATTATAGCTCCTCCAAAGCCGATGCAAACACAAGTGCCTAAAGAAGAACCGTCAAAGCCTCATAACCCGAAGGCAATCCGAAATAAAAATGAATTGAAATTGGGTAGCATCGTAGAACATCGTGTATTTGGCCGGGGAGAAATTATTAAAATCAACGGGGAACGAATCCACATCCGCTTTCAAGCCGGCGTCAAGGCCTTGTCCATTCTTACATGCATTGAAGCGGGATTGTTGGAACCGGCGGTGCGGGTTGAAGCAACAAGCGGTGAAAACGGTTATCCGGTATGAAACGACAACGGTGCAAGCCGGGGGTTCTTCCCCTGCTTTTTTAAGTTTGGCTATTCTATTTGGTTATGATAAACAATGAGGAATATGAATGATATGCTTCTGCTCATTTGTGATACGCTAGATCCAAGCCGGATGAACAAATGGGATGAAGTTGTGCCGCAGCGATGCATGATCCGCTGCTGCGGTGGAGGAGGTGCAGATGAACAAATTGTCCGGAAATGCCACGGTGCTTAAGATTGTACTGCTGATCATGCTGGGATCTCAGCTGATGTTGAATATGTCCAGACCCGTGATCACTCTATTCGCTTCCAATCTCGGTGCAAGCACCCTCGAAATCGGCTTCCTTACCGCTTCCTTTGCCTTCTTACCCTTGCTGTTTGCCATTCGCGCAGGTAAAATAGCGGATCGGTTCGGTGACCGGCTGCCGGTCGTGGCTGGGGGGATCGGCTGTTCGCTGGGGATGGCGCTGCCTTTTGTTTTTCCGGCCATGTGGGCGTTGTTTGTGTCCCAGGTCCTGGTGGGGTTATCGCATGTTTTTATTGCGATTTGTTTGCAAAATGTGCTGGGAAACGCGGCGGCGTCCAAAGAACAACGGGACCACTATTTCAGTATGTTAAGCATGGTGGTCGCCATAGCCCATTTTGTCGGACCTCTGATGGGCGGTTATACGGCGGAGCATTATTCATACCGGACGGTATTCCAGACGGCCATGCTGATCGGCATGGTTCCCATCCTTATTTCATTTTACATTCCTGTGATGTTGAGAAAGAAAGAGGAGACGGACCCGGCACCGGATTCGACGACTTTGCTCAGTCTGTTGAAGCTTCCTGTCCTTCGGAATGCGTTGGCGACGAGCGCATTGGTCCTGTATTCCAGAGATATATTTGTCGCTTACTTCCCGCTGTATGGCGAAAGGATAGGCATGTCGGATTCAAGTATCGGGTGGATTATAGCGATTCAAGGTCTGTCCATGGTACCCGTCCGGTTATTTTTATCCAGACTGACTGCGGCCTTTGGCCGGGAGCGTATCCTGCTTCTTTCCATACAAATCGCCGGCTTTGCCTTTGTTCTTATCCCCTATGCGGGACATATATCCCTGCTGCTCCTGTTAAGTGTATTCATGGGAATCGGTCTAGGGTGCGGACAGCCGCTGTCCATGTCAACAACGTATAGCGCGTCCCCCAAAAATAAAACGGGGGAAGTGCTGGGACTGCGGCTTGCAACAAACCGCCTGTCGCAGCTCATTGCTCCCCTTTTCTTCGGGCTGGTGGGCAGCTGGATCGGGTTGGTCTCCGTATTTTACGTGAGCGGGGCATTTCTTATAGGAGGCGCTTTGCTGACTAAAACGAAAGCCGGCCACCAGGATCAGGAAGGGGTAGGGATGTAACCAGGGATGAATCAGGGATGGACAAAATCAACGGATTCGCTCATATCCTGCAGATCGGTGGTTTTAATAAAGTCGACAAACGCTTTGACGACATTGTTTTGCAGCGATTCCTCATAGTAAAACATCCATGTTTCCCGCTTGAGAGGAATATTGTCCTTATCCGTCAGCTCGATTTTATAAATATCCTGTACATCCCTTAAAAACCTCGACGGCAGGAAGGCATAGCCGAGGCCGTTTTTCACCATTTCCTTGCAGGTGTCCGCCCGGTCTACCTTGATAGCGGTAAGCGGCGCCCTGGTATAACGATCCGCCCACCAACGATCGATGAGGGATTTAAATAAGGTATCGGTATAATAGTCGATTCTCGGCGCTTGGGGAAGATCGTTCAGATCGATCTTTTCTTTGGAGACGATCCATATCTTCTCCTCAAATAAAAGATGCTTCTCACCCGGCCAGCTGTAATCTCCCCGAACGAAACCGATGTGAATATCACGGTGATAGGCCATCTGAAAAATATCTTTGCTGAATGCGGTGTCTAATTGAAAATCCACACGCGGATACTGATCCCGAAACCATTTTAATAAAGCGGGAAGCTCATATTTTCCAAAATAATGGGAGACGCCGATGCGGAGCGTTCCTGCAATGTCCTGATTCATGTTCAGCACGGCTTCCTTGATTTCGCGGAACGTGGAGATCAGCTGCCCGGCCCGTTTGGCCAAATACTCTCCCTGCGGGGTAAAATGGACGCCCCGGATTCCCCGATTGACGATTTTGACCCCGAATTCCTCTTCGATATGCATCAGCCGTTTGGTTAGCGCAGGCTGTGTAATATATAAAATTTGGGCGGTTTTTGTAATGTTTTTCTGTTCGTAGAGCACGTGCAGGATAGTCCAGTCGCGTTCGTCCATGACGTTGTCCCCCGTGTACATAGAAGTGTTAACTTCAGTTTACCCTGAACAGGCCATAAATGAAAATGGGATACTGGAACTCCCGTCTGCGGCAATGCTTTTGGTTTGGGATGAACAAAGCGTTGAGCCGGGAGCCTGTCACTTCAGATTCAAAAGCTGGGGAACGGTAAGCAGCTTATAGCTTCTGCCGCGCAGCGTTTGGATGACGACGGGAAGCGCGTCTACCGATCCCTGCAGGCTTTCGCCGACACCACCGGCGCTGTGCTGAAGAACAATCGATCCTGGACGGGTATGGGCGAGGATGTTGGCTGCGACCTGCCTGCCGCTCAACTGCATCCAATCGAGGCTGTCCACATTCCACAAAATGACTTTTTTCTTCGCTTTGACCGCTTCTTCTACGACCGTATCGCTAAGCGCTCCGTAAGGCGGCCGGAAGAGAACAGGAGTGATTCCCGTCAGTCTGCGGATCACTTCGTCTGTTCGTTGGATTTGGGAACGGACGTCTTCGGCGGCTGTCAGCTTCGCAAGATTGGGATGGTTCCAGCTGTGGTTGCCGATTGCGTGTCCCTCTCTGGCGATACGCCGCAGCACATCGGGATTGGATTCGCATCGGCGGCCGACGACGAAAAAAGTGGCCTTCACATGAAAGCGGGCGAGCGCATCGAGAACCATCGGTGTCCATAGGCCGTCCGGACCATCGTCGAACGTCAAGGCCGCTTCTTTGCGCAGCGGACCGTGAAGGATGACCTCGGTCGGATATTTGGACGACCAATCGAGATGTTCAATATGGGGGGCATGTTCTTCCGGTCTCTCGGGCCCCCCGATGTGAGGTTCCACCGGCGCAGGCTCCCGTAATCCGCCATGCTGAATCGGCACGGCGGGATGGCGGTTCCGCCAATCATATGCGGTGTATGGCGTTGCGCAGCGGGAAGGACCGTAAACAACAGAGCCTTGCCGATTCACCCAGGTAACCAAAGGGAAAGGCTTGCGCATCTTATATCTCTCCTGAATGCTTTCCTGTTCCTGCGGAAAGCTTCGATGTCGGGGGGGCGAAACCTGCATCCAATATTGCAGCGGCTTGTGCGCCGATATGTTACAGCCTATGTACTAAAGCTTATGCAGGTTCCTTCCATAACAGATCTGTCCGGCTTTTGGACGGTCTGATTTGCCCATACCGAAAAAATCCAGTTGTAACCGCATACATTGCCCGTATGAGTCAAAAGTCCTTGTTTTTGTCGAAATTTCATAAAAAATCCTGAAAAAATCTAAAAGTTAGGGAGTACCATGTCGATATATAAATATAGCCGTGTAAATAAAAAAATAACAATCCTTACTTTGGTGGGGAAGACATCGGCATCGAGCGGTTTGTTACTATACATAATGGAGGAGAACGCATGAAATGGTTTAAAAATTCGTTTAATTGGTTTAATAATTTAAAAATTTCAATGAAGTTTGTTTTGAGTTTCTCTATCGTGCTGCTTATTTTGGTAGCCATAGGGTTATTCGGAATTACTAACGCCAACAGGATCAATAATAATCTGGAAGATATCTATGCCAACCGTTTGGTGGCCATTACCGAACTGGGGACGGTGTCCTCAAATTTGCATAGAATCAACAGCAGTGTCGGCAGTTATATGTTAAACACCGATCCGGAAAGCCGTAAAGCGGAAAAAGCAAAGATTGAAGAAAGCTCCAAACAGATCGAAGAGGCGTTGCAACGGCTCTCCACTGTCCGACTCACCGATGCGGAACTCAAGGAATTGAACTTGTTTCAAAACTTATGGAAGCAGTATCTGCCTGAAGTGGACAAGGTATATGGTTACATCAACAATAACCAGATGGAGTTTGCGATAACCCATTATCAGAGACAAGTATTAAACCGAATGAGCGGGGTAGACAGAAGCTTCCAAAATTTCATTGAAATGAACAAAGAAAATGCTCATACGGCCTATGTGGAATCCAATAAAGTGTACCAGGGAGTCATTCAGTTCTCGGCGATTTTTATGGTGGTATCTTTTATCCTGTCGGCACTGCTGGGTTATCTGATGACGAACTCGATCCGCAGGCCGTTGAACCAGTTGTTAAGTCTTTCGGAGAGAATTGGCCGGGGAGATCTGTCTCAGACGATCAGCATCAAGCGGAAGGATGAATTCGGAGAACTGGCGGGATCATTTGAAAAAATGAGAGTCAATCTGATCGAGATCGTTGAGAACGTGAAGCATTCCTCCGCCATACTATCCGGCTTGTTTAATGAAATTCGGGATCATGCCGACAATACCGGCAAAGCGTCCACCATGTTCTATGAAGGTTTGCAGGAAAGCGCCGAAAAGTCGAGGGTTCAATCCGAGCAAGTCACCAACGATGCCGTTATTATCAAAGAGATGGCCCATGGTCTCCAGCAGGTAGCTGTCAGTATCGATCAAATCGGAATTCATTCCATTGAAATGGAACAGTCGTCTACCAGTGGAGTCGTTGTCGTTCAAAAAGCGGTTGAAAAGATTAGCCATGTGCAAAAAGAGGTCCATCATTCATTTGAAACCATGACTGAATTAATGGAGCTGTCCAAAGAGATTGGGCAGGTCATGCACACGATCAGAAATATTGCCGAGGAGACCAACCTGTTATCCTTGAATGCCTCTATTGAAGCGGCGCGTGCCGGCGAAGCGGGACGGGGATTTGCCGTGGTCGCGCATGAAGTCAGAAAGCTCGCGGACAATAGCAGCCAAGCGGCGAATCATGTGCAGACGATGATTTCCAGAATTCAGGAAAGCAGCGAGAATGCCATGCGGTCGATCGAGCTCTCCCTTCGTGAGATCGACGAAGGTCAAGCCAGTGTTGGTGAAGCGGGTGCTGCCTTTACCGAAATTCAAAACTGGATTCTTAACATCAACAATAACATTCAGGATGTATCGGCTTCCGTTGAAGAACTGGCAGCGGGGAGTCAGCAGATCAATGTATCCATTCAAGGGATCGAACAATTCTCTTCTCAAACCGCTCAATCGAGTCAGGAGTTTGCCGCCATTTCCGCCGAGCAGATCCATTCTATGGATCAGGTGATCAGCTCTATTAAGCAGCTGTACGAGACGACGCAGGAAATGAACAAGGCGATTAACCGTTTTGTTTTGAAATAGCAGCATAGCAAGGGAACGCCGGGGTCTTAGGAAGCCGGCGTTTGCTGTTTTGTTGAAAGAACGGCTTCTGCATGCATCGCATGACCGCAAAAAGTATAAATACATAAATAAATTATTGTTGAAATTCCTCGAATGCAATGATAGAATACTTTTGGGTAAGGTGGTACTACCACTTATCCACTATACGACCCGATCAAAGTTAAAGGTGTGATAAACATGAATTATGCTCCGATAAAAAAACAAAAAGTACATGAGATTATCATAGGCAGAATTAAAGAGTCCATCGAATCGGGAAAGTTGAAGCCTGGAGACAAGCTTCCGGCAGAAAGAGAATTGGCGGCGATGTTTTCCGTCTCCAGAGGCCCTATTCGTGAAGCGATCAGCGTACTGGCTTCGAAAGGAATTATTACGGTAAAGCCTGGAAGCGGTATCTTTTTGAATCATAATGATGATTTGTTTTCGTTATTCGATTCCATTCTGAACGATGGAGATCACGATATTTTTGAATTGCTGGAATTGCGTATTGGTGTCGAAAGCTATGCCGCCTTTTTTGCCGCCCAGCGAAGAACCGAAGAGGAACTGAAGCGAATCAAAAGCGCGCTTGACCAAATGGAAAGCTCCATCAAGCGGGGCGAGCTTGCCGTTGAAGAAGATTTTGCCTTTCATACGGCCATTATTGAAGCCAGCCATAACTCCCTGATGATCAACACGTTTAAATTAATCTCGGATATGTTTATTCGAGGGGTGTATCAGGCCAGGATCGATGCGCTTAAAATTCCGGGAAAAACGGAAGAGGTGTTTATTGAGCACAGACTGGTCTACGAAGCGATTCTTGCTTCCGATCCTGAAATGGCCCGGAAAGCGATGGCGGATCATATCGGCAATATCTCGCATCAATTGAACGCGATGGAAGAAATCTGATCTACGGGTTCTTTCCAAGCGATCTGGAAAGGACACCGTTTTATATATATGGAAGACGGTCATGCTTGGGTTGACGCATGTTCGCCGCATGACCGCACAAAGGAGATAGAAAGGGGCAGGCGCAACTTGGACAGCTACCAATATTTTATGCCCACGCATATGGAGTGTGGGCAGGGACTTGCGAGGAAAACAGGAGAGTTTCTGAAACCGTATACCAAAGATAAAGTTTTGATTGTTACTGATCCGGGCGTGAGAAAGGCGAACATTCTGGAGCCGGTCGAAGCGTCTTTGAAGCAGTACAGCATCCCATATGATATTTTTGATGAAGTGGAACCGAACCCAACGAGCAAGGTGGTTGATAAAGCCACTGCGTTTTTACAAAAGAGCAATTATGACCTTATATTAGCCGTTGGCGGAGGAAGCAGCATCGATACGGCGAAGGCTATAGCTGTAATGGCCAATAACAGTGGAAGCATTCTCGATTATGAGGGAGTGAACAAAATACCCAATCCTTCTCTTCCGTTGGTTGCCATTCCTACTACAGCCGGAACGGGGAGCGAGGCTACGCCATCGACGGTGGTTACGAACACGCAGACCTTATTTAAAACGGCCATTCTAAGTCCGTATTTATATCCGAAGCTGGCGATATTAGACCCTGAGCTTACCTTAAAGCTGCCGCCTTCCATTACTGCCGCAACGGGAATGGATGCGCTTACTCACGCGATTGAATCTTATACCTCCAAGCTGGCGAGTCCAGTAAGTCAGTCTTTTGCGATTCACGCCGTAAAAATGATCGGGGATAACCTGCACAAAGCTTACTTCGTAGGGACGGACATGGAAAGCAGGAAAAATATGCTGGTGGCTTCTTTTATTGCCGGAATCGCTTTTGCGCACTCGCGACTCGGCAATGTACACGCGATTTCACATACGTTTGGAGGCGTTTTTAATATTCCTCACGGTATCGCGAATGCTACTTTGCTGCCGTATGTTCTCGCATTTAACCTGCCTGCATGTCCCGAGAAGTTCAAGGATATTGCCGCAGCCTTAGGGGAAGATGTGAATGGTTTATCTGCGATGGAAGCAGGAGGGAAAGCGATTGAAGCGGTCGTAAAGATGAACAAGGCCTTTAACATTCCGAACAATATCAAGGATTTGGGAGTATCATTGGATTACCTCCCGCAAATGATCAAGGACTCTATGAGAAGCGGCAATGTGTTGGCGAATCCGAGGCTGACCAGTGATAACGATATTAAGCAAATTATTGAAAACGCTTATCAGGGCGTTATATAAAAAAGGGGGTCATGATATTGAAAAAATCGATCTTATCCATGGTATTCGTACTTGCCGCAAGCGCTGCATTGTCCGCATGTTCTTCTGCAGGTTCTTCAGGGGATACGGGAGCCGGCTCGGGCAAAACGTATGAAATTAAGGTTGCGCATGCTGCTCCCGCCACGAATGACCGGCTTGAAATCTCTTTGCAGGAATTTAAAAAAGAAGTGGAAGCCAAAAGCAACGGCGCCATCAAAATTAACACCTTTCCAGCGAGTCAGCTTGGCGGAGAAAGAGAACAGGTCGAGGGCGTTCAGTTAGGTTCGCTGCATATGGCTGCTGTAAGTACAGGACCGCTTCCTGGCATTTTTAAAGATTCCATGGTGTTTGACCTGCCGTTTCTGTTTAACAATGAAGAACAGGCCTATGCCGTATTGGATGGCCCGGTAGGCCAGGAGCTTTTGCAAAATATGGCGGCACAGACGGGGATTCGCGGACTGGCATGGGGCGAGAATGGGTTCAGGCATTTTACCAATAATATCAGACCTGTACAAAAACCGGAGGATTTGAAAGGCCTGAAGATCAGAACGCAGGAAAATCCTCTTCATATGGATATGGTGAAGGCTTTGGCCGCCAGCCCGACACCGATGGCATTTGGAGAAGTGTACTCGGCGCTGCAGCAGGGAGTGATCGACGGCCAGGAGAACCCTATCTCATTGATTGAAAGTATGCGTTTTAACGAAGTGAATAAATACGCTACATTAAACGGTCACGTGTACAGTCCTTATGTGCTAATCATCAATGACGCTTTCTATCAAATGCTTCCGCAGGATCTGCAAAAGGTGTTGGCGGATGCAGCCAAGAACTGGAGTACGGTACAGCGTGATTTGAACAAAAAGCAAGTGGATGCCGGAGTGGAAAACCTCAAGCAAAAAGGGATGAACATTATTGAATTGACGGATGCGGAGAAGGATGCCTTCCGGAATGCGACGAAATCCGTCTATGACAAATATCGTAATGAACTGAGCAGCGGATTGATAGATAAAGTCTTACAGGCTGCCGAAGAAGCGAAGTAAATGGAATAAGCCAGTCCGGGGAGCGCTTTTCCTGGAATGGTTGAAACGGATTGGGGGCGGAATTTTTTGCGGAATTTGGTAACAAGGATAGATAAGATTTTGACCAAAATTGAAGAGAATCTGATTTTTGTTCTGATGCTTGCCATGCTTGTCGTCGTGGTTACAGGGATCATGAATCGTTTTATTCTTAAAGAATCATTGCCGTGGGCGGAAGAGCTTTCCCGTTATTTATTAATATGGTCTGCCTTGATTGGCGCGAGTTTGGGCGTAAAGCATTCCGTACATATCAGCATCGATGCGGTTAAAAACTTTCTGCCTGCGCGACTGCAGCGGGGCATCGTCATTTTGAGCTATCTGATTTCTTTTAGTTTTTGCATAACCGTGTTGGTCATCGGGATCCCGTTCGTGTTGAGATTAATGGAAACCAATCAGCTTTCTCCGGCCATGCGAATCCCGATTTACTTTGCGTATGCTTCTGTTCCGGTAGGTATTTTCTTCATGGCCATCCGTTATTTTTGCTTAACGGTTTATGAATGCACATCCAACCGTCAGGCGGTTGAAAAAGTCAAAACCGACAAGGAGGTTTTGGCAGGGTGAGCGCTACATTATTTGTCTCGATGCTGACGCTGTTGGCATTAAATGTTCCGCTGGCGATCGTGATCGCATTTGCATCGATTATCGCTATTCTATTTGCGTCGGATGTACCTTCGTTTGTTGCGGTTCAAAGAATATTTACAGGTCTGGATTCGTTTACGATTATGGCCATCCCGTTTTTTGTCATCGCCGGGAAGATCATGGAAAAGGGAGGAATATCCCAACGTTTGATCGGACTTGCGGCCAGTATTGTAGGTTCGACAACAGGCGGTCTGGCGATTATCGCGATTCTTGCCAGTATGTTTTTCGCCGCCATATCCGGGTCCGCACCGGCAACGGTGATTGCGATAGGGAGCCTTATGGTTCCGGCCATGGTGAAAGCAGGGTATGAAAAGGGCTTTTCCATTGCGCTGATGGCGACGGCTGGGACCATAGGCGTGATTCTTCCTCCGAGCATTCCTTTCATTACTTATGGAATTACGGCAAACGTCAGTATTGGCGATCTGTTTATCGCAGGCGTCATCCCGGGAATATTGATCGGGATATCATTGATGATTTACAGTTACTTTTATTCCAAGAAGCATGGATACCGTGGAGGAGAAAAAACCAGTTTTTCAAGATTTATCAAGCAATTGAAGGTGTCTATATTAGGCGTTCTCATGCCGGTGATTATTTTGGGCGGGATTTACGGCGGAATCTTTACTCCGACGGAATCGGGAGCAATTGCTTGCGTCTATGGTTTGATCGTTTCCTTTTTCGTATATAAGGAATTAAAGTTATCCGATTTAAAAGGAATATTTGTAGAGTCCGGTTACATTTCCGCTATGATTTTGCTGATTATGGCGGCGGCAAATATTATGAGTTGGATTCTGACGGCTGAGCAAGTGCCTAACAAAGTGGCGGAAATTGTAGGGCCTTATGCTACGAACGGCATCATGCTGCTGATTATTATTAATATTGTTTTGTTAATCCTTGGGACTTTTCTGGAATTAAATGCGGCCATTATTATTCTGGTTCCGATCCTGCTGCCGTTACTGGCCCAGTTTGATATTAATCTCGTCCATTTCGGAGTAATCATGATCGTAAACCTGGCCATTGGTTTGTTAACCCCGCCGCTCGGAGTCAATTTATTTGTGGCCAAAACGCTGGGTGATATCAGTTTCAATATGATTTTAATAAGGGTCGTACCTTTATTGGTTGTCGTATTGATCGATTTGATTTTAATTACTTTTATTCCAAAAATTTCGATGTTTCTGTTGGGATAGATGATATAATAAGAATGATTCTTCCGAATAGGGAATGAACAGGAGGCGGTTGACATGCTGTATATCAATGGGGAATTTTGTAAGGCCAAGTCCAATCAAACCTTTGACGTGATCAATCCGGCGACGGGTGAAATTGTGGAAAGCGTTGCCAAAGGGGGCGCGGAGGACGCGCAAGCCGCTATTGACGCAGCGCAGGCCGCACTGCAGCCCTGGTCCCGTTTAACGGCAAAGGAACGCTACGCGTATTTGACCCGGACGGCGGGAATCCTTCGCAGCCGTACCGAAACGATCGCGGAGCTGATCACCCGCGAGATGGGTAAACCGCTGGCCGAGGCGAGAGGAGAGATCGCTCTGGCCATTGACTACCTGGACTGGTATGCCGAAGAAGGGAAACGCATCTATGGAGATACCATACCGGCGTCGGCCCCGAACAAGCGCATCTTCGTTTTGCGTCAGCCGGTAGGTGTGGTCGGGGCGATCACCCCGTGGAACTTCCCGATCGCGATGATCACCCGCAAGCTCGCTCCGGCGCTGGCGGCAGGCTGTACGATCATTCTCAAGGCGGCATCGGCTACGCCGCTTGCGGCCATCGAGGTGTTCAAAGCGCTGCATGAGGCCGGTGTGCCCAAGGGTGTGGCCAACCTGGTCAACGGCTCCGCCTCCGAAGTGGTCGGTACGTTGATGGCCAGCCCCGTGGTACGCAAGATTACCTTCACCGGCTCCACCGAAGTCGGTAAAGAGCTCGTGCGCCAGTCGGCCGACACGATGAAGAAGGTATCGATGGAGCTTGGCGGACACGCTCCGCTTCTCGTATTCGAGGATGCCGATCTGGAGAAAGCGGCAGAGGGCGCGATCGCCAGCAAGTTCCGCAACGCGGGCCAAACGTGTGTTTGCACCAACCGCATTTATGTGCAGAAATCCGTCGCCGAGTCCTTTGCCAACATCATGGCGGAGAAAGTCAAGAAGCTGGTCATCGGCAACGGATTGAACGACGGCGTCCATATCGGTCCGTTGATCGACCAGGCGGCGGTGGCAAAAGCGCAGGAGCATATCGACGATGCGGTAGCCAAAGGTGCGACCATCCTGACCGGCGGCAGCAAGCTGACTGAGGGCGAACTGGCCAACGGCTGCTTCTTCGCGCCGACCGTACTGCTGAATGCAACGCATGAGATGAAGATTTCCTATGAAGAAACGTTCGGTCCGGTCGCGCCGATCTTCACGTTTGAAACTGAGGAAGAAGCGATCCGCTATGCGAACGACACCGAATACGGACTGGCCTCTTACATTTATACCAAAGACGGCTCCCGCATGTTCCGGGTGGCCGAAGCGCTGGAGTACGGCATCGTCGGCATCAACGACTCGCTGCCTACCGTGGCGCAGGCTCCGTTCGGCGGGATCAAGGAATCCGGCGTCGGACGCGAGGGCGGCAAGTACGGTATTGAAGATTATTTGGAGTATAAATTCCTGTCCCTCCAGTTGGACCTGTAAAAGGATGATTGCTGTGGCTTACAGAAAAGTAGATTCGGACATCGTACGCAGAGTACGTGCCATCATTCCTGAACATAAGCGTGTGATGACGGAAAAGCCGGATTTGGCCGGCTATTCCTTTGACGGATCGTTTGGCACCTATATGCCGGAGCTGGTCGTGCAGCCCAAAAGCACCGCCGAGGTGGCGGCCATCGTCAAGCTGGCCTACGAAGAAACCATTCCGGTGTATCCGCGCGGCCAGTCGACTTCGCTTTCCGGTGGACCGCTTCCTGTCGAAGGCGGCATTGTGCTGGACCTGTCCCGGTGGGATGAGAAGCTGGAGATTTACCCCGAAGATTTAATCGCTGTCGTTTCCCCGGGCGTATTGACCTCAAGTATCCATGCGGCGGCGGAAAAGGCGGGGCTGATGTACCCGCCCGACCCGAGCAGCTCCGCCGTTTCGACCATCGGCGGCAACCTGGCCGAGAATTCCGGGGGCCCGCGCGGCTTGAAGTACGGGGTAACCAAAGACTATGTGCTGGGGCTGGAATTCGTCACGCCGCAGGGCGAAATTATCCGTACGGGCGGCCGTACGGTGAAGAACGTCACCGGCTACGATCTGACCAAGCTGATTGTCGGATCGGAAGGTACGCTTGGCGTCATTACGGAAGCGACGCTGCAGCTGATTCCCAAGCCGCCGAAAACGGCGACGCTGCTGGCGATCTTTGACGATATCGTGACCTCCGGGCAAGCGATCTCGAAGGTGCTGACCTCGGGCATCCTGCCCTCCAAGATGGAGATCATGGATCAGGCCTGTATTCACGCGGTGGAAAACTACGAGCCGAGCGGACTGCCTGTCGATGCGGAGGCGATCATCCTGATTGAGGTGGACGGTCATGCCCGCACGGTAGAGGAAGAAATCCGGGAAGCCGGCCGGATTTGCGAGGCCATCGGGGCCCGCAAGGTACAGATTGCCAGCACGGCAGCGGAGGAGGCCAATTTGTGGAAGGCGCGCAAAATGGTGTCTCCGGCGATCACCCGGGTCAAGCCGACCAAGATTTCCGAGGATGCCACCGTTCCGCGCAGCCAGATTCCGGCGATGTTTGCCCGGCTGAAGGCGATCCGCGAAAAATACAACGTCAACCTCGTCGTATTCGGCCATGCCGGAGACGGCAATCTGCATCCGAACATTGTCGCCGACAAGCGGGACAAAGAAGAGATGAAGCGTGTCGAGCAGGCCGTGACGGAGATCTTTGAGGCGGCCATCGAGTTGGGCGGCACGCTGTCCGGCGAGCACGGCATCGGCAACATGAAGGCGCCGTTTATGGAGATGGAGCTGGGCAAAGCGGGGCTTCAGATGATGAAGCTGATCAAGGATAGTTGGGATCCGAAAAATATTATGAATCCGGGAAAGATTTTTCCTGCTCCCGGGCAGCGGCTCAACTTAACGGAGGGGTAGCGGCCGATGAAGCATACCAAAGAATTGCCATACGACGAAACGATCCAATGCGTCCAGTGCGGCTACTGTTTGCCGGCTTGCCCTACCTATGTGACCATGGAACGGGAGACCCATTCGCCTCGCGGCCGGATCAATCTGGTGAAGATGGCGGCGGAAGGACATCTGTCGCTTCATGAGCTGGAGGGGCCGCTCGATCTGTGTCTGGGCTGCCGCGCCTGTGAAACGGCCTGTCCGTCGGGCGTAGAGTACGGTAAAATTCTGGAAGGTGCGCGGGAAGTGCTGGCGGAGCATAAGGCCCGGCGCACCTCCAAGCCGCTGCGCAAGATGCAGGACGCCATGTTCCGGAACGTCTTTCCCGACTCGAAGAAGCTCAAGGTTGCGGCCGATATGATCTGGCTGTACCAAAAGAGCGGTCTGCAGAAGGTGGCGCACAAAGGAAAGCTGACGCGGGTTCTGCCCCAAAATCTGTGGGCCTTTGAGGAAGTGCTGCCGCAGGTGACTTCTCCCGCAGCGCGGCGCCATCGTCCGCGTCTCTTCGAACCGCCGCAGGGGACCAGGCCCAAATGGAAAGTGGCCTTTTTTACCGGCTGTATTATGGATGCGATGTTCGAGAAGATCAACCGGCTGTCTATGGAGCTGTTGGCGCTGGCAGGCTGCGAGGTGCAGGTGATCGCCGAGCAGACCTGCTGCGGGGCGCTTCACGCGCATGCCGGACGCAAGGACGATACGGTGATGCTGGCCAAGCAGAATATTGAGGCGTTTGAGCAGCTGGATGTCGATTTCATTATCAACAATGCGGGCGGCTGCGGCGCGATGCTGGTGGAATACGATCACCTGTTCCATGGTGACCCGGAGTGGGAAACGCGTGCGAAGGCCTTTGTGGCCAAAACCCGCGATATTACCCAGGTGCTGGCGCAATGTGAGCTGCCGCTGGCCAAACCGGTCGACGAGATCGTCACCTACCAGCGTTCCTGCCATATGACCAACGTCCAGAAGGTGGTCAAGGAGCCTTTGGAGCTGATCAAGCGGATTCCGGGGATCACGTATAAGGAAATGGCCAACCCGAATATGTGCTGCGGGTCGGCCGGGATTTACAATGTGGTTAATTACGAGGAATCCATGGAGATCCTCGACGTCAAGATGGAGACGGTAAAGACGACCCAGGCGACGACGATCGTCACCACCAACCCGGGCTGTCTGCTGCAGATGAAGCTGGGCGTGCAGAGAGAAGGCATGTCGGCCAAGGTTCGGACGGTTCACCTCGTTGAACTGCTGGCGGAGTCCTGCGGTATTTCATAAACATCAAGGGGCTGTCCCATAAGTCATCCTGACTGAGGGACGGCCCTTGTTATATGAAAGAAACGACGATAGGGCAGGAGTAAGGGGGGAAGCACAATCTCATCCAAAAACGTTTTGACGCGTGCTTCCGCATGTTTCAGATTCATACGGGTTTGGCGATTCACAAGCCACGACCAGCGTATGAGCATGGCCCACCCTATGAAAGATCATGTCTATATTGTAATTTATAAGAAAAGGCGCAGCGGAGCCGTATCCATTTACTTCGGATCATAGAATTGATATCCTTTTTTCAAGGAGGAGGTTACATAAAAGAAGAGAGGACGGGGCATTTTACCTTTTGTCCTGCGTTTGGCAATTTGCGGCGGAAGGAAACGATCGGCCTATGAATGACTTCAGTCGGCACCAAGGCTATAGACGGATGTTTAAAGAAAATCATTTGACGCTGGGACTGTTCTTTCCTTTGGAAGCGTATGAAGGAAGTATTCCGGTCATGAATGTGGAGGAACAAGTCAAGCTGGCAAAGAAAGCGGAGCAATGGAATTTTGCTTCCTTATTTGTACGGGATGTTCCATTATACGATCCCAACTTTGGAGACACCGGACAAATCTACGATCCCTGGGTCTATCTCGGATATATAGCGGCTCACACGGAAAAGATCGCTCTGGGTACGGGAAGTATTATAGTCACGCTAAGGCATCCTTTGCATGTCGCGAAAGCGGCTGCTTCTACCAACCTTATTTCCGGCAGACGGCTGATTCTTGGCGTGGCTACCGGCGATAGGCCTATGGAGTTTCCCGGCTTTTCGGTTGATTTTGATCAAAGAGGGGAACGGTTTCGGGAAGCCTTGTCCGTCATCAAAAACGTATGGAATCAATCATTTCCCGTCATTCAAACCCCCAGGGTACATATGGTCGGCGGAGATCTGCTGCCGAAGCCGGAATTGCGCGACATTCCGGTTCTGGTGACCGGCCATAGCGGCCAGTCGATGGAATGGATTGCGGCCAACGCAGACGGATGGCTGTATTACCCGCGCAATCTCTTTCATCAAACGAGCCTGATTCGGGATTGGCGTTCTCATTTGGAGGTCTTCAAGCCCTTTACCCAGTCTTTATATATCGATTTGGCGGAGGATCCGGATGAAGCGGCCAGCGCCATTCATTTGGGGTTTCGAATCGGCCGCAGGCGCTTGATCCGATTCATTGAAAATTTAAAAGCTGCTGGAGTGAATCATGTCGTATTCAATTTGAAATACGGCAGCCGTCCTGCAGCCGAAGTCATAGATGAGCTGGGCGAAGAAGTGGTGCCTTTGTTTCCTGCTTTAGATGTTTAGATGGTATTCTGACATGTGAAGAGCATCAAAAATAAAAACGGACGGAGGGTTACCATGTTTGTAGTGAAACTGTATAATCAATCGGCGGAATGCCTGCATATCGGCCGTTTCGATGATCTTGCGTCATCGGAAGAAGCGGCCAAAAAGGGATTAAGATATAGTCATGTAGCGATCATATATGAAGGAGAAATGCCGGTAAAGCTGTATGATCAAGGCGAGTATAAAAACGGTTTTCCTTTAGGGGTCGGAAGCTATTAATCAAAAGACCGGCTAACCAAGCCAAAGTGAATCCAGGATCATCTATCAGATTCGCTTTGGTTTTTTTTATCCAGCAATTCCCGTATTGAAAAAAGAGGGAAAACCGGAGGGAACGAGGAACTATTACACTATTCAACTATTTCTCGATGATCTTATAAGTTAAAGCAGAATCGATCCGATAAGGAATTTATATTATGATAATATAACGTTTGTTAATAAAACGCAATACAAATTTGCGAAATAGCTTGTTAGTTTGCTCTAATAGTCCTCATAAATACGAAATACACCAGATGGATTAAATTAAAGCGAATAATAAAAAAATATGTAAGCGATTTCAATTGGCCCTTGCCTTTCCAATCACATTACGATATATAATCTTGCGATAAAAAAACATAATACGGATGTAAAATCGAGCATTTTAAAGCATGTGTGAGATTTATCACAGGAATTGAGCCAAAACTACCCAAATCTATTCTTGATAATATTCAAACAATTTTGTAAATTATGTATTGTATACGTAAGTCAAAAAAACGTAATAGGAGGTTTTTAAACATGTCATCCGTATCTGTGAACAAGGAAACCGCATTGACACTTAAAAAAGAAAATGGAATCGCAGAAATTCATCTGCACGTGAACAAAACGAACTCCTACAGTCTGGACTTCTATCAAGAGTTGAATGCGGCGATTGACGATATCCGCTTTGATTCCTCGATTAAAGTTGCCATCCTCATGAGCGATGTACCGAAATTTTTCTCTGCGGGAGCGGATATTAACTTCTTGAAGGCGGCTGAGCCCCGTTTCAAAACGCAATTCTGCTTGTTCTGCAACGAGACACTGGATAAAATGGCGCGTTCCCCGCAAATTTTCATTGCCTGTCTTGAGGGACATACGGTCGGCGGCGGTCTGGAGATGGCGCTCGGGTGCGACCTTCGCTTTATGGGGGATCAAGCAGGTAAAATCGGTCTGCCGGAAATCTCGCTCGGGGTGCTCGCCGGAACCGGCGGAACGCAGCGGTTGGCGCGTTTGATCGGTTTCTCCCGCGCACTGGACATGAATATCACAGGCAAAACGATCTCGCCGCAGGAGGCGCTCGAAATCGGCCTGGTCAACGATGTGTTCCCGCAGGAGCAAACGCGCGAAAAAGTGCTGGAATACGCCAGAAACATCGTCAACAGCGCATCCTATGCGGCTTCGAACATCAAGCTTTCCATCATGAACGGCAAAGAAATGCCGCTGAATGTGGCGATTCGTTACGAAGGCGAGCTGCAAAATCTGCTCTTCCGTTCCGAAGATGCTAAAGAAGGTTTAAGCGCTTTCCTGGAAAAACGGCAGGCAAACTGGAAAGGTCTGTAACAAATAAAACGGTTGTTACCCACAGTAGGCAAGAAAACCTCATAACGACGATATCCGCTGCAGCTTACAGCAGATATTGTCGTTATTCCTGCAGTCGTGCAATGAGTAATCCTGAACAAGAAGGTGGATATAACGATGGAATTGCGTGGAATCGGTTCTTCCTATAACGCGGCTACCCGTTTTATCGATGACAATGTGAGTAATGGATTAGGCGACAAAGCTGCTGTTTATTATAACGATCAGAGCATTACCTACAGTCAACTGCAAGAATTCGTTAATAGAGCGGGAAATGGGCTTAAAGAATTGTCGGTTGAAATGGAGAATCGCGTTTTGCTGATATGCCACGATACACCGGAAATGATCGCCGCATTCTATGGTGCGGTCAAGATCGGAGCGGTTCCTATTCCGGTCAATACCATCATGGCGCCTGCCGATTATGAATATTTTTTAAATAACAGCAGAGCGAAAGCGGTTGTCGTCCATGAAGATATCTGGCATAAAATCCGTCATTTGCGTGACCGGTTTATTTATCTCAGGCATGTCATAGTGATTCATGATAGCGCTATCAAAGAGGCGGGCGTGATTGATTATCACGAATGGATCCAAGCGGCTTCGCCTCAGTTGGAGGTGGCTCTGACGGATCCCGGCGATTCGGCCTTTTGGCTGTACAGCTCGGGAAGTACAGGCAAGCCCAAAGGCGTGATCCATTTGCAGCACGATATGGAATGGGCTTATAACGCCTACGCCAAACAGATTTTGCAAATCAGGGGAGACGACATTACGTTTTCCGCCTCCAAGCTCTTTTTTGCCTACGGCTTAGGCAATGGCATGTATTTTCCGTTAGGTGCGGGAGCATCCACCGTATTATTGCGGGAGCGTCCAAAACCGGAGACGGTGCTTGAAACCATTGAGAAATACAAGCCGACGATCTTTTTCGGCGTACCGACGCTTTACGGTTCGATGATTGATTTAGTGGAGCGTTCGGGCAAAACGTACGATCTCTCTTCTCTCCGGCTTTGCGTATCGGCAGGAGAAGCACTGCCAGCTCAATTCATCAGGAAGTGGAGGCTGCTGTTCGGCGTCGATATTCTGGACGGAATCGGTTCTACGGAAGCGCTTCACATTTTTATATCGAACAGGGTCGGAGATATACGGGAAGGAAGCACAGGCAAGCTTGTTCCCGGTTATGAGGCCAAAATCGTGAATGAAATGGGAGAGGCTCTTCCTCCCAATGAAACGGGCGACCTGTTAATTAAAGGAGACAGCATCGCCAGCGCCTACTGGAATCTTCATGAGGAAAACAAAAACAAGTTTTACGGCGAATGGTTTCAAACCGGCGATAAATATTATATGGATGAAGAAGGCTACTTTTGGTATTGCGGCCGTTCCGATGACATGATTAAAGTCGGCGGCATCTGGGTCTCTCCTATTGAAGTTGAAAACGCTTTAATCCGGCATGATGCCGTGCTGGAAGTCGCCGTGGTAGGCGCGAAACTGGACAGCAACCTGGTACAGCCTAAGGCCTATGTAGTGTTAAAGGAGGGGGTAGCCCCGTCGGATAGCTTAATGAATGATATGAAGGACTTTTTGAAGAAGGAACTGGCACCCTATAAATATCCGCGAATCATTGAATTTATCGATGAACTGCCCAAAACGGCTTCCGGTAAAATTCAACGCTTCAAGCTGAGAATCAGTTAGGGGACGAGTCCGTACCGCGGCCACCGTAATCTTGAAATTTTCTGAAAACTGGCATAATCTATTATCAGTGATTACCATTTACAATGAAGAAGGAGAACTTAACAAGAATGAAACCCAGATCACTGATGTTTACATTGTACGGTGACTTTATTCAATATTACGGTGGGGAAATCTGGATCGGAAGTCTGATTCGAATGATGGCTGAATTCGGAATCTCCGAATCGTCGGTACGCGGCGCAACGCTCCGTATGGTTCAGCAGGATCTTCTGCAGGTGAGAAGAGTAGGGAATAAAAGCTACTACAGCTTGACGGAAAAAGGAAAACGCAGAATCGAGGACGGCGTCAGAAGGGTATATTCGATCAAAAGCCACAAGTGGGACGGTTTCTGGCGAATTTTAACGTATTCCATGCCGGAGGAAAAACGCGACTTGAGAAACCAGGTTCGCAAGGAATTAAGCTGGACCGGATTCGGGATGATTTCCAACAGCACCTGGGTAAGCCCCAACCCCTTGGAAAAACAAATATTGGAAATGATCGAAACCTATGAATTAAAGGAATATGCGATGCTGTTCAGCTCCAGTTCCCTCTTATCGCATGACCAGCAGTACATCATTGACAAAGGCTGGAATTTGCAAAGCATTCAAGAGGATTACAAAACCTTCATCGAGACCTACAGGCCCAAATACGAGATGCTGAAAGAACGCGTCTGGAACGATTCCTTGACCAGTCTGGAAGCTTTTGTAGAACGAACATACCTTGTTCATTATTATAGAAAATTCCTGTTTAATGATCCCGGCTTTCCTCAGGATCTGCTGCCGCACAATTGGAACGGGAACGAAGCGAGGGATTTGTTTTGGAATATGCACCAGCTTCTCTCCACACTTTCGGTCAAATATTTTGAAAGCTTGTTTGAGCAGGCCCCTGACCGGGAAATTCAGGCCAAAAGGGAGAAGGCCATCAATCCGTTCGCAGAAATATATATTTGACCCATATTTGAAGGTCAATGCGTAAGGAGGAGCTTGCTTTGAAATCACATGCAACAAGAGTTGAATTGATTGAAGTTGCACAAGGTCGCCGTCCCGCGGATCTGTTCATCAAGGGCGGTACGGTGATTAACGTGTACTCGGGCGAGTTCCTGCCGCAGAACGTGGCTATCTACAAAGACCGCATCGCTTATATCGGGAATAGCGAAGCGGCAATAGGGGAACATACCCGGGTGATTCATGCCGAAGGGAAGTATGTCTCGCCGGGCTTTATCGAACCGCATGCACATCCATGGGTTGTATACAACCCTGTCAGCCTCACAATGAAATCGCTTTCATCAGGAACGACTACATTAGTGAACGATAATCTGTTTTTTTATCTCCATATGGGTGCTAGCGGGTTTAAAGCCATGCTGCAGGACCTTAGAGAATTGCCCGGAAATAACTTATGGCTCGTACGCCTGGTTTCGCAGGCGGAGTACCCGAGTGAGCGGGATGAGTTTAACGCCGGGGACGTCCGTTCTTTGCTTGAGCTTGAGGAGGTCGTCGGTACGGCGGAGATCACCCGCTGGCCGCTCTTGTATAAAGGCGATCCGTTTGTGATAGATACGATCGAATATGCCAAGCGTCTGGGGAAAATATCGGATGGACATACGGCCGGCTGCTCCTATGAAAAGCTGAATTCGATCGTGGCTGCAGGCATTAGCGCCTGTCACGAAGCGATTACCGCGCAAGAAGCTTTGGACCGGCTGCGTTTAGGCATGTGGACGACGCTGCGCAACAGCTCGCTGCGTCCGGATTTTCCCGAGATTATGAAGCTGATCACAGAAAATAAAGTGAGTACGAATCGTATTTTGCTGACGACCGATGGCCCTCACCCTGCCTTTATCGAGGAACAGGGCTCTGTCGACGGGCTGCTGAGAATAGCGGTGGAGCTTGGATTGACTCCGATGCAGGCTATTCAAATGGCGACGATTAATCCGGCCACCTTTCTCGGCCTGGATCAGGAAGTCGGCGGAATCGCTCCCGCCCGGCGGGCCGACGTGCTGATTTTGCCGAACCTGGTTGATTTTCGTCCGGAGCTGGTCATTTCCGCCGGTACCATCGTAGCATTGAAAGGCCAAACGCTTGTATCTCCACCGGTCATCGATTGGATGAAATACGTGGCCAAACCGGCGTTTACCATGGAACGGACGTTACTGCAGCATCCGGATTTGTACCGTTATCCGCATACCTCTTCAGCCGAACCCGTACCGGTCATTTATTTTCAAAGCAACGTGATCACAAAGAAAAAAGATACGGAGTTGCCTGTAAACAACGGGTATGCAGACCTGTCAAAGCATCCGGGGCTGGTGATGGCCAACCTGATCGACAGGGATGGCCAATGGATTACCAAAGGCATTATGGAACGCTTTGCCGTAGATTTAGACGGGATGGCTTCCACCTATAATACGACGACACAATTGCTTGTCATCGGCAGGGATGCAGAGGCGATGGCGAAGGCGGCGGCGCGTGTCCATGAGCTGGGCGGCGGTATTGTCATCGTAGACCGTGGAGAAATCATTGTAGAGATTCCGCTTCCGTTAGCCGGAATGATGACCACCGACCCTGAGTTTCACAAGGCGGTAGAGTATCAGGAAGTGCTGTTATCCGAGCTGAAGAAAAGGGGATTTCCTTTCCACGACATCCTGTATACGCTGCTGTTCCTGACATGCGACTTCCTTCCCGGGCTGCGATTAATTCCTCTTGGTCTTTATGACGTCAAGGCTGGCGGAGTCATTAAACCGGCCGCAGCGATAGAAACAGAAAGGGTGTAAGCCGTGAGCGAATATCAATGGATCGGCTTCTCGATCGAAGACAAGGTTGCCACTCTTGTATTACGAAGAGCTCCAGTCAATGTCATGAACATGGAAATGATGGAGGAAATGGTTCACGCATTTAGTTCACTCCATGGCAATGAACATTTGAATGCGCTTGTCATCCGTGCGGAAGGAAAAGTATTCTCCGCAGGGGTTGCGGTGGAAGACCATCTGGGTGATAAAACGGAGCCGATGATTCATCTGTTTCACCGCATGTTCCACTGCCTTGCTGACGTTCCCTGCCCGACGATTGCCGTGGTCGACGGCGCAGCGCTTGGAGGCGGATGCGAGCTGGCTACGTTCTGCGATATCGTGCTTTCCAGCGAACGGGCGAAGTTCGGTCAGCCTGAGATTCATCTGGCGCTGTTTCCACCCGTATCCATCGTGACCTTCCCCTGGATGACCGGCTATAACAGAACGATGGAGCTTTTATTGACGGGTGAGAGCATCAGTGCGGCCAAGGCTTATGAGTGGGGGCTGGTCAACCGGGTCGTTCCTCCAAGCGAGCTGGACGGCGCTCTGGAGCAGCTGCTCTCGCACTTGCGCACCAAAAGCGCCCTGGCTTTGCGTTTAACGCGAAAAACGGTCCGCGAATCCATGGCCCCATCCTTTGCTTCGGCGATCAAACCCGTGGAAAACATCTATTTAAGGGAACTGGTTCAATCCGCAGACGCTCAAGAAGGCTTGAAAGCGTTTTTGGAGAAGCGTCGGCCCGTTTGGCATAACAAATAGAGAGGCGCGCTTAAAGATGGAGCAGATTAGAAAAGGGCTATTTAGAATACCCATTCCGGTGCCGTTCCCGATGAAGTACATCTATTGCTATCTGGCGATAGGACAGCAAGGGATTGTCATGATCGATGCGGGTTTTAACTATAAGGACGCACAAGAGGCATGGAAACAGGCGTTTACCGAGCTGAAGATTCAGCCGAAAGATATCGAGGTCATTTACCTCACCCATTTTCATCCGGATCATTTCGGTTTGTCGGGATGGATGCAGGAATGGACCGGCGCCCCGGTCTATATCAGTGAAGCGGACATGGCGATGGTGGACAGGGCATGGAGAAACGGCGATGTTCAAGCCAAGCTTGTCGGGCAAATGGGCAAAGAGAATGGCGTTCCCGAGTCGTTGGCCGAGCAAATTGTTGAACATATGCTAAAGCTCCATGACCATGTGCTTCCCCTGCCTGAGCTCAGGCCGATGACGATGACGGAAGTAAGACTGGGCGATGAACTCTGGCAGGTGATTCCGACACCGGGTCACAGCGACGGGCATCGTTGCTTCTATCAATCGGAGAACCGGTTGCTGCTCGCGGGAGATCATATTCTGGATAAAATTACACCGAATATCAGCTTGTGGCCCGGAGGCCGGTCCAATCCCCTGGAAGACTACGTTCAATCGCTGCAGCAAACGGCGGCGCTTGATATCTCGCTGGCGCTTCCGGCGCACGGCAAGCTGATCGATAACATTCCACAACGGGTATCGCAATTATTGGAGCATCATCAGCAGCGGTTAGAGCAAATGCGGGGGCTTGTGAGGCAGGGGAGGACCGCTTATGAAGTGGCCTCGGATGTATTCCGGCATAAGGAGCTGACCCCGCACCAATGGCGGTTCGCTATGGCGGAGACCCTTGCTCATCTGGAATGTCTGGCGTTTCAAGGAAGATTGAATAAAAGTCAAGACGGTCAACTCAACATTTACACCCAAGCGAATCCCGACGAAATGTTTCTATAAGGATTCCAACGAAAAAAATCTTTTTCCCTCCGTGTTCCATAGTTATAAAAATATATAGGGGTGATCAAGGATGAAAAGAGTAAAAGGGAGTTTATTGATCGTTTTGGCTTTATGTTTGGTATTCGTTACGGCCTGTGGCCAGTCGGCGGGAACAACAACCCCAAGTAACAGTCCCGGTACAGGCGACGCTTCAACTCCCACTGCAAATGGTAAGGACCCTGTAAAAGTAGGAGCCATTTTGCCTTACTCCGGTGTCTACGCTTCTCTGGGTGAGAATTTGACCCGAGGCATGGAGCTTTATTTTGAAAGCGTGAACTGGGAAGCTGCAGGCAGAAAAATCACGCTCATTAAAGAAGATGAAGAGAACGATCCTCAGGGGGCGCTTCGTAAATTACGCAAGCTGATGGAAAAAGACAATATCGATATTTTGACCGGTCCTGTAAGTACGGCTGTCGCTTATGCCTTGCGCGATGAAGTGGACAGCAAAAAGCTGCCGTTTCTCGTATCTCACGCCGGCGGCAACGATTTGACGAGAACCAAACGCAGCGACTACATTTGGCGTTCATCGTTCAGCTCCTGGCAAATCGGGAACTCGATGGGGAAATACGCCTATGATCACATTGCCAAAAAGATTTATGTAACCGCTGCCGACTACGCCTTCGGCAAAGAGGTGGCAGGCGCCTTCAAAGAAGCGTTTACGGCTGCCGGCGGCGAGATTGTCGGTGAAGTGTATCCGCCTCTGGGCTCGAATGACTATGCTTCTTACTTAACGCAGATCAAAGGCAAAAAACCGGAAGCCGTGTATGCTTTCTTCGCTGGCGCCGACGCCGTGCGATTTGTCAAACAGTATGAGCAGTACGGCCTGAAAGGACAAATTCCGCTGATCGGCTCCGGATGGTTAAATGCGGAGGACATTCGCCCTGAACAAGGCAATTCCCCGGAAGGCATCACCAGCACCATGTTCTGGGATTATCATCTGGATACGCCGGAGAACAAAGCGTTCGTTGCAGCCTATGAGAAGAAGTACAATGCGCGTCCGAGCATCGAATCGGTTGAAGGCTATGACGCCGCACGCGTCATTGTCGAAGCCTTGAAAAGCTTGAACGGAGATACGTCCGATAAGCAAAAATTGTCTCAAGCGATCGGCAAGGTTCAATTTACAAGTCCTCGCGGACCGATCCAATTCGATCCGGAGACGCATCATGTGATTCAAAAGTTGTACCTGATCAAAACAGAAATTCAAAACGGCAAGACAGAGAACAAGGTTGTTGAAGAGATCGGGGAAATTAAAGATCCAGGGAAATGACGGGAAGGCCTTGATAGCCCCGCACCATGAAGGAGAGGGATGGTCTTGGATATTATAGCTATACAGTTAGTCAACGGTTTGTCATATGGTCTGCTCCTTTTTATGATAACCATCGGTTTGTCGTTAATCTTCGGAATAATGGGCGTTTTGAATTTGGCCCATGGTTCTCTTTACATGATAGGGGCCTATCTGGCCCTTAGCATTACTCAGCATATTGCTCCCAACTTTATGTATGCGCTGCTTCTGGCTCCCATTTTTGTCGCCGTTATCAGTTTCCTGCTTGAAATTTGCCTGCTGCGCCCCACTTATAAATTAGGGCACTTGTCGCAAGTGCTTCTGACCTTCGGAGTAGCCTACATTCTTCACGATGTGGTTCGTTTAATCTGGGGCGCCAATGTCAAATCCTTGACGCTTCCCCCTTGGTTAAGCGGGTCCGTAGAGCTGTTCGGTCAAACCTTTCCTCTATACCGCATACTGATTATGGGCTTTGGTCTGCTGGTTGCCGCCGTCATGTGGTACCTGCAGGAAAAAACCAGATGGGGAGCCATTATTCGTGCCGGCTTAAGCAACCGCGAGATGGTAAGCGGGCTGGGCATTAACATCAAAATCGTGTTCTCCGTCGTCTTTGCCATCGGAGGACTTCTGGCCGGACTCGGCGGTGTGGCCGCAGGTCCGGTGCTGGGGCTCTATCTGGGAATGGAATTTGAAGTGCTGATCCTTGCGCTGGTGATCCTGGTGGTCGGGGGACTGGGGTCCATCACCGGCACATTGCTTGCCGGCTTGATTGTCGGCGTAGTGGAAACCTTCGGCAAGGTGCTGTTTCCGCAGCTGAGCTTGCTCATCATTTTCGGACTGATGGCTCTCGTTCTGGTTGTAAAACCTACCGGAATGTTAGGAAAGCAGGTGCATTGATGGCTGGATTGAAAAAGAACCCGGTGGTCTTCTTAGTCCTTTTGGTTGCGCTTTGCATTGCCCCTTTTATCATGTCCAATTATTTCCTCAGCATTCTGGTTGAAATCTTAATTCTGGGCATTTTTGCTCTCAGCCTGAATATCCTGGTAGGTTATACCGGTCTGGTATCGCTCGGACATGCGGCATTTTTCGGTGTGGGGGCGTATACCTCCAGTCTGATTGCGATCCATTACACCTCGAATGTATTCGTCACTTTAATTGCGGGAATCCTTTTATCGCTGATGATGGCCGGTATGATCGGATTTTTCTGCAACCGGGTCAACGGATTTTATTTTCTGATGCTTACCCTCGCTTTTTCACAAATGTTTTATGCGCTCGTGTATCGTTGGGGCAGTCTGACCCAAGGGGACAACGGATTATCCGGAATTCCAAAGCCTACGCTATGGGTCAATGGGCTGTTGGATAGTCCGATCGCGTTTTATTTCTTTATCCTGATCATCTTTTTGATCGTTTTCATCGGTCTGAGCGTGATTCTGCATTCCCCACTGGGCCAAATTTTCGTCGGCATCCGGGAGAACGAAACCAGGGTCAGAGTCATGGGCTACAATACGACGATCTATAAAAACATTTCTTTTATTCTGGCGGGAGGAATAGGCGGGTTGGCCGGCAGCCTGTATGCCTTTTTCAACGGATTTATATCTCCAAAAGATATTTATTGGACGATGTCCGGGGAAGTACTGATTATGGTGCTGGTCGGAGGCGTCGGAACGTTGATCGGTCCGGTGCTGGGGGCGGCTTTTATCGTCATCCTGGAAACGTTCGTCAGCTCCTATACGGATATGTGGATGCTCATTGTCGGTATGACGTTCATCCTGTTCGTTATTTTTATTCCGAAAGGCATTGTCAGTATCGGGTCATTGTGGAATGAACGGAAAAACGTTAATCAGGGGAAGGGTAACGAGAAAGAGTTGAAGGTCAGGATGAGCGGGGTGATTCAGGATGAGAAATGAAGAGCATTCCATCGTGGCGGATCATGCGCTGCGTGTAGAAGGGATCGGCAAGCGATTCGGCGGTCTGGAGATATTAAAAGACATTACCTTTGCCGTTCAACCGGGTGAACGCCGAGCCTTCATCGGACCGAACGGAGCGGGGAAGTCGACCTTGTTTAACATGATTGCCGGAGATTTGGCGGCGTCCAGCGGAGATATTTACTATTTTAATGAGAATATTTCCCGGGTACCCAACCATCAACGGGTCAGAAAAGGCATGGTGAGGACTTTTCAAAAAAGCAATCTGCTTCAAGAGCTGACCGTGCTGGATAACCTGCTGCTGGTGCTGCAGGTGAAGTTTGGGCTCCATCATGTTTGGTTTCGCAAAAGAACCGCCCAACAATTTCCGGAGCTGTACAGCCGGGCAGAGCAGCTCTTGGATACTTGGGGGCTTGCGGACCGGAAGGACACCGTGGTCAAAAAGCTTTCCTACGGAGAGCAAAGGCAGGTCGAGATTATGCTGGGCATTGCGACGGAGCCCAAAGTACTGCTGTTGGATGAACCGACCGCCGGCATGTCCAACACGGAAACCCAGCATATTCTGAAGCTGCTGCAAAATATGCCCAGAGACCTGACGCTGCTGATCATTGAGCATGATATGGAGGTCGTATTCGGGCTGGCTGACCGCATTTCGGTTCTATATAACGGAAATATTTTCCTGGAAGGCGATCCTCAGATGATTAAGACGGATCTCAGAGTATATGAAATTTATTTTGGAAAGGAGGGGGCATAAGATGCTTCAGGTGGATAATATTCATTCCTATTACGGAGACAGCCATGTGCTGCAGGGCGTTTCCGTAAACGTGAAAAAAGGCTCGCTTTCCGTGCTGCTGGGACGTAACGGCATGGGAAAAACGACGACCATCCGCTCTATTATCGGTTTTACCCCTCCAAGACAAGGGAAAATCCGGTTTCAGGGAAACGAGATTCAGAAGCTGCCCTCGTACCGGGTGGCGCAGTTGGGAATCGGATTGGTTCCGCAGGGAAGAGGCGTGTTTCCCAATCTTACGGTAAAGGAAAATCTGACGATCGCCGCCCGGAACAGCTCCAGAAGAGGCTGGACATTAGACAGGATTTATGAACTGTTTCCCCGTCTGAAGGAACGGGCGTCCTCCATGGGAGGAAACCTCAGCGGGGGCGAGCAGCAAATGCTGACCATAGGCCGTGCGTTAATGACCAATCCCGATCTATTGCTGCTGGATGAACCGTCGGAGGGCTTGTCGCCGCTGATGGTGCAGGAGGTCGAGAACATTATCTCCGCCTTGAAGCAGGAAGGCCTTTCCATGCTGATGGTGGAGCAGAATATATCCATGGCTTTGCATGTAGCCGATTGGGTATATGTGATGTGTAAAGGGGAAGTCGTATTCGATGGGTCCCCCGATGATTTAAAGCGGAATGACGCAGTAAAGCACAAATATTTAGGCATGAGCAGTTAACCGGACGAGGAACGATGGGGAAGATGGTGTTCATCAGGACTTTCGCTGCTTTACCGCAGCCATAAAATAGGTTAGCCCATCATCGGAGGGATGTACTTGAATCAGCTGTTAGCCCATTTCTGCGCCATAGCGCCTTTTTGGAATTCTCTTTCGCAGGAAGATACGACGATCGGCGTATCGGATACCGAAAAGTTTCTGGAGTATATTCCTGGCCGAACCTTTACTTTAGGTCTTAAAGCCGGCGACCCCATTAAGCCGGGAGGCATTACCCATCGAACCCTGACCAGCGGGACGCGGCAAATCGGGTATGTGCCCAGGGAAGTGTTTGGCGTGCCCACCATTGCGATCGGCCTGCCTGTTTATGACGGGGACCGCCTTGTCGGGTGCATATCCACGGCGATTACACGCGAAAAGCAGGAGCAGTTATTTCATGCCGCTGAACGATTGTCGTCGTCCATGCAGCATTTAGCCGCCACTTCGCAGCAGTTCAGCGCCTCCTCTGCCGAAGTGGAACGGATTATTTCGCAAATCGCGGACCAAACCGTACGCTTAAGCCAAAATATTGACGGCATTGAAAGCATCACCAACCTGTTAAAGGAAGTATCGGTTCGGACTCATCTGCTGAGCATCAATACCAAGATTGAAACCGCTCACTTGGGCGACAAGGGCAAGGCGATGGGCGTAGTAGCCCAAGAAATCAACAAACTGTCCGCCGATACGAAGGAATCTTCAACATCGATTGCACATATGCTTGCTGAAATTGCGTCGGCCGTACAAATGATCAATGACCGAATGCAGATGGTCCACAAGATTGTATCCGAACAGCTGGATGGAATTGTAGACATCGCCAGAACGACAAGCGATTTAGCGGAGCATGCCGAGAAACTGCACCGGTTGTCCGAATTTGTTGCCGCCGACTAATGTGGGCTGTGCTCTCCACAGCTTCACGGTAAAGGGGGAAGGTAACCAGTGGATAAAACAGAAAAAAACGGGTGCACAGTATATCCGATCACCGTTTCAACGCCGTATGACGTGGGATACGTAAATATGTATTTAATGGAAGAAAACGGTAATCTTACCTTAATCGATGCAGGTATGGATTCCGATGAATGCTGGAATGCGTTCCATTTGACGCTGTCCCAAAACGGTTATTCCTTAAGCGATCTGTCACAAATTTGGATTACCCATAACCATCAGGACCATATCGGATTGGTCAATCGCATAACCGCACGGAGGGAAATCCCTGTTTACGCGCACCGGGAATCGATTCCCCGGCTAAAGAGAGACCCCGAATTTCTGTCGCTGCGCATTCGTTTTTTCGAAAAATTATATCGGTCGATGGGCTGCGGTGCGGCCGGAGATCAGCATATTCTCAAGCTGCAGGAGGCCGTCCGGCGGAATGAACAGTTTAAAATCCATGCGGAAATCATTCCGCTTTCCGATTCAGAATATCTGGGAAATGTTCAAGTGATAGAAGTTCCCGGACACGCTCCGGATCACATTGCTTTTTGGGATGCCCAAAGGCAGTGGTTGTTTGCCGGCGATCATCTGCTGAAGACGATCTCCAGCAACGCCTTCATTGAGCCGGACCTGGAAGGAAACCGGAAATTCACCTTGGTTGAATATACCCGTTCATTAAACAGATGCTTGTCTCTCCATGCGGACACCGTATTTCCGGGACATGGGGAGCTGATTGACGATCCCAAGGACCTGATTGAAAGAAGATTAACGCGAATCGGGCAAAAAGCAGAGAAAATACGGGAAATGATTCAAAGCGGCGGTTCGACGGCCTACGAGCTTGCTCAAAGCTATTATCCAACCAAGTATATCCACGTCTTTGCTCCAGTCATGTCCGAAATCATTGGCTTATTGGATTATTTAGAAATGAACGACCGTATTAAAAAGATATTGAAAAATGGCGTGTGGCATTATGAACTTCAGACCTCTTAAGTAAGAATAAATCCTTATTTAAGGGGTTTTTTTATGGGATAAAATGATCTTGACAGCGAAAAGAGTATATTATATTATTACGTTAAACGAACGAAAAATAAAAAAACATAATGAGGTGATAGTGATGCAGCAAGCTACATTGTTAAAAGAAAAGGTCAATGCGGGCTTCATGGTCGAACGGATAGAAGATATGGATGAGGAATATCTCAAAGCTTTGAAGCAGACGCTGGTGATTGTCGGCGACACGGAACTGCTTAGTGTTCCTCCTTTGTTAACCGTTTACAAACAAGCGCCTACGCTGAATAACAAAATTACGGCGCTGGCTATAATGCAGGATGAAATCGGCCACGCGCATATCGCTTACCGTTTATTAAAGGACCTTGGCGTAGATGTGAACGAGCTGCTTTATGATCGGCCGGCGAATAAATGGAAGAATCCTTATGCTTTCGACTTCAAGCTTTCGAACTGGATTGAACTGGGAGTCTTCAATGCGTTGTTCGACCGCGCAGGCTACACGCTCCTTGGAGATGCGTACGAATTTACATCCTATGGACCGTGGAAGCGGGCGCTGGTCAAGGTAGATAAAGAGGAATTGTTCCATCTGCGCAACGGGGAAATTATTATGAGAGCCGCGATGGATAACCCGGAAACCGCCAAGCAGGTACAGAAAGCCGTGGATTGGATGTTCCTGATGGGGCTGGAGTTCTTCGGTGTAGCGGATGAATTGAAGAGCCGTTCGGCTCAGCTGGATTATCGGCTCAAAGGCAGATCGAACGATGAGCTCAGGCAAAAATGGCTTTCTACCGCCGTTCCATTTTGCGAATCGATAGGGGTTAAGATACCGGCCCGCTGGAATGAGCAAATGCAAAAGTACGAGATTACCGTGCCATTTCCCTGTAAATTTGATGTTGAGAACAAAACATGGCTGCTGGATCAACCGGATACATGGGAAGGCGTCATCGCACGATTTAAAAAGAGAGGCCCGCAGAATGTGGAGTTCGTATCGCGTATCCAGCAAGGCGCCCACAAGATGGCGGCTCTCCGTAAAGAGGTGGGGTAGCATGCAGGATGTAAAGCAGGAGGTCAAGCGTTATTGGGAAGCTTTGAAAGAGGTAATGGATCCCGAATTTCCCGTTAGCGTCGTTGATATGGGGCTTATATACGAAATAGAAGAAACGGATGCGGTCGTCTCCGTTACCATGACGTACACGGCCGTCTCCTGCGCCTGTATGGAGTGGATCGAAGCGGATATCAAAAAAAGACTGCTGCAGGAACCGGGTGTGCGGGAAGTGCAAATCCATGTCGTGTGGAATCCGCCGTGGACCGTGGACCGTTTAAGCCCGGAAGCGCGCGAGAGAATGAAAAAATGGGGGGTTAGCGCCCGATGAGCCAAACAGGAACCCGATTTGAATATGAAGTGTTTACGCGGATCAAGAGAGGAGACAACCTGATCCATGTTGGAACGGTTGAAGCTCCGACGGATGAATTGGCCAAAGTATACGCGGGCTATATCTACGACGAGGAAGACTGGGTGGAGATGTGCGTCGTTCGCAGAGACAGCATCAAGTGGGTCATCCAGCCGGAGGGGCTACTTGTTAAAGAAGGAGCAGTGCGATATGAGTAACAAAACAGCCGGATTGGCCTCATTTATCGAAACCATCGAAACGATAGCGGATAATAAATACATTCTGGGAGATCTGTTGGTCGAAATCGGAGTCAGCGGCCCGGATCTTGAAGCGACCCTATCTACCATTGCCATGGCTCAAGGAGAGCTGGGACATGCGAGACTGCTTTACAACTGGGCGTTCGATTTGAAAGGAATCAAGAAACAGGAGATCGAACGCCAAACTGGTAAAGCGTTTACATCCGTGGTTGCCGTCGACAACTGGATTGACTTAATCGGTTCTTTATATGTGGTGAATGTAGGGCTGGAGCTTGTGCTTAAAGCCATGCTGAATGGACGCCATACCGATGTGGTTAACCGCATCAACAAGCTGTTGAGGGAGCAAAAAGAGCATATTATGTATTCCAGAGGCTGGGTGGAACAGCTTCTCAGGGATCAAGGCGCAGTCCCGCGCAAAATGGACGAAAGCATAAAAAAGGTATTTCCGGAGGTACAGGCTTGGCTGAAGGGGCTGGAGGATTCCAGTGCTTTGATTGAAGAGGGGTATCTAAAGCCCGGAGTCAGACTTGTGGCTCCCTTTCAGTCGCAAATCGGGAGTGTGCAGGCGCAAAGGGCTGAATCCGATGTCGTCTAAAGATGAAAAACAACCCCATTGTTCCTTTTGCAATTCGACGAATGTCGTGCTGTTATCCCGGTTTGGGACGGCGCAGCTGGTCAGGCAATATTACTGCAACGACTGCCGCAGCGCTTTTGAATATATCCGGTGGCAAAATGAGGATGCCCGGTGACGCGAGGTGTAAAGCCCGATGAAGGTACAGACGGTCGGAGTGGTTGGTTCAGGCACGATGGGCGCCGGTATTGCGCAAATCATCAGCCAAAACGGTTTTAGCGTTCTGCTGTACGATATCAACAAGGAGATTGTTACGCGGTCCTTAACACGCATTTATTCCCAGATTGATAAATTATTCGAAAAAGGCAAGCTGACCGAGTCGGAGTCACATGATGTAAAAACAAGAATTCGTACAACGGTTCAGCTGGCCGATCTGCAGGTGTGCCAAATCGTGATCGAAGCGGCTCCGGAAATCATGGAAATTAAACAAACTATTTTTCAGGATTTGGACCGGCACTGCCCGAACGAAACGATATTGGCTACGAATACGTCATCCTTCTCCATCACTGAAATTGCAGGGTTCACGGATCATCCGGAACGGGTTGCGGGATTGCATTTTTTCAACCCTGCCCCCTTGATGCCGCTCGTCGAGGTGATCAGCGGACTGCGGACCGGAGAGGACGTGATGGAGCGTCTTGCAGATTTTGCGCGGAGCATCAACAAGAGCCCTGTCACCTGTAAGGATACCCCGGGATTCATTGTTAACCGGATTGCACGCCCTTACTATAACGAAGCGTTGCGGATTATGGGCGATCAGATGGCATCCCCGGCACAGATCGACCGGATTATGACCAAAGCGGGGAAATTCCGTATGGGTCCTTTTGAATTGCAGGATATGATCGGCGTGGATATTAATTTTGCCACAACGGAATCTTTACACCAGGGATTTTTCGGCGATGCCCGATTTCGCCCGCATTATTACCAGCAAAGAATGGTACAGTCGGGACAGCTGGGCAGAAAGTCGGGGGGAGGGTACTACGAGTATGACAGATAGGCAGTACGTCGCTGTTGTAGGCACCAATTCACTTGCCGATGCGCTGAGAAAGCAGCTTAGTCCTGTGAACGGAGTGGAGGTCCTTGATCTTCAGGAGGCGAAGACGCGCTCCATTCCGCTCCATATCGTGATAGAAACATCGAACCTGGAGCTTGCGGAGAAAAAAGCCGGGCTTCAGAGCTTGGAAAAATACATTGCCGGCGATACGCTGATTTTGTCCTCGGTACTGGGGGCTACAGCGACTCAAGCGGCATCATGGCTGTCTCATCCTTCCCGGCTTGTAGGGTTTGCGGCGTTTGCCAACCTGGAACAAACAGAATTGATCGAGCTGTGCGCGGCGCTTCAGACGGATGCCGGGTACGCCAAACAAGCGGAAGCCTTCTTTACCGCCATCGGTAAAGAAACCGAGTGGGTGGAAGACGAAGTCGGATTAGTGTTCCCCCGCATATTGTCGATGATTGTGAACGAAGCCGCGTTTGCGTTGATGGAGAAAATCTCCTCGGCAGAAGAGATTGATACGGCAATGCGTAAAGGTACGAATTATCCGATGGGGCCGCTGGCTTGGGCGGATGAACTGGGATTGGATGACATTTATGCCGTGTTGTCCGGACTCCACCGCGATATGGGCGAAGACCGGTACCGGCCTGCTCCCCTGCTGCGTAAGCTCGTTCACGCCGGGTGGCTGGGGAAAAAGACAGGCAGAGGATTTTATGTCTATGCCAATCAAGATGCAAAGGAGTCGATCGTATGAGGGAGGCCGTCATTGTTGACGCTTTGCGTACCCCGATCGGTAAATATAACGGCTCGCTGCAACATGTGCGTCCGGATGACCTGGCCGCCATTGTGATTCGTGAATTGCTCAAGAGAAATCCGCTCGACCCCTCTTTGGTGGAGGATGTATTCTTCGGCTGTGCGAATCAGGCGGGGGAGGATAACCGCAACGTAGCCCGTATGGCCGTCCTGCTCTCGGGGATGCCGGAATCCGTGCCGGGCGTTACCGTCAACCGGTTGTGTGCTTCAGGATTGGAAGCGATTAACCAGGCGGCGGCTGCGATCCATTCGAACATCGGCGATATCTTTATCGCGGGAGGTACGGAAAGCATGTCCCGTGCGCCTTACGTCATGCTGAAGCCGAATTTGAGCGGCGAACGGGGCAACCAGACGATGTATGACACCACGCTGGGCTGGCGCATGGTGAATTCTAAACTGGCGGAACAATATCCTCCGGTCAGCCTGGGGGAGACAGCGGAAAATGTGGCCGAGCGTTATGGCATTTCCCGGGAAGAACAGGACGAATTCGCATTATCCAGCCAGCTTAAGGCGCAGGCGGCCATCCAAAGCGGCCGGTTTAAGAGCGAGATCGTTCCGGTCGAGGTGAAGCAGGGCAAACAAACCGTCATGTTCGATACGGATGAACATCCCAGAGGGGACACGACCCTGGAGAAGCTGGCTCAGCTCAAACCTGCTTTTAAAGTAAATGGAAGCGTAACCGCGGGTAATTCTTCGGGCATCAACGACGGGGCAAGCGCTCTGCTGATCATGGAGAGGCAAACCGCGGAAGGCTTGGGCCTGACCCCAATCGCCAAAATTGTGACCTGGGCGGCATCCGGAGTCGATCCGGCCTACATGGGCATCGGCCCGATACCCGCCGTAACCAAAGCGCTGAAAAAAGCGAATTTGACGGTGAGCCAGCTGGATCTGATCGAAATCAATGAAGCGTTCGCATCCCAATCGGTCGCTTGTGTCAAAGAGCTTGGCCTCGACATGAGCAAAGTCAATGTGAACGGGGGAGCGATCGCTCTAGGGCATCCGCTCGGATGCAGCGGCGCCCGGATCGTGACTACCATGGTGCATGAAATGACCCGCACCGATTGCCGCTATGGCTTGGCTACCATGTGTATAGGGGTAGGACAAGGACTCGCCACGGTGATCGAAAAACTCTGAGGAGGATTACGATGTTGAAAGAATACTATCCGCTCTTTATTAACGGCAAGTGGGAAGACAGCAGCAATGGCGAGGTATTTGAAACGCATAATCCCGCGACGGGAGAAGTGCTGGCGAAAGTGGCGAAAGCGACCAAAGCCGATGTGGACAAAGCGGTGGCGGCGGCCCGGGAGGCATTCGAGAACGGCAAGTGGTCCAAATTTTCTGCGGCCAGACGCGCACGAGTGCTGAATAAGATCGCCGACCTTCTGCGCGGCAGATTTAATGAATTGGTTCAGCTTGAGGTGCTCAACAGCGGCAAGACGGTAGACGCCGCCAAAGGGCAGATTAACCAGGCGATCGAAGACTTTGAATTTTATGCCGCCGCCGCCATTACGCAGAGCGGTCAAGTGAACCAGGTACCTAACGGATTTTTTAACTATACGGTAAAAGAACCGGTCGGGGTATGCGGACAAATCATCCCGTGGAACTATCCGTTCATGATGGCGGCCTGGAAAGTGGCGCCTGCTCTGGCTGCAGGATGTACGGTGGTGCTCAAGCCGGCCAGCTTCACTCCGATAACCGCGTACGTGCTGGCAGAGGTTTGCCATGAAGCGGGAGTTCCCGAGGGTGTCGTGAATGTCCTGACCGGCAGCGGCTCGGAAATCGGGCCTTACATGACCGAGCATCCCGGGATCGACAAGATCGCATTCACAGGCGAGACGGAGACCGGTAAAGATATTATGGCCCGCGCGTCCGTCACGTTGAAACGTGTGACGCTGGAATTGGGCGGCAAATCTCCGAACATCGTATTCGAAGATTGCGATATGGACGGCGCTGTGGACGGCTCGCTGTATGGGATTTTTTACAATACAGGTCAATCCTGTGAAGCCCGTTCCCGGTTGTTCGTTCATGAATCCATTTATGACAAGTTCATGGAGAAGTTCATTGAAAAGGCAAAGAAAATCCGCGTCGGTGACCCGTTTGCCGAAGGCGTGCATATGGGTGCGGTTATCTCCGCAAGCCATGAGAAGGTCATTGACGGCTATGTGAAGCTGGCTGTGGAAGAGGGAGCCGAAGTGCTTTATGGCGGTAAGCGCCCTGAAGGCCCCGAGTTTGACAAGGGACATTGGTATATGCCGACGATTATAGGCAATGTTCGAAATGACATGAGAGTCGCCCAGGAAGAAATCTTCGGTCCGGTCGTCGTCGTGATGAAGTTCAGTGATGAAAAAGATGTGATCAAGCAGGCGAATGATTCCATCTTCGGACTGGGGTCCGCGGTTTGGACCAAGGATCATGGAAGAGCCCATCGGGTTGCCGCCGCTATGCGTGCAGGCATTGTCATGATCAACTCTCCGATCTCCGCATTCCCGGGCACTCCGTTCGGCGGGTACAAACAATCCGGCTTCGGCCGGGAGCTATCGCTCGAAACGATGAATTTGTATACGGAAACCAAAAGCGTTGTCTCTTACGTAGGAAGCCGTCCGCTGAATCTATTCGGAATTCAATAATTTAAACCAACCTTTAGGAGGAATTCAAATGTCCAATTTGACGCTTAAAAAAGAAAACGGAATTGCAGAAATTCACCTTCATATCAATAAAACGAACTCTTACGGCCTGGAGTTCTACAAAGAGCTGAACGCCGCGATTGACGAAATCCGTTTCGATTCATCCATTAAAGTTGCGATTCTCATGAGCGATGTACCGAAGTTTTTCTCTGCGGGAGCGGATATTAACTTCTTGAAGGCGGCTGAACCCCGTTACAAAACCCAGTTCTGCTTATTCTGCAACGAGACACTGGATAAAATGGCGCGTTCTCCACAAATTTTCATTGCTTGCCTTGAAGGGCATACCGTTGGCGGCGGTCTGGAGATGGCGCTCGGCTGCGACCTTCGCTTTATGGGGGATCAAGCAGGTAAAATCGGTCTGCCGGAAATCTCGCTCGGGGTGCTCGCCGGAACCGGCGGGACGCAGCGCTTGGCGCGTCTGATCGGCTTCTCCCGCGCGCTGGACATGAATATCACAGGCAAAACGATCTCGCCGCAGGAGGCGCTTGACATCGGGCTGGTCAATGACGTATTCCCGCAGGAGCAAACGCGCGAAAAAGTGCTTGAGTATGCCGGAAAAATCGTCAACAGCGCATCCTACGCTGCAGCCAACATCAAGCTTTCCATCATGAATGGGAAGGAAATGCCGCTGAATGTGGCGATTCGTTACGAAGGCGAGCTGCAAAATCTGCTCTTCCGTTCCGACGATGCCAAAGAAGGCTTGAGCGCTTTTCTGGAAAAACGGGAAGCCAACTGGATTGGTGCATAGAACGAATTCAACTTGTATTGCGATATCGGCTGCCGTATGGCCGATATCGCCATTTTTTTAAAGGCAGGTGTTCCACTTTGATTCTGGCATTTAACGGGAAACAACCGAAGATCGCGGGCACTGCGTTTATTGCTCCTAATGCAACGATTATCGGCGATGTTACGATTGAAGACGGAGCGAGCATCTGGTTTGGCGCCGTGCTCCGGGGGGATTGCGGGCCGATCGTGGTAGGGGCGGGAACCAGTGTGCAGGATAACTGCGTCATCCATATGACCAATAGCGGTACCTTCATCGGGGAGGATGTTACCGTCGGACACGGCGCTATACTGCACAACTGCCGTATTGGCCGTAAATCCGTTATCGGGATGAATTCGGTCGTCCTGGATGATGCGGAGATCGGGGAAGAATCCGTTGTCGCGGCGGGCAGCATTGTGACCCCTAGAACCGTATTTCCGCCGCGTATTTTGATTACCGGCAATCCCGCCCGGAAGAAAAAAGACATTGAAGGCTCTTCTCTCTGGTGGGTCCAGGAAGCGTCGAAGGTGTACAAGGACTTGACGAAGCAATATCACAGCCAAGGAATCGGCATATGGAAAGAGGAGGATCAAGGATGAACCCAAAGCCAATCGTATGGGAGCAGCATGGACATATCGGCTGCATCAAACTGAACAGGCCCGATGAATTAAACACATTTCATTATGAAGCGCTCGTCAGTCTGGGGGAGATCATTGAAGAAATCGAGCAAAATCCCCGGGATATACGTGCGGTTATCGTTTCGGGAGAGGGCCGCGCTTTCTGTGCCGGAGCCGATTTGAAGGAGCGCCGAACCTTAAATGAGCAGCAGGTTCGGCGAAATGTAAGAAAAATCCGCGACGTTTTTTCGGCGTTGGGGCGATTGCCGCAGCCGACCATTGCCGCCATCAACGGTTTTGCTTTCGGCGGCGGGTTTGAACTGGCGCTGGCCTGCGATTTTCGATTCGCTGTCAAAGGCGTGCTCATGGGACTGACCGAAGTGAGCCTGGGGATCATTCCCGGAGCGGGAGGAACGCAGCGTTTGCCCAGGCTGATCGGACCGTCCAAAGCGAAAGAACTCATCCTTACCGCCCGCAAAATCAGTTCCGAAGAGGCGCTGGATTTAGGTATTTTAAACGGTCTCGCCGAGGATCGGGAGCAGCTTCTGGAGCTGTGCGAGCGGCTTGCAAACGAAATGCTGGCCAATGCTCCTCTTGCCGTTTATCAAGCTAAATATGCAATCGACCGGGGCTTGGGCGTTGACCTGCAGACCGGTCTGGATCTGGAATCCAAAGCGTACGAGGTCATCATCCCGACCAAAGACCGGATCGAGGCGCTGGAAGCGTTCCGCGAGAAGAGAAAGCCCAGGTTTACCGGTGAATAATTCAATATACAAGAAGCATTGAGGTGTATCCATCATGTCCAGAGCCAGGGTTAGCGGAGTGGGATCTTATGTCCCGGAAAACATACTGACGAATAGTGAGCTGGAGAAGATCGTAGATACTTCAGACGATTGGATAGTGGAGCGTACCGGCATCTCCGAAAGAAGGATTGCATCGCCTGATCAGGCTACTTCGGATCTGGCCTTTTTTGCGGCGGCGGAGGCGATCGGGGATGCCGGGCTGCAGGCCTCCGACATCGACCTGATCATTGTGGCTACGGAAACTCCTGATCATCCTTTCCCGCCGGTCGCTTGTCAGCTTCAGCATCGGTTAGGGTGCCGCAGCATTGCAGCGTTCGATGTTCATCTCGCCTGTACCGGATTTATTGCCGCTTTGCATGTTGCGGAGAAGTTCATCAAATCCGGGTCATGCAGGCATGCTCTGGTGGTCGGCGCCGATACGTTATCCAGAATTACAGATTACACGGACCGCTCCACTTGTATTTTGTTCTCCGACGGCGCCGGAGCTTTTGTGCTGTCTGCCGGCGATGAAGCCTCCCCGGATGGCATTATTCATTCCGCGATTCATTCGAACGGAGAATATTTTGATGCGGCGATCGTACCGGGAGGGGGCAGCAGGCATCCTCAGCCGCACAGTGAGGAAACCAAATACAAGATTTTGATGAACGGCAACAGGATCTTCCGGCTTGCCGTAACACTCATGAGCCAAAGCATTAAAGAGACGCTGGAGCACAGCGGCTTGACTTTGGATCAGGTGGACTGGGTGATTCCTCATCAAGCCAATCAGAGGATTATTGACGCCGTCGGAAGAACCCTGGACGTTCCGCACGAGAAGATGATCAGCACGATCCGATATTACGGAAATAACTCGGCGGCTACGGTCCCGCTGGCTATGGATCATTCCGTCAAAACGGGCAAAATCAAACGCGGCGATATGGTGGCGATGGCCGCTTTCGGCGGAGGATTGGGCTGGGGGTCCGCGTTATTGAAATACTAGAGGTGCGGCGGGCATTCGAACGTTATCATTCTTCATCACATGCCGGTGAAGAGATATACTGATTTAAGGCGGTGGCGGATTCTCTGTTACGCTGAAAATCAGCGTAACAGAGATCTGACGGCGATGGCCTTGGCAAGGGTTCCCAACCCTTGTCATATAGTCGTTTTTTTCATAGAACACAAGAGCCGTCCCTCGGTCATCCAGTTACTCCATCAGGTTGACTTATGGGACAGCCCCTTCTTCCTTTCTTTTTATGCGCCTTGAACTTGTCTGATTGGAAGCTTGTTCATTATATAGGCTCCGTCCTTCATGACCACATGGAGTTTGTCATGATCCTGGAGTATGGAGATATTATCGAGCGGGTTACCGTCTACGACCAGAATATCGGCAAGCTTACCCGCCTCAATCGTTCCGATTTTATCCTCCATCAGCATAACCTGGCCGCCGTATTTCGTGGCGGAGACAATGGCATCCATGGGCGTCATCCCGACCAGTTTGACAAAGTGTTCGAGATCCCGGGCATAGCCGCCGTGAGGGCACCATTTAAATCCATAGTCGCCGCCCGGCAATATTCGAACTCCGGCTTTGTAAAGGCGATTCATATTCGACAAGGCAATTTCCAATCCTTCCTTGTATCCGGTTGCATCTATAGCTTCCTGGCCGAAATATTGGGCCCCATGCTCTAATGTGGAGACAAGCCAGTTCAATGCGGGGACTACGAATAAACGGTCCTTATGTTCAACAAGCATTTCAAACGCTTCATCATCGATGAAATCGGCATGTCCGATAATGTCGACCCCGGCTTCTACACAAATCTTCACGGAATCGGATGAACGCGCATGAGTATATACCCGTTTTCCTCTGGCATGCGCTTCTTCGACCGCTGCCCGTACTTCCTTCAACGTATAGAGCGTCATTTCACTCCGGGCGTGCGGAGTCAGACTCTCGCCGCTTACATTCAGCTTAACCAGATCGGCTCCTTCCTTGAGCAAGCTTCTTACGGTTCGCCGAACCGCATCCTCGCCATCGGCAAAAATAGAGAGACCGGAAACATGGACATGATTCGGATGCAGATCGACAAAGCTTCCGGTTGCGGAAATCTCGGCTCCATTGGCCAGCATCCGGGGCCCGACAATCAGCCCCTGATTAATGGCATCCCGAAGGGCAATGTCTACCCGTCCTCTCGCGGCAGCGCTTACACAAGAAGTAAAACCGCTTTTAATCATCGTTTGAGCGTTTAAATAACAACCAAGCATGGTTTCCTCAAGAGGTTTGAAATCGATATCTTGAATATAAAGGGAGTTTTGCCATGTGAAGTGGGTGTGGGCTTCTGTCATACCGGGCATGATGGTTTTGCCGTCCAGTTCAATCACGTCGACATCGGCCGGATCGTAATGGGCGGGAAGAGAAAGATGAGTGCCTATCGAGGTGATTTGATGGCCTTCAATCAGGACATCCATTCCCGCCTGCGCATCTTTTCCCGTACCATCGATTAATAAACCGTTGCGGAGCAATACAGCTTTCATATTTGTAACCCCTTTCATGAAATGGAATAGCATGCGAATGAGATTTTATTCTTACAATCAGGGAAACCGGCATTAAAGTGTGGACAGGAAGTTGAGAAGGCTTTTGTTGACGGCATCCGGCATTTCGATCGTAGCCCAATGTCCGCAATTCGGTATAATTTCCAGCTGCGCTCTGGGGAAACGCCGGCTCATGAGCTTTGACATCGAAAGAGGACTCACCTTATCCTCATCACCGACAATAAGCAGAACGGGGGCCTCGACTTTGGAGTGGTCGATCGCCTGCGCTTGGGCAAGCGCTCTGCAGGAAGCCGCATACGCTTCCGGATGATTGCGCAGCAGCAGATCCTTGGCCAATCCGATTAAAGCGTTGTTCGTATGCTTGGAATAGGAAGAGAAACCGCCTTCGATAATGGCATCGGCAACAGCGTCCATTCCATTGGTACGGACCACATCGGAGCGATCGTAAATTCCTTTCCTGACCGCCTCCGAGGGCTCGGTAAGACCTCCTATGAGCGTCAGGCTTTTGACCATGTGCGGATAGGAGACCGCAAAATGCTGAACAACAAGGGTTCCCAGCGAATGGCCTGCCAAATGTGCCGCCTCAATGTTTTCGCGCAGCAGCAATTCCTTTAGATCAGAAACCCACAGCTCGATCGAATACTCGCACTGTGAAAGACCGGTTCGCCCGGACCCGCGCAAATCGTAGGAAAGCGTTCTATAATACCTGGAGCAAACCGTTGTCTGGCTGTTCCAGATATGGAGACTGCCTCCCAGGCCGTGGACGAAGACAATGACGTCACCGTCGCCTTTACTTTCATAGTTAACTTTCAAATCATTGACCTGGCCTAACATCTCATACCTCCCCGAAATCGTATTTTTCAAAATTGGTTATTCCAAAACAACAAATTGGTTTAACCAATATCTACCCCTATAGTAAACGACGCCTATCCTTCCGTAAATAAAAAAATAAAAAACAAGCTCCATGACAGAGACATGGCAGCTTGTTTAAGTGAAAAGCTATTGTTCCAGCATATTGCTTCTTACCGTTTTTAAATGCTCCAAAGCGACAATTTCCGCTCTGCGGGCATCACGTTCGCTTATCGCTTGATAAATTTCAAAATGCTGTGCACTGTATGTTTTCATTCGCTCCGGATTTAAGCTCTTTTCTTTCAATGTTCCCCATAGCTTTTCCGAACGAACGTTATTCACGATGTTCATAATGTAAAGGAGAAATGAATTTTTGGAGGAGACGGCGATCATATGATGAAATTGGCCGTCCAATTGTTCAAATTGGCGAATATCGGCATCTTCTATCGCTTGATTCAACTGATCCATATTTTGTTTTAATTGCTGTAGATCTTCTTGCGTGGCGCGAAGTGCAGCCAAATGTGCGAGATAGGGTTCGAAGGCCATTCGGACTTCAAACACCTCGGAAGGACTCGTCTGCTTCGAGATCTCGGCGAATAAGCCATCCATGCTTGAAAAATTGGCGTTTTTAACGAAGGTTCCTTGTCCGACATGGCTTTCAATGACACCGATGATTTCAAGTGCGCGCAGGGCTTCCCTGACTGTTGCCCGGCTGGTTTGGAATTTCTCTGCCAGCTCCCGTTCGGAAGGCAAGCGGTTTCCCACTTTTAGCGCGCCTTTTTCTATGTGATCTCTGATTTGATTTGCAATTTCAAGAAAAGCTTTATTTTCACCTACAGGAAAAAAGGCAAGTTCAAATTCCGCCATTACATAGTCTCCCCTCATGGTCTTACCAATGATGCTTTCAAATGAGTCCGGTTATTGAAATAATTATTAATTATATCTATAGTATGATCCTATCGTCAATTCGCTATAAGCAGCAAACGATTTGAATTTATATAAAAGACGCTTGACTAAAAGCGGGGGAATGCTCTAAGATATGAATACATTATTGGTTAGGCCAATTGTACGATTGGCCGCTCGACTATGATTAAAGACCAGGGAGGATTTAGCATGTACTTAACATCATTTACTCACGCCGGGCAATTAAAGTATGGCTTTCTAACGCAAAACGGACAATCCGTCGTGGATGCGCAAGAAGCGGAAAAGCGGCTTTTTGAGGAAACTTTATTGCCCGGAAGTTTAATTGAAGTGATTGAAACCGGGGAGGCCTATTCCCGTCTGAAAGAAATCAACCGTCTGCTCCAAGACGGCGGGGACCATGCCTTACCGCTCTCTGACATTGTGCTTGAAGCTCCTATTCCTTTCCCCAGACGAGATATCATTTGCCTTGGTCTAAATTATAGGGAGCATGCGCTTGAGTATACGGACGCTATGGAGGAAGCGAAACATATTCCTCAGCATCCGATTGTTTTCAGTAAAGCGACGACAACCGTCATTGGACCGAACAAGCCAATCAAAAGCCATTCGGATGTGACGAAACAAATCGACTATGAAGCCGAGCTTGCGATTGTGATCGGAAAGGAGGGCACGAATATTTCCGAAGCCGACGCCTATGATTATATTTTCGGCTATACGATCATTAACGATGTCACGGCGCGTGACCTGCAAAAAAAACACAGTCAATGGTTTTTGGGAAAAAGTCTCGATACCTTCGGACCTATGGGACCTTATTTAGTTACCGCTGACGAAATTCCGGCTCCCGTCAAATTGGATATTCAATGCAGAGTCAACGGAGAAATAAGACAACATTCCAATACCGAATATCTCATTTTTGACATTCCTGCCATGATTAAAACGCTCTCCAGCGGAATAACGTTAAAACCGGGCGATATTATTGCCACGGGAACCCCGAAAGGCGTGGGCCTTGGCTTTCAGCCGCCAAAATTTTTGAATCCGGGCGATCGGGTAGAAGTGGAAATTGAAAAAATCGGGGTATTAAGCAATGTCATATCTTAAAGAAAGGTGAATGTCATGTTGGATACGATTCTGCTTGCCGAAATGACCAGCGGTTACTCGGATGAGGAACTGCAAGCCATCGCAAAGGGCTTTTGCCCGAAGTGCTCGCCGTATAATATCAGGTACCGTATTCTTGAAACCTGTTATAGAGAAAAGCAAGGCATGGATGTACATCGGGTGAAATGCAGTAACATTGTTCAATGTGATTGGGATGAAAGCATACCCGCAGCGCGAGTTGATAATGGATTGGAAGGCTTCTTTGAATTATAGCCCGGAAGCATTTGCCAATGCATCGTACAATGAATCCGTTGGAAAGCCCCTCTTACGGCATAGGCCAAGAAGAGGGGCTTTTTGCCGCCCCTATGTCCCCGCCGCGGGGCAAAAATGGTATAATGGTTTTTGGCACCAGCGTTTCCGGTTTGAAGCAGTGAAAAGGGGGGAATATATGACCGTATTGCGCCGTTTGATGAGCCGTTTTTTCCATAGGAGGAGTATGCAGTATCAGCTTTTCATCACTTATTTAGGCATCAATCTGCTTCCTCTTCTTATCGTGGGAGCGCTTTCTTACCAAATTGCTTCTTTGGCGATCGTTCAGGAAGCGAGACGGAATAACGATCTTTTATTAGAAGCGATAAACAGAAACATCAACTTCTATATAAGAGAAATAGAGGATAAATCCACGATATTTTCCTCTGCTTTATTACAAAATTATATATTAATGGATAAATATGATAATTCCTGTGATATTTTCAGTCCGGAGAATCTGCTCAAGATCAGAAGGTATGTTACCTCCACCGTGGCATCGGGCGATGAGTATGTCAGTATAAGAGTTTATTCGGACAATGGCCGGCTTATTGACAAGGCGCTCCATAAAAATACATACACACATGCCTATAGTTCACCGGCAGAGCTGGCATGGCAGCAAAGAATGAAGGAAAACACAAGCGATGAGCTTATTTTCGATTTGCATCAGCTGGATATTAACGGGATCTACAGCTTCACCGCGTCCAGGGCGATTATGGATCCCAATACGAACCGGAGGATCGGCTATATTAGCTATGATAAAACGTTATCCTCCTTCTCATCCATGTTCAAACAAATCGAATACCGAAGCGGAGGCGTAACGCAGGTCATCAAGAAGGATGGGACCCTTCTGTATCATTCGAACAATGCTTTAATCGGCAAAAAGGCGGACAGAAGCCTGTTGGAACGCTTTAATCGAATCAGCGCCGATACCTTTATTGAACAAATAAAGGGCCAGGATGTTGTCGTCACCTTTAACAGAGCGGCGGGCGGCAGCTTGTACGTGGTAGGTTCGGTCCCGCTTTCTGCGCTGACCGAGGCGATCAAGGATTTACGCAATATGACGATCATCGTCAGCTGTCTGTCCATGCTTCTGGTGCTGATCCTGTCTTATTTCCTTTCCATTTACATGATCAAACCGATCAAGAAGCTGAACAGTTTAATGTCCAGGGTGGAGCGGGGAAACTTTAATGTCCGTACGGAAAACATGGTGAACGTCAGTAAAGAAATCAATCAATTAAACAACAGCTTTCATACCATGGTAGACACCATCAACCATTTGATTAAAATTCAATACGAAACGGAGCTTCATAAGAAGGACGCGGAGCTTAAGGCTTTACTGATGCAGATCAATCCCCATTTTCTCTACAATACGTTGGAGGTGATCAATGGGATTGCCGATTATGAAGGGGTAACGCAAATCTCTGAGATTACCCAATCGTTAAGTAAAATGCTGCGCTATAACATCGATTTGAATCGGGAGCATGTTCAACTTTCCGCCGAGTTGGAACATTGCCGGCATTTCTTTCTGATTTTGAAAAGCCGGTTTGAAGACCAATTGATCGTGGACTGGGATGTAGATCCGGAGGTAGGCTCCTACATGATCGTCAAAATGGTCCTGCAGCCGTTATTGGAAAACTCGATTAAGCACGGGGTGGAGAAGAAGCTGGGAAAAGGGTTTATCAAACTGTCCGCTAAAAAATACGAGAAACGGATCGAAATCGAAATAACGGATAATGGCGTCGGTTTTGATGCCGATAAATTGAAAGATTTTGAACAATATAAACGCCAGTCGTCCAACACTTATGCTGACTTTACTTCGGCAAGACATTTGGGACTCAAGAACGTATACACGAGACTGCGCATTGTTTTTGGGGATGAGGTTACCTTTCATATTAACAGCATACAAGGAGAAGGAACAACGATCACGATCAACATTCCGGCGGTGAAGCGCATCGATGACGGGGGGAAACTTGATGACGGGACAAAATAATCAGCATATCAACGTATTTATTGTAGAGGACGAAATTGCGGTCAGACGGAGTTTAATCGGTAAAATTCCATGGGGCTATTTGGGAATGAATCTGATGGGGCAGGCACAAAATGCTGAAGAAGCCTATGAGGCCATCCGGCTGGAGAGACCCGATATTATCCTGCTTGATATGCGGATGCCCGGTATGGGCGGTATGGCGTTTCTGGAAATATTGAAAAGACAGTTTCCGGCGATCGAGGTGATCGTATTAAGCGGATATTCCGATTTCGAATATGTGAAGCAGGCATTAAGGTGCGGAGCAACCGATTATTTATTAAAACCGATCATAAAAGAAGAGCTGGAGAAAGCGCTGATCCAGGCCATGGACAACATCAAGGCTGACAGGCAAAAAAAACAGGAGAGGATGCAGCAAAATCTGCTGCTCAATCAAAGCATCCCCTATTTCAAACGCAATTTGTTAAACACACTGGTACGGGGCGTTTATATGGATTGTTCGGAATTGCTTAAAAAACTGGCTTTATTGCATGTCAAGCTGCCATATCCTCATTACGTGCTTGCAATGATTAATATCATCGATTTCGAACAAATCAAGCGGCATTATCGAAGTGACGTTTCGCTTGTTTTTTTCGCTCTGGAGAACGTGATGACGGAAAGTACGGGATATGCTCAACGCTTTATCGGCTTTAAGAGCGAGCTGAGAGAAAACGAATATATTTGCCTGCTCGGATTCGAAGAAAAGGAAAACATTCGCCATCAAGTACAGGAAATATTCCGGAATACCATCTTGAATATTGAAAAGTACAATAAATGGCATATTCATATTTCGGTCAGCCAAGTGTTCAGCGAAATCACGGAGGTTCATCAAATATATAACCAACTCTCGTACGTATGGCATGAACAACAGGACGGTAAGGCATCGCGCCTTCTCTTTTATGAGGATCTTCAACCGGAGGCAGCCGATGCGGAGTCAAGCCTATGGAGCTCTGAAGCGGCTTTGGAATGGGACGAACTCATGGCGAAAAGGGATTGGAAAGGATTGATCCGTGCGATTCATCATCTTTTTTTGCAATTGAAGTCCCGGTATAATGACGATCTTCGGATGTATAAGAAAGCGGCCGCACGGATTTACCGGATGATGGAGGAAAAAGTGCAGCGGATGCCGCTTCGTTCGCATGGCCAAGCTGCTCCGGATCATCCGTCCTTTAACGAATGGGTGTCTAAGTATACGAATATTGACGATCTGAAGTACGGTTTGATCGCCTTGCTGAATGATGCGGATAGTCCGAAAAATAAAAACGGTCAAACCAAAAAGCTGATTGAACAGGCAAAGGAATATATTGATCACTACTTTTATGAAGATTTGTCGCTCGATTTTATGGCCCAGAAATTTTATATGAACCGTACCTACTTTAGCGAACTGTTCAAACAGGAGACGGGTTGTTCGTTCAAAAAATATTTGATTCAAGTCAGGATCGATAAGGCTAAGGAGCTTCTGGCGGGACAGAAAATGAAAGCGGTGAATGTGGCTTTATTGGTCGGGTTTAAGGATCCCGTTTATTTTTCGACCGTATTCAAGAAGTCGACGGGACTTTCCTTTAAGGAATATGCAGACCAAATATAACAACCGAAAAAATTCAATGTTTTTTCCGAAGTTTCTACATGTCCATATCGCGGAATTGAACATATAATCAAAATATCCTTAAACAAGGAGTGAAGAGCGATGGATGAACATCAATACGTTCTGCAAATGAAAAATATTTGCAAGACATTCCCGGGGATCGTAGCGCTGGACCAAGTCTCTTTACATATAAAAAAAGGCGAAGTGCATGCTCTGATGGGGGAGAACGGGGCGGGCAAATCCACCTTGATGAAAATCCTGGCCGGCGTGGAGCAGCCCGATAGCGGAGATATTATCCTGAACGGCCGAAAAGTGTTTTTTAACCGGCCGTTGGATGCGATGAATCACGGAATCAGCATGATTCACCAGGAATTGAATTCCATTTTGGATATGACTATAGCGGAAAATATTTTTATCGGGAGAGAACCGTGCTATAAGCTGGGCATTGTCAATACCCAAGAGCTGAAGGCCAGAACGCGCGAGCTGTTCCAGTCCGTGGGTATGGATATCAATCCGGATAAGAAGCTGGTCGAGCTGAGTGTAGCGGAAATGCAAATGGTCGAAATTGTGAAAGCGATATCATATAATGCAGACATTATCATTATGGATGAGCCGACATCGGCGATTACAGACCGCGAGGTCGATAAGCTGTATGAGATCATCAGGAAGCTGACCGGCCAAGGCAAATCGATCATTTATATCTCCCATAAAATGAACGAGATTTATAAGGTTTGCGATGCGATTACCGTGTTAAGGGATGGCCGGTATATCGCGACCCGCCCGACGGAGGAATTAAACCAGCAGCAGCTGATCTCCCTGATGGTCGGCAGAGATCTAAAGGACATGTATGTCAAGCAGTCTTCGCGTATCGGCGAAACGTACCTGGAAGTGAAGGGTTTGACCCGCAAAGGGAAGTTTAGCAATATCCATCTTCATGTACGACAGGGAGAAATCTTGGGCATCGCCGGATTAATGGGAGCGGGAAGAACGGAACTGGTGGAAACCATCTTTGGAGCTTATAAAGCCGACGCAGGCGAAATTTATGTCAAACAAAAGAAAGTCGATATGTCTAACCCCGGCAGTGCCATCTCCAACGGTATCTCGCTGGTAACGGAGGACCGGAAGCTTTTCGGGCTTAATCTCAAGTTTTCCGTCAAGGATAACACGACCTTGGCGAATCTGAAAAAGTTTACAAGGTTCAGGCAAATTATAAATTTCAAGGAAGAAAAGCAAACGGTTGATCACCTGATGAAATATTTAAATATTAAAGCCTCAAACCGCAATACCATGGTCAACACGTTAAGCGGAGGCAATCAACAGAAAGTAGTGCTGGCGAAATGGCTTTTGTGCAATCCGGACCTTCTGATTCTGGACGAACCGACAAGGGGAATTGATGTAGGATCGAAGGCGGAGATTTACAAAATCATCAGCCAACTGGCCAATGAGCAAAAAGCCATTATCATGATTTCGTCGGAAATGCCGGAATTGCTCGGGATGAGCGACCGCATTATCGTTCTTCACGAAGGAAAAATAACAGGAGAATTTCTGCGGGAGGAATTCGATCAGGAAAAGATCATGGCCTGTGCCGCAGGCTTTGAAAAAGAGCGAAGCATCGTTTGATTATCGTTAGGGGGAAGTCCGGTATGGTATTGAACAGGGAGTATATGGGCAGATTTCTGGCCAAATACGGTATTTATGCAGCCTTTTTATTGTTGGTTATCATCTTATCCATCACTTCATCGTCTTTTTTGACCGTGCAAAATATTTTCAATATTTTGAGGCAGGCATCCATTAGCGGAATTATAGCGGTGGGTATGACCTTCGTCATTATTCGAGGCGGGATCGATCTATCTGTAGGTTCGATTCTTGCCTTTTCGGCTGTGATCGCCAGCAGCTTTGCACAAGGCGATGCCTATCCTCTCATTGTGCCTGTTGCCTTAGGTTTATTGGCCGGGCTGCTGCTTGGAGGGATTAACGGAATCATCATTTCACGTTGGAATGTCGCTCCTTTTATCGTTACCCTGGGGATGATGACGGCTGCAAGGGGACTGACCATGGTGTATACCGACGGCCGACCGATCATCAATCTTAATGACAGCTATAACCGGATGGGGGGAGGATATGTGGCCGGGATTCCGATTCCGGTACTCATCTTTATTCTTGTGATTCTGCTGGGCATTTTTATCCTGCATATTACCAAGTTCGGGCGCCATGTGTATGCGGCCGGGGGCAACGAGCATGCAGCCAGATTGTCCGGCGTCAATGTGAATTATGTTCAAGTCGCGGTATATGCGGTCTCGGGTTTGGCTGCAGGGCTGGCCGGCATTCTTCTCTCCTCGAGGGTCATGACGGGTTCGCCTGTATTGGGAATAGGCTATGAATTGGATGCCATCGCCGCCGTCGTTATTGGAGGCACCAGTCTCGCCGGCGGAAGAGGAACAATCGTAGGGACAGTTATCGGTGTGCTGATTATCGGAATTATGAACAATGGGTTGGATCTGCTCAATGTGTCTTCCTATTACCAGCAGATTGTAAAGGGCGTTATTATTGTGCTGGCCGTACTTTTGGATAAGAAAAGCCATTAAGTGTATACGCGTCGCATGACGGTATAAATAAAACTTTACTGAATAATGGGGGTATAACGATGAACAAGATGAAAGCTTTATTCCTTCCGATGGTTCTGCTGGCCGGTGTATTGTCTGCATGCGGAGGGGGCGGTGGATCCGCATCAGGCGGAGCGGGCTCCGATGGAAACAGCGGAGAAAAGAAATTGACGATAGGCGTTTCCTATCAAAACCTGCAAAATGAATTTGCCATCAACATTCAAAACGCAGTGAGGGATAAAGCCAATGAGAAGGGAGTAGAGCTTCTGGAAGCGGATGGTCAGGGGAAATCCGAGAATCAGATTGCCCAAATTGAAAATTTTATCAACAGACAAGTCGACGCCATCATTCTTAACCCTTATGACAAGAATGGCGCCGCCCCTGCCGTAGATCTTGCGGTAGCTGCCAAAATTCCGGTGATTGTCGTCAACTCCCAAGTATCCAATCTGGATAAAGCGACAGCCTTTTCGGGATCGGACGATGTGGTCGCAGGTAAGCTTCAAATGCAGTTTATCGCCGATCAATTAGGCGGTAAGGGAAATGTGGTGATTATTCATGGACCGAATGGCAACTCTGCGGAGATCAGCCGGACGGAAGGCAATAAAGAAGTGCTGACCCAATATCCGGATATTAAGGTTCTTGCGGAGCAGACAGCGAATTGGGACCGTGCACAAGCGTTAAATCTGATGGAAAACTGGCTGCAAACGCATAAAGACATCGATGCGGTTGTCGCACAAAATGACGAAATGGCTCTGGGCGCATACAAAGCGATCGAGGCGGCCAAGAAAGCAGACGATATTCTGGTGGTAGGGATCGATGCCATTCCGGATGCGCTCAAATCTGTCGAAGCGGGGCAACTGGCCGCTACGGTATTCCAGGATTCGCACGGTCAAGGCAGTAAGGCGGTAGAACTGGCGATCCAGGCGGCTAAAGGCGAATCCGTCGAACACATGAACTACATTCCTTTCCAATTGGTGACAAAAGAGAATTTAAGCGAATTCAAAAAATAAGGGGATAACCAGTGAGGGTGGAGCAGAATGCAGGGGAAAATGAAAGCGGCTGTATTGGTAAAGCCCGGAAAGATTGAAATCCAGGAATGGGATATCCCCATTCCGTCCAAAGACGAGGCGCTGGTTCGGATCAAAGCGGTTGGCCTGTGCGGGTCGGATGTCCATTACTATGAGCATGGAAAAATCGGTCCCTATGTGGTGGGAAAGCCAATGATCCTCGGACATGAAGCGGCCGGTGAAATCGTTTCGTTAGGCAACGACGTCCGTCATCTAACGGTAGGCCAGAGGGTAACGATAGAGCCGGGGGTCACCTGCGGACGCTGTCATCATTGCAAATCGGGCCATTATAATTTATGTCCCAAGGTCGAATTTTTAGCTACACCTCCTTACGACGGCGCTTTTTGTGAATATATCGCGATCCGTGCCGACTTTCTGTATCCGGTACCCGATCACATGAGTTATGAAAGGGCCGCCCTCATCGAGCCTTTCTCCGTAGGCCTGCATGCTGTACGAAGAGGCCGTTTAAAGCCCGGAGAAACCGTTGTGATCATGGGTATGGGGCCGATCGGCATTCTTGCTTTGGCAGCAGCCAAAGCCGCCGGCGCCAAACGGATTATAGGCGTGGACCTGGAGCCGTTTCGTTTGGAACGGGCGCTGCAGATGGGGGCGACGGATGTGGTTCATCTTCGGAAAGAGGATGCGATCGAGGCGATCAACCGGATCACGCATGAACAAAAAGCGGATCTGGCGATTGAAACGGCGGGGAACGGAAAAGCGGCACAAGCTGCGCTGCGCTCCGTCCGCCGTGGCGGCCGGGTCGTTCTGGTGGGTCTTCCGCAGGAAAGCGAAACGCCTCTGAGCATCCCTTATATTGTTGATAATGAAATCGATATTTACGGCGTTTTCCGTTACTGCAATACGTATCCGACCGGCGTGGCCTTACTGGCCGATGATGATATTGATCTGGGGCCGGTCATCACCGATTATATGACTCTGGAGCAAACGGCTGCGGCTTTTGAAAAAGCGATCAAAGAGAAAAACAGCACGTTAAAGATCATCATTTGCCCATAATTGTTTTATATCGAAAGGGGATGCCCGATGAAAGCCGTTTATTATAATAAAGCTATGGATTTTTCCGTTCGTGAAACAGCCGATCCTGTGGTGAAGGATCATCAGGTTCTGCTTAAAGTTCATTCCTGCGGTGTTTGCCGCACAGATATTCACCTCCATCATGGGGAGTTTATGGCAGGCTTTCCCCTGATTCCCGGTCATGAGTTTGTGGGTGAAATTGCAGCGGTGGGCAAGGATGTGACCGGGTTTAAGCCCGGGGACAGGGTTTGTGCGGACAATACGGAGCTGTGCGGGCATTGTTATTACTGCAGGCGCAACCAGCCGCTTTACTGCGAGAACTTTTACTCGTTAGGCGTAAACGGTCCCGGAGGGTTTGCCGAGTATGTGGCGGTCAACCATGATAAAGTATTTCACTTAGGCGATTTGTCTTATGACCAGGGCGTTCTGGTCGAGCCGACGGCATGCGCCGTACACGGTTTGGATATGATGGATGTCAAACCGGGGGATGATATCCTCCTGTTCGGAACGGGACCGACGGGCATTATTTTGGCGCAGCTATTAAAGCATGCGGGCGCGGCAAATCTCGTTGTGGTGGCATCGGATGAACGAAAATTGGCCGTAGTCAAGGAACTGGGCGCTGATGAGACGGTTGTGATGAACCGCAGCGACTATGCGGCGCATGAAAGCAAGCTTTTTGAGAAATTTCCCAAGGGCTTTGATATGGTGATCGACGCTACAGGGGCAAAGGAAGTGATTCAGCAAATGCCCAAGTTCGCCAAAATGGGAGCCAAGATTGTCATTTACGGTGTAGCTTCTGTCAGCGATGAGATCACGATTAGTCCTTACGAGGTATTCAGGAAAGAACTGAAAATCATCGGATCCTTTGCGCAAACGCATTGCTTTGACCGTGCGATCGCCTTTATCCGTAACGGGATCGTGAAGACTGACGGATTGATTACTCACCGGTTCAAGCTTGAAGATTTCGGCAAGGCGATTGAGCAGGTCGAAACGGGAAGAGGCCATATCAAGGTTGTAGTCGATGTCCAATGATGGGATAGACGTTCATCGCATGTTGTTTTCCCGGTAAATCTGGAGAGCCACTGATCGGTAATTTTCAGTTGGCTCTCTTGTTGTTATCCGGCGATTCGAAGGCTACCTGCCGATTACCATTTTCTGCTGCCCAGCAATTTTTCGCCTAATGGTGTAAGTACAGCCCGGTCATATTTGGTCCGCTCCCAATGGCGGGGATCTCCCGGGAAGGCATATCCTTCAGGCGTCAGTCTTTCGCTCCAGGAAGCGATTCTCGATTGAATCAACGCTTCATTATGCTCCTGTGCAGGGAACATGGAAATGTATTGGGCCAGACGCGGTTTGGTGGAATGGTTTGGACGGATGCCATGCGGCTGCATGCTGTTGAATATCAGCAGATCACCGGCTTTGGTCACCACTTTGGTCGGGGTGTATCCGGTTGTATCCGGTTTATACGGATCCCGGTCCGCAGGCTGTGTTTTTACCCATTCATGAAAATCCCTGTATAGTTCGGGAATGCACTGGAAACCCCCCATTTCAGCGTCCGTGTCGACAAGGGATAGAACCCCCTGCACATTTACGGGAATCGGGTTCAACGAAGTGTTGACGTCCCAGTGAATGAAGCTTTTGTACTCATGCCCCGGTTTTATCGGGAGATTGAGGTTGCAGCGGTCAATGCTTACCCATAATTTTTCCGTACCCCATATATCGACAAAGGCGTGGTATACTTTTTCATACATGCGGTTGTCCCACAAATACTGATGATTATAGAGCTCCACCATACCGGTATTCATCAGTTCTTTCATTTGCATTTCCCGCCGGGGAGCGGTGTACCAGGTAGAAGGATCCTTAGGGTCCTTTTCTTCAAACTCCCAAATCAGATCGACTAAACGATCGATATGCTCCTTCGGGACGGCTTCTGAAACAATCACGTAACCGTTTTCTTTCCAGAACTTCCAATCCTCTTCACTGAGCACTTTGAGAGGCTCGTTATTCACGCGTTGATTCAATGGAATGGTAATTTCAAGGATATTGTTCAGCACTTCTTCTTTTTTCATAGCGTTATCCTCCTTCATTTGGGCTGCATTGTGAAATGCTCTTGCAGTGTCAGGTTAATGTATGAAACGCATTTCATGTCAAGGGGAAAATTTTAAAAATGTTAAAATGAATCTGGGGGGAGGGAAGTGGCTGATGCCGAATATTAAACAAATTGCTAAAATCGCCGGGGTTTCCGTATCTACAGTTTCCCGTGTAATCAATCATCATGCGTATGTAAGCGAAGACAAACGCAGGGCTGTCATGGAAGCGATCGTGCAGTTAAACTATTCGCGCAATCTGAATGCCGTTCATCTCAGCAAAGGAAAAACGAATATTATAGGCGTCATGGTGCCGAGTATAAATCACGCGTATTTTTCCAGATTGATGGAGGGCATCTCGAGCGAAGCCCTCATGAAAGATTACCAGCTCATGGTTTGCCAAACCAATTATAACCCCATCAGCGAAGGCAAAGTTCTGGACATGCTGAAAATGAAACAGATGGACGGCATTATCATAGGCTCGAAAACACTTGCGTGGGAACAAATCGAACCCTTTACCGAATACGGTCCCATTGTAGCGTGTGAGGATGCGGGCACGTCAGCGATCTCCTCTGTTTATCTGGATCATTACGATTGTTTCCGGCAGGGAATGCGTTATTTAATAGAAAGAGGACACCGACAGATCGGATTCTGCCTGGGCAGGGCCGACAGCGCTAACAGCCTGAAGCGCCGGAGAGCATATGAGGATGCGTTGGCAGCGATTCACGAGGCCGTTCGGGAAGAATGGATGTTTTATCAATGCTTACGCATTGAAGACGGTTTGGCCGTAGTGCACCAATGGCTTCGGATGAGAGAACGGCCGACGGCGCTTTTGGTGACAAGCGACCAAGTGGCGGCAGGGATTATTACGGAGGCCCGAAAGAATGGGATCAGAATACCGGAGGATCTTGCTGTCATAGGATTTGACAATCAGCCGATCGCCCAAGTGTTTGATCTGACGACGATAGATAATCAGCTGTTTGAAATGGGGAGTGCAGCATTTCAGATGGCTTATGATCACATCACGAAGAAAAGAACAAAGCCCGAAAACAGGGAGCTCGGGTATCTATTGATTGAGCGTTCTACCGTTTGAACTTGTCATCGCCACAAGGAAATACGAACACACATTTGTATCCAATAAACACAAACGTGTGTTCGTAAATAAGCCATCGTGTAAAGAACGCCAACCAGGTTGTCACCCATGAGGCAATACAATGTCGATTCGGGTGCCTTTATTCAATTCACTATGAATATTTAATTTTCCGTTATGAGATTCGATAATTTTATAGCTGAGCATTAAACCCAGTCCTGTGCCTTGCTCCTTGGTAGTATAAAATGGCTCCCCGATTTTTTTCAACCGGTCTTCAGAAATGCCGATTCCCTGGTCGATGAATTTGATGTACACTTCGTTCTGCTCCTGAGTGATGCTGCATTCTATGGTGATGTCCCCGCCGCGGGGCATGGATTCAACGGCATTTTTCAAGATGTTGATAAATACCTGTTTGATTTGGTTTTCGTCGCAATTGATGGCTACCTGCTCATTCTCATAGAGCACGCGGATATTAACGTTATTGAGAATGGCTTGCGTATTCATTAAGGAAATGACGTGCTCGAGAATGGTGCTCAATTTTACTTTTTTGAATTCAATCGGATTCGGTTTGGCTAAATACATGAATTCGTTGACAATCTCATTGATGCGGTCCAGTTCGGAGATCATAATTTCATAATAATCTTTATATGAATCGTTCTTTTCTTTCAACAGCTGGGAGAATCCTTTAATCGAGGTCAGCGGATTACGGATTTCATGGGCTACACCTGCTGCCATTTGACCTACGAGGGACAGCTTTTCGGATCTTCGCATGAATTCTTCCGTTTTCTTTCTCTCCGTGACATCCCGAAATACACTTTGAATCATGGATTCCCCCATGTATTTGTAAATATGGATGGCCGACGACTCTACTTCTACAATATTTCCGTCTAACCGGACTAACTTGAATTCGAAAAATCCGGTACTGTGATCGTTGTTCAGGACGGTATCCAGTCTTCTGCGCACTTGTTCCTGGTCATGCGGATGAAACTGTTCAATAAACGAATGTCCGATCAAATCCAACGGGTCCTTTGTGGCGAACAATTTGAGTCCCGCATCATTCACATAAATAATGGTATCATCCTTGTGAAGCATGATCGGCTCCGGAGAAAGCTTAAGCAGCCGCTGATACTGCCGCTCCGTTACCTTTCTGTCCGTAATATCCAGAATCGTCCCGATCAGTGCGGGCTTGCCCCGAAAAAGCGTTAACGTTGAATTTCCCTCCAACTCCACAATCGAGCCAGCCTTGCTTATCCCCCGAACTTTATAATCCCGATTCATGACATCCTTGGCGTCAGGCTCTTGACCATACGTTAATTTATTGATCATATAGTCCCGCTCTTCACGGACGAATAAGTCAACCAAATCCAGTGTCGCCATTTCACTCTGCGTATATCCGAAAATATTGGAGAACACCGGGTTGGCATATACGATTTTCCCGTCCTGGTACAAATACACACCGACTAAGGCGTTTTCCACCAGGCACCGGTAAAGCGCCTCGGCCTCCAGCAGGGCTTTTTCCGCATCGATTCTTTGGGTGATATCGATACAGGAGGCGATGACTTCTATGACGGCGCCGTCTTTCTTGATCGGTTTTAAGGAGGCCAGATACGTTAGGCCGTTTTCCTCGCCTTCATATATGACATTTTCTTCACCCTGCCAGGCTCGTTCGTAAAATTGTTCTTTGAAAACTGCCGTCTCCGGCGGCAAAAATTCTTTCAGTTCCCTTCCGACGATTTTCTCGGGAGAAAGTCCCAACCGGTAAATGAGATCGCCGTCGCATAGCGTATGAATAAACCGACCATCGAATTTTTTGAATTTAAAGCTCATCCCTTGCTGATACCGTATTGTTTGTTTATGCTCTTGCTCAATCAAATCCAGCTTTTCCAAATAATCATGCGGGATGACTTCTCTCATGAAGAGAACTGCCGGATGATGATGTTCAGGAGGTAAAGCCTTCATCCGAACGATGACAAGGCTCCCGTCTTTCCGCTGTATCGATAAGTGATCAACCTCGACAATGTTGGCAGGAGGTACCTTCAAAACATCCAAATGGTTTTGAAAGGGCAGAGGATGTCCTATCAATTCATCTTCGTTCCATCCGAATAGCCTAGTGAAGGAAGGATTGGTTTTAAGCACGAATCCCTTATTATCCAATATACATAGAGCATCGAAAGAATGGATAAAAAGTGAATCCATAGGAAAAGAAGAATCTATCTTACGTATCGATTCCACAAAAACACTACCTCCATATTTTCGATAATCAGCTTATTTACTGTAATTAGCAATATTTCGACATGTCCTATTTTTTTCCTCCCCGATATCGTGCATGCGGACAAAAAATTATGTAAAGGCAATCCGCCGGTATACACGGAAAGAACGTCATATTGAAACGCAAATGCGAATAAACATGTGTAAAGCATGATCCTTGTCCGACCTTTACGCGATTTGGATACTAAAGCGAGAGGAAGAACCAGACCATGGAAGACATATCTCCAATCGTTTCCATCTTGGGGATCGGTACGGCCGTCCCCGCTTTCCGGATGGATCAGGCCGATGTATCACAAAGGTTGGCCGAAGCCTTAAGGGAGCAACCCCATTCCGCCCGCTGGGCCAAAAGAATATTCAGGCAGTGCGGAGTGGAAACGCGTTACACATGCGAGCCGAACCTGATCGAACCCGCATCCGGGTGCCGTTATTTCTCCAGCGCTTCCATAGAAGGCGTCCCTACCACTGCCGAGCGTATGGCAACGTATAAGAAAGAGTCTGTTCCATTGGGCCTGGAGGCGGCAAGAAAAGCACTATCGGACAGCGGTATGACGGCGTCCGGCATCACCCATTTGATCACGGTCAGCTGTACCGGTCAATTTCTGCCGGGCATGGATGCCGCTTTGGTTCAACAGCTGGGGCTGGCGTCTACGGTTAACCGGCTTCCGCTGCAATTTCTGGGCTGTGCCGCCGGATTGAAGGCCATTAATCTATCGAGGCAGATCGTCTCGGGTACGCCGTCCGCCAAAGTGCTCATCGTCTGCGTAGAGCTGTGCACGCTTCATTTTCAGCCCTCCGGCGACAAGGAGGCTCTATTCGCCGCTTCTTTCTTCGGTGACGGAGCTTCCGCCTGCATTGTAGGCTGCGCCGGAGCCGGCCATAAAGGCATTTTTCAGCTGGGCGGCGATTATTCCGTACTCATGCCCGAATCCGCTGATGAGATGGTGTGGGAGGTGGGGAATTATGGCTTCCACCTTTACCTGTCCCCTAACATTCCCCGGCTGATTGGCAGATGGCTTCCCGCTGTGTCGGGACATCTGACCGCCGGGGAAAACAGGCCCGAGCTGTGGGCGATTCATCCTGGAGGGCGCGGGATTATCGATGCGGTCCAGGACGTGTACGGGCTTACGGATGAGCAGGTCGATTCCAGCCGTGCCGTACTTCGCCGTTATGGCAATTTGTCCTCCGCTACGATGCTTTTCGTGCTTGACGACATGAGGCGGCGGCTGCAGGATCGCCGCTCCGGGCTGGCAAGCGGGATGGCTGTCGCGTTCGGTCCCGGCCTTACGGCCGAAATGACCCGAATCACTTATTTGCCGTCAGTTGTCGGGCAGGAACAGCTCATAGGTGATGCCCGTTGATGAAAAGGTTGAAACAGCGGGCCACCGAGCCGGAATTGATGGATGACTTTTCTCAAGGGGGACCTGAGCTTTGCGAAGCTTTGCGCCATTTGCGCAGGCTGAATCGAATCCTCGGCGCTTCGGCACCCACACTCTATGGAATCCGGAGGTTGTGGACGGAAGCGGACAAGCCGGAACGCTTGTCTATCCTGGATATCGGCTCGGGCTCGGGTGATATCAATCGGAAGGTTCTGCGATGGGCGGACACGAACCGGATCCAGCTGAAGATCACGTTAGTGGACATCACGGAAGAAGCTTGCGAAGAAGCAAGGATGTATTATCGCGGCGAACCCCGGGTTCAAGTGCTGCACGGCGATGTGTTCAAGCTCCCGGAAGCGTGCGCGGATCTGGTTACGGGAACGCAGTTTGTTCATCATTTTGCTTCGGATGAGCTGCCCGAGGTTGTCCGAAGTATGCTTAAGGCCTCCCGTATCGGAGTCGTCATCAACGATATTCACCGGCATTGGCTCCCTTGGGCGGCGGTGTGGATTACGGCCCGTCTTATTTCGCGCAACCGGTATATTGTCAACGATGGTCCCTTGTCCGTGGCCAAAGGGTTCCGTCCGGCGGATTGGGACCATCTCGGCAAAGCGTTAGGCGCATCTGAATTATTTTATGCCTGGAGACCGCTGTTTCGGTATGCGGCTGTCATCCGTAAAGACAGGGTCCAGTTCAACCGACGGAGCTGAGGATGATGAAAACAATCCGCGATGTGGCGGTGCTTGGGGCCGGAATCGCCGGCAGCAGTCTGGCCAAGGCTATGGCTGACAGGGGCTGGGATACGGTACTGATCGACCGTCATTCCTTCCCGCGTCATAAAGTATGCGGAGAATTTCTTTCCCCGGAATCGCAAAGCACGTTGAAGGCTCTTGGTTTGGGCGAGCTGGTCGAATCGCTTCATCCAAGCATGATGACCCGGGTTCGCCTGATCCTGAGCCATGGGGCGGTCCTGGACATTCCGCTGCCTGACCGGGCGTTAGGGATAAGCCGGTATGCATTGGATCAGGCGCTTCATAGCGCCGCCATCCGTTCAGGCGTGGATGTGCAGACTGCAGCCGCAGTCACATCCGTGTCCCAAAGCGGCGGAGGGTATACGATTGAAATCAGCAGGGAAGGGGAAAAAACGGTCTGTGAAGCGCGTGCCGTGATTGCGGCGTGGGGAGCCAACCCCCGATCAGGACTTCCGGGTCATCCTTCGAACCGATCCGCAAAAAATACGTTTATGGGTGTGAAATCGCACTATCGGGGGATAGCCATGGACGCGGCGGTAGAGCTTTATTTTTTTCCCGGAGGATACTTGGGACTTGCCCCCGTCGAAGGAGGAATCGTTAATGCTGCGGCGCTCCTGAAGCGGGAAGCCTTTCGGGTCACGGGCAAATCGATACCGGAGATCATAGAGGCCGCCGGCCGGAAAAATCCGAAGCTTGATGCCAAGCTGGCGCAAGCTGTTCCGGTTCCCGGCACTCAGGCCGCCGTTGCCCCGGTCAAGCTCAACCGCCGGCCGGTCGCTTGGGATGTGATTCCCCGTGTGGGGGACGCTTCATTAATGGTGCCGCCGCTTTGCGGCGACGGCATGTCGATGGGCCTACGGTCGGCCCGATTGTGCGCAACCCTTGCCGACGGATATCTCCGCGGGGAGATGTCCCTTTCTGAATGGGAACGCGAGTATATGCTATCGGTCCGGAAGGAATTTACGGGTCCCCTCAGGTGGGGACGTCTGCTCCAATCGCTGCTCGGGTTCCCCGCAGTACCCCGCCTCCTGCTGGGGTTAGCGCATCTTGCGCCGGAATTGGCGTATGAGATGGTTCGGGCGACCCGGTTAAATGAAACGGATGTATAGAAAGAAAGCATCCGATCCATGCGCAGAGGAGCTTGGTTATGGGGTACCGAATGCTTGCCGTCCTGTCTCATCGTTATCCCAAAACGGTTATTCTGTTTTGGTTCTTGTTCGCGGTCTTTTTCGGAATGTATGCTGCCAAGCTGCCTTCCGTTTTGAAGGATCACGGCTTGCTTCCGGACGGAGCCTATGTCAAGGTTCAACGTATGCTATCCGCTGATTTCCACATCCCTGAGGATCCCGTCATGCTTGTGTTTGAGAAACAGGATTCCTTATCCCCTGCGCGATTCCGCCAGTTCATTCAGCATACCCTGGACCGGCTGCAGGGAATCCGCGGGTTGACCGGCGTGATTTCCCCGCTGATGAACGAGGGGATGCTCAAGAATAATGCTGCCTACGCACTGCTTGTTTTTGAACAACAATCCTATGAAATGAAGCCGGTGCTTGAGGAAATTCATGCACGCCTGCCGGACCACAGCGGAGTCACGGTGAAAATGACGGGGAAACCGGTGGTCCAGGCGGACGTCAACGCGGCCAGCCAACATGATTTGAAAAAGGCGGAGCTGATTGGAATTCCTGCGGCGTTCCTGATTTTATGGTTTGCTTTTGGCGGAATCGTTTCCGCCATGATTCCCATTATCATAGGAATGTTTGCAGTTACAGGCACCATGGGGATCATGTATTGGCTGGGGACCCGTATCGAGCTCTCCAACTTTGTGCTGAACGTCATCCCTATGGCGGGTCTGGCGCTGAGCATCGATTTCGCGCTGATGCTGGTCAGCCGATACCGGGAGGAGCTGGAAAGAGCTTCTGCCGGGCAGGCGCTGGCCACAACCATGCAAACCGCCGGCAGAGCCGTTTTATTTTCGGCAGCCTGCGTTTTTCTGGGCTTGATGGGGATATGCTTTATCCGTCTCCCGATGTTTACTACCGTAGCTTTAGGAGCGATGGTGGTAGTGGCGGTTTCAGTCCTGTTAACCATCACTCTGCTTCCGGCGCTTCTAACTATACTGGGGCCTGTCATCCGATCGGAAAAAAAGGCAAAATCCATTTCCGGGGAAATAAAGTTTTGGAATTCTTTATCGCTTTTTGTCATGAAGAGGCCATTTCGGATGGCGTTTTTGGCTTCGCTTGTGTTAATCGGCTGTCTTCTGCCTTTAACCCAAATGAAATTAGCCATTCCGGATGCCTCCTCGCTGCCTCAAAGCTATGATTCGCGCACGGCCGCCGAGACTTATCAAACCCACTTCGCACTCACGTCTGCCTCGCATGTTTACATTGCAGCCCAAGGGAGTACGCATACTCTGACCAAAAAAGACTGGTTCAATACCTATGCGCTGATTCAAAGTTTGGAAAGCGATCCGGGCGTGCTGCGGGTGGATTCCGTGTTTTCCAGCCTGCGCATGCCGCCCGAACAGGCATACTCCCTGTTTCAAAGACCGATGATCAGAGAAAAATATGAGCCGGTGCTGAAGCGGTATGTGAAACAGCATCGAATGCTTATTCATGTGACCCTGCAGGGCGGTCCGTCGTCGAAGGAAGCGATGGATTGGGTCCGGCGTTGGGAGCAGAAAGGAATGTCAGGGGAAATCCGGTTCCTGTTGGGAGGAGAGGCAAAGTACCAGCAGGAGGTTTTTGATGAAATCTTTGACAATATCAAACACGTACTGCTGTTTATTTTCATTACTCAATTTGGTGTGCTGCTCTTCGCGTTCCGTTCGGTTCTCATTCCGCTCAAAACGATTCTGATGAATCTCCTAAGCCTGGGAGCATCGTTCGGCATCCTGGTATGGATATTTGAAGAAGGACGCCTGGGGATGGAGCCGTACAGCATTGCCATCATGATTCCCGTATTTATTTTCGGACTGGCTTTTGGCATCAGCATGGATTACGGGGTGTTTCTTCTGTCGCGCATATCGGAGGTGTACCGGCAAACGCAGGACAACGACCGCGCCATTCTGGCGGGACTAACCTCAACCGGCAGAATCATCACCTCGGCCGCCGCGATCATGATTGCGGTTACCGCACCCTTTGCATTCGGGGAGGTGGTCGGGGTCCAACAGCTGGGGATTGGCATTGCCGCCGCAATCTGGATTGATGCGACACTGATCAGGTTCATCCTGGTCCCCTCTTTTATGAAATGGCTTGGCAGGTGGAATTGGTGGGCGCCCCGGTGGCTGCAATAAGGCCGAAAACATGCAAAAGACCGGATTTTAACGTTGCCATTTGACTGATGGAGCGCTGGAGAGCTCCGACAGGCAAATGGCTTCTTTCTGTTTACTTGAACGAAGGCAGCGGGCCGATTGCTTCTATAGGGTATCCTATATCAGCCGTTGCGTTCCCAATCCACCATGAATAGAGTGTTATATTTGACGAAATTGTGTAAAAAACATATAAAGATTGTGTAATAGATAAATTTATATTGTGTACTATACATTAATTGATGTACACTATATTAAAGCGAACCAAAGGAGGCAGTTACAGTATGGTCTTGGACTTTAAGGCTGTTCAACAGCAGCATGCTAACAACGCACATCACAACTTGTCCGTATCAAAATTAATTGAAACGGCATTGCAGAGAAAGGAAGGAGTACTGGCTTCCTCCGGAGCATTACGGGCATTGACGGGAAAGTATACCGGCCGCTCTCCTAAGGATAAATTTGTGGTGCAGGAACCGTCAGTAATGGACCATATTGCTTGGGGCGCCGTAAATCAGCCTATATCACAGCTTCAGTTTGAGAGGCTGTATCAAAAAGCGCAAAAATATATGGCGGAGCGGGAGCTGTTCATATTCGACGGATTTGCAGGAGCCGATTCAAAGTACAGGCTTCCCATTCGTGTCATCAATGAGTACGCTTGGCATAATTTATTTGTTCGTCAGCTGTTTGTCCGTCCGACGAAAGAAGAACTGCAGGCCCATCAGCCGGAGTTTACCGTGATCGCCCTTCCGGGATTGAAGGCCGACCCCGCCGTTGACGGTACCCGTTCCGAAACTTTCATCTGCGTTTCTTTTGAAAAGAAAGTCGTCCTGATCGGCGGCACCGAGTATGCCGGCGAGATGAAAAAATCCATTTTTACCGTACTGAATTATCTTCTTCCGTTCCAAGGCGTTCTTCCGATGCACTGCTCGGCTAACGTCGGAGAGAATGGGGACACCGCTCTATTCTTCGGGCTGTCGGGCACAGGGAAAACGACGCTTTCCGCCGACCCGAACCGCCGTTTAATCGGAGACGATGAGCACGGCTGGTCGGATCAGGGCGTGTTTAACTTTGAGGGCGGTTGTTATGCGAAATGCATAGGCCTCTCGGAAGAAAAGGAACCGCAAATTTGGCAGGCCATACGTTACGGTTCGGTGTTGGAAAATGTCGTTTTGGATGAAGACACCGGAATTGCCGATTACAGCGACAATCAGATTACGGAAAACACGCGCGCCGCTTACCCTGTCGATTATATTCCCGGCGCACTGATCCCGGGGGTTGCCGGACATCCGAACGTGATCATTTTCTTGACGGCCGATGCGTTTGGTGTGCTTCCTCCGATCTCCAAGCTGACGAAGGAACAAGCCATGTATCACTTCTTGTCGGGCTACACTTCGAAGCTGGCCGGTACGGAGAGAGGGGTAACGGAGCCGGAAGCGACGTTCTCCACCTGCTTTGGAGCCCCTTTTCTTCCTTTGCGTCCAAGCGTGTATGCGGAGATGCTGGGGAAGAAAATCGAGGAGCACAAAGCTAGAGTGTACCTGGTCAATACCGGTTGGTCCGGCGGGCCTTACGGCGTAGGGAAACGGATGAACCTTGCTTATACCCGTGCTATGGTGTCCGCCGCGATCAATGGCAGCATTGAACAAACGACATTTGTCGCCGATCCGGTCTTTGGCGTGCTTTGCCCCGAATCCGTTCCCGGCGTTCCAAGCGAAGTGCTGGTACCCAGAAACACATGGGAGGATAAAGCGGCGTATGAAGCGAAAGCGGCGGAATTGGCCGAGCGCTTCATCCAAAATTTCGAGAAATTTTCCGATATGAGCGAGGAGATTAAATCGGCAGGTCCTCGGAGAAAATAAACCTGTTACCCAAAACTGTGCTGCGTGAGCGGCACAGTTTTTTTTTCGCAGCAGAAAATAAGTATTCAAATTATCATAGAAAAATAAAGGGGGTCATTGTATAATGTTAACTACTACGCATGAAAAAAGTGGAGGAACGTTGCGGCTGTTAACTTCGCCCTCAACAATTTTTTGTTGAATGTTTTCTTCATTACGTTCCCATTCATATTTTACCAATTTATCATCCATGACAAAATGAAAAAAAGAACGGCGGCAAGGGTAAAGTGCACCCCTTAGAATAGACATTGGAAACCCCCCTAGGGAAATCCGATGAATTCTAGGGGGTATTTTTTATGGCAATCAAAGGACAGAAGTTCAAAACATATTCAGAAGAAATGAAGGCAGAAGCTATTCGTCTACATGCAGAAGAAAAGTGGACCTATGGGCAGATCAACGAACACTTGGGGATTCAGGATAAACAACGGATGAAGAAATGGATGAAGAAATACCGGGAAAATGTCTCGGAGAGGCAACTGTCATGATAACGCCTCAATGGAAAGCTTCTTCTCGCATCTCAAAACGGAAGGGCTCTATCCCAAGAATGGAATTGAAGCTATGGACGAGCAGGGGGGATATTTAAAAATCTCAGCGGGTAAAGAAAAAGACAATGTCATTCTGCAGATAAACCTTAACCGTTTCAAAATAAAAGAAGGAGCCGGAAAACCGACTCCTTCTTTGGCTGCACGAATGATCATTTGACTATATATAGAATCAACGCAATATAACCGAGAACGATAGCGATAATATAATAAATGGACAGATTTTTAAAAATGCTGCCTGTTCTTTTGTCATAACCGGGATTTCCTTCTTTGTTTTTTTTGGACAGGCCGATCATGATCGTGGCTATCGTCCCAATTAACATAATCGTTAAGAAAATAATGTAATAAATGTAGAGAGGCATTGCATTCACCATCCAGCTCCTAGTCTTATACTTGGATCGTAACAAGAAAATGTTGTGTTGTAACCATCCAATCGGAAGCGTCTTATCCCGTCCATTGGGATCAGCAATGCTTCAATCCTTCTGCAAAGGCACGAATTCCCTTGTGTATGCTTTCCGGGTCAGGCCTTGAAAATGAAAAACGGACATAACCGGGCTTTGAGCCATAGACGCTTCCCGGGACAAAAATAACGCCGCGTTTAATCCCTTCTTCCAACAGCCTGAAATCATCCACTTTTTTGTGTATGCTGCACCACATATTCAATCCTCCTTGAGGTAAGGAGTAATCCACCTCGCCTTTCAAATATTCATCCATGGCTGAAGCAAGGAGATCCCGTTTGCGAAGCAGTGCTTTTCTCAAGGAGGCCACATGATCTTCAAAATCGGTCTTCGAACCTAAAAATTGCGCTGCAATCCACTGCGGAATGACGCTTAAACCAAAATCCATTTGCTGGCGGGCATCCGCCAGGCGATGCACCACCGATTGCGGGGCCACCATCCACCCGATCCGCAAGCCGGATGCGGCAATTTTGGACAGTGATCCAATGTAGAGCACATTTCCGGCCGTATCGTACGCCTTCAAAGGCTTAGGCGCATTGCCGTCAAAGGATGTCAGGCTGAAGGGATCGTCCTCGACGATGGGAATCCCCAAATCCGCGGCGGCGTCCAGCAGCTTCATCCGATGCGCCGGGTTTAGCACCGTTCCGGTAGGATTTTGATAATTCGGGTTTAAAAAAATCATGCGTACACGATGCCGGCGGTATAAAGACAAGAGATCATCGGGCTGGATCCCGTCGTCTTTGACCGGCAAACGGAGCAGCCGCAATCCTGCCGATTGAAACATAGGCAGGGAATAGCAATAGGAAGGATCTTCAATGGCCACCGCATCCCCGGCACTAAGCAAGCATTGAGTAATTAAAAATAAAGACTGCTGCGATCCGGAAGTAATGAGAATCGAAGACGAGGTTGAACCGATCCCGTGGTACGTTTGCAAAAAGGACGCCAGCGTTTCTCTTAATGGCAAATAGCCTTGAGGGTCGTCATAGCCCCAATGGTCAAGATAAGGTTTTTCCTGCCACAGTTTTTGAAAGGCCTGATTGGGGAACAAATCCGCCGAAAGCTCGCCGCTGGCAAAATCGATAATGTCCGGGTTTTTACGAATCTCTTCCCGAATACGCCGAATGAAAGGAATATTCGGTAAAAAAGCGCCGCTCTCTTCATATAAGCGCCAATTTGCGGCATGCTTCGGGGTAAATCCCCATTTATCGCCGCTGACTCTGGTTCCGAAGCCGACGCGGCTTTCGATGAGTCCGGAGGCGCGAAGCTCCTCATAAGCTTGCACGATCGTACTCCGATTGACTTGAAGCTGGCTCGCTAGCTTTCTTTCGGATGGCAAAACGCTGCCCGGAGGGTATTCGCCATAGTTTATTCTGCGTTCCATAAATTCGGCAATTTGCTGATATAACGGTTTTTTGCTTGTGCGATCGGGCTTCCACATAGGGACACCGCCTAACTGTTGAATCGACTGATTCAGTCATATTATTTGGTATCTTAACATAAATCATGCTTCCAATTTGGTAATAATTTATGAATTCCTGATTCGGCATGCTGCGGATTGGATGGGGATAAAGGAGGAGGATTGGCTGTTTACCATTTCTTCACGCACGTTATGATAGAAGTACGGACTTGAAGGAGTAAATACGATAAACGGAGGTCATTCCTATGGAACGTACGGTACGTGTAGCGGTGGTTCAGTCGGCTCCTGTTCTTTTTGACAAGGCCTCAGCGATGCAGAAAATAGCGGAGTGGACGAAGGAAGCGGCAAAGCAGCAGGCCCAATTGGTGGTTTTTCCGGAAACGTTCGTCTCAGGCTACCCTAGAGGATTTACGTTTGGGACCCGGGTGGGGAGCCGAACGGATTCGGGCAGAAAGGATTGGGCGAGATATTGGGAAAGTGCTGTAGAAATTCCGGGTGAAGACATGGATTTTCTTGGACAAATAGCATATGATGCCGGAGTCTACCTGATTGTCGGCGTCGTAGAACGCGAAGCCGAATTCGGCAGCTCGACCTTGTATAACTCCATGGTATATATAGGACCCGACGGACGGCTGCTCGGCAAACACCGCAAGCTGATGCCCACGGGCGCAGAGCGGCTGCTGTGGGGATCGGGAGACGGCAGCACGCTAACGGTGATTCAAACGCCATTCGGGAGAATCGGCGGATTGATCTGCTGGGAAAACTACATGCCTTTGGCGCGAACCGCGATGTATGCCAAAGGGATTGATCTGTTCATCACTCCGACGGCGGACGCACGCGATACCTGGCAGGCAACGATTCAGCATATCGCCTTGGAGGGCCGCTGCTTCGTGTTATCCTCTAATCAGTATGCCACAAAAAACACATACCCCGATGATTTAGCCTGCCTGGACGAGCTTTCCGGGCAGCCCGACGTGCTGTCCCGGGGCGGGAGCGCGATCGTAGGGCCGTTAGGCGAATATGTAATCAAGCCGTTATGGGATGAGGAAGGGCTGTTGGTCGCCGATTTGCCGTTGGACCAGATCGTCCAAAGCCGGTACGACTTTGATGTCATGGGACACTACAACCGGCCGGATATATTTCAGCTCACGGTGAATGAAAAAAAGCGGAGTATCGTTGAGTTCCAACGTTAAATAAAGGGAAATTCAAGGCGTGGCAAAAAGCTTGGTCCAAGCAGAGACTGCAGGACCAGGCTTTTGCTTTTTTTTGGCGATATGTTTTCGTTTATAGAATTCATATTGAACAGACAAAACCGGTATGGATTTCTGGAGATCTGCGGCCGGTATGGTTCAACTTGCCAAGGGGAATGGTAAAACAAAGAAGAAGTCCGTTGACAAATATACTATAGGGGGGTATACTAAAATCGGTAACAGGTAAACCTGACAAAACCAATATATATGAAAAAATGCAACATATACGAAAGCGGGTGTTTGGTATGGATTCCGCAAGTACCGGAACGAAGCAAACTTCTTTACTGATTACAGGAATGACCTGCGCCGCTTGCGCCAATCGCATTGAAAAAGGATTGAATAAACTGGATGGCGTTTCGAAAGCCACTGTTAATTTTGCGATGGAAACGGCTCATGTGGAGTTCAATCCGCTTGAAGTGTCTATCGAAGATATGCAGCAGAAGGTGGATAAGCTCGGCTACAAGGCTGTTCCGAAGCAGGAGGAGGAGGACGACGGCACGCGCCGTCAGCAGGAGCTCAAGCGGCAGAAGGTGACGCTGCTCATTTCCGCCATATTGTCCTTTCCGCTTCTATGGGCCATGGTCACTCACTTTTCGTTCACTTCATGGATCTGGATGCCTGAGGTTTTTATGAATCCATGGTTTCAATTGGCGCTTGCGACACCGGTCCAATTCATCATCGGTAAACCCTTTTATACCGGCGCTTATAAAGCGCTCCGCAACAAAAGTGCGAATATGGATGTTCTCATTGCTTTGGGTACCTCCGCGGCTTATTTTTACAGTTTGTATTTGACGGTTGATTGGGCGACAAACGCTCATGGCGGACAGCACGCGCCGGCCATGTATTATGAGACCAGCGCTGTACTTATCACATTGGTAATTCTCGGGAAATGGTTTGAAGCCCTGGCCAAAGGGCGGACATCCGAAGCGATCAAATCGCTTATGGGACTGCAGGCCAAGACCGCTTTGGTCGTCAGAAACGGCCAGGAAATGACTATTCCTGTAGAAGAAGTCGCCGTAGGCGACATCGTTCTGGTGAAGCCCGGAGAGAAAGTGCCGGTAGACGGTGAAGTCATCGAAGGGAGATCGTCCGTGGACGAGTCGATGCTTACCGGCGAAAGCATTCCTGTCGAAAAGAGACCAGGGGATCGCGTAATCGGAGCAACGATAAACAAGAATGGCATGCTTCAAATCAAAGCAACCCGGGTCGGCAAGGAGACGGCGCTTGCTCAAATCATTAAAGTGGTGGAGGAAGCGCAGGGCTCGAAGGCGCCGATTCAGCGGATTGCAGACGTGATTTCCGGAATTTTTGTTCCCGTTGTAGTCGGAATTGCCATTATCACTTTCGCCGTATGGTATATCTGGATGGAACCCGGCCATTTGGCCGGAGCTTTGGAAAAAGCCATTGCGGTACTGGTTATTGCCTGCCCATGTGCGCTTGGGCTTGCCACCCCTACCTCCATTATGGCCGGTTCCGGCCGTGCGGCGGAGCTGGGCATTTTGTTTAAGGGCGGAGAGCACCTGGAATCCACGCACCGGATTGAAACCATCGTATTGGATAAAACGGGTACGGTGACCAAGGGCAAACCGGAACTCACGGATGTGATTCCATCCGGGATCGATGAAACGACGTTATTAAAGCTGGTTGGAGCCGCCGAGAAAAATTCCGAGCATCCGCTTGCCGAGGCTATCGTAACGGGAATTTCAGCGAAAGGCATTTCACTGGGGCAGACCGATGAATTCGAAGCCATTCCGGGTTTCGGGATTCGAGCCGTAGTCGAAGGTAAAGAAGTATTGGCCGGAACCCGAAAGCTGATGGCCAAATACGATGTTGCGATCGCAACTGCGGCGAATACGATGGCGGATACGATGGAAAAGCTGGAGCAGGCAGGCAAAACGGCGATGCTCGTCGCAATCGACCGGCAGTATGCGGGTGTTGTCGCGGTGGCGGATACGATCAAGGATACGTCCAAAGAGGCGGTTGCCCGCTTAAAGCAAATGGGAATTCACGTCATCATGATTACCGGCGACAACGAACGTACGGCGAAAGCCATCGCCAAACAAGCAGGTATCGAGGATGTCATCGCGGAAGTGCTGCCCGAAGGAAAAGCACGGGAAGTGAAGAAGCTGCAGGAACAAGGCAGGAAGGTGGCGATGGTCGGAGACGGCATCAACGATGCCCCGGCGCTCGCGGTTGCAGACATCGGCATGGCCATCGGCACAGGAACGGACGTGGCGATGGAAGCGGCGGATGTTACCTTGATGCGCGGAGATTTGAACAGCATTGCCGACGCCATAGCGATAAGCAGAAAAACGATGGCCAACATCCGGCAAAATTTGTTCTGGGCCCTCGCTTATAACACGCTGGGGATCCCCGTTGCAGCCATCGGCCTGTTGGCACCATGGGTGGCTGGTGCGGCCATGGCCTTAAGTTCGGTATCCGTTGTTCTTAATGCGCTGCGTCTGCAAAGAGTCAACATCTCATCGGCGGAATAATTCCAAAGCCCGGCATCGCTTGATTTTCAAGGCGATGCCGGGCTTTGCTATGAAGCGCATCATGACTGGTATTGCACTGCCGATCGCTACAAAAATTACAAAAACCGGTTACAAAAGCTGAATTAATTTACGTTGAATACGAAAAAACAAAACGGGCGGCGGGTCCGCTATAATCAAAAATGTAATCGCTATCATTAAAGGAAGGGTGTTGGTCTTGTGTGCAAGCAAAGGAGGAAAGACGCGGATGATTTATTCATTAGGCGATGTTAAGCCGCAGCTGCATCCCACCGCATACACGGCACCGGGGGCTCAGTTAATAGGCGATATTACCATCGGGGAGGAGTCAAGCGTTTGGTTCAATTCGGTACTGCGCGGGGACAATGCGCCGATTGTGATCGGCGATCGAACCAATATCCAGGACGGCTGTACGCTTCACGTGGACCCCGGACTGCCGCTGCACATTGGAAACAAGGTATCGGTCGGACACAACGTAATTTTACACGGATGCACGATCCATGACGGAGCGTTGATCGGCATGGGGGCTATTGTTATGAATCATGCAGAAATCGGGGAGCAGGCTCTGATTGCCGCCGGTACCTTGATTACAGAAAAGAAAAAAATCCCCCCTGGAGTGTTGGTCATGGGGTCTCCCGCTAAAGTCGTCCGGGAACTGAATGAGGAGGATTTGCGAATGCTTCAGTTCGTATCCGATCATTATGTCGGACAGAGCCGAAGATATATGGCAGAGAACATGATCAGCCAATAGGTAAACGCTTACAATTAAATCAATCGTTATAAACATACAGCTTGGTAGGACGCCCTTTGCTGGAATATTTCAATTCGAGCATAATCTCATCTATTTCACACAGATATTCCAGATACTTTCTTGTTGTTATTCGCGACAGCATCAATTGATCGGCAATGTCCTGAGCGGATAACGGCTGCCCGGAATTTGCGAGCGTGTCCCGGATCATTTGCAGCGTAATCGGATCAATGCCTTTAGGTACTTCCGTTTCTTCACCGCCCGACCGCTTAGGATTGGATTTTGTGTATAACGAATCGAGCAGCTGTTGATTCAGGTTCGTATGCTGACGGAAGAGCAGATGTCTTTTTTTCAAGGTTTCCAATGCGGAACGGAAGCGGTCAAAATCGAACGGCTTAATAATATAGTCCACAATCCCGAGCCGCATGGATTCTTCAATAATTTGGGGGTGATCAGCGGCCGTGATCAAAATGACATCGACTTCAATGGATTGGCGGCGAATTTCACGCAGTAGCTCCAAGCCGTTCATGGAAGGCATGTAGATATCAAGAAGAATCACATCCGGAGCAAGCTCTACAATCCGATCCATTGCTTCTTGACCGTTTCTGGCGCTGCCGACACATTCCACCAAATCGATTTTGTTGAGGTACTTTTGATTGATGCTCGATACCATAGGATCATCTTCAATAATCAACACTTTAAGTAACAAGGTGAGCCCTCCTGTATTTTGCTATTTCAATCAACGTTTGGGGATGCTTATCCAAAAGACGGTTCCAAGATCCGGTGAGGAAGTGACATTCAGCTCTCCGTGCAGTACGTGATCGATATGGTTCTTAACCAGATACAGGCCGTAGCCTCTGTCGGCATTTTTGGTTGAATAGTTCTTCTTGAAAATAAACGGGATCCGGCTTTCCGGAATTCCATGGCCGTTGTCTTCCACCATGATGACCCATTGGTCCTGCTGATCAAGCAAGGTGACCTCGATTTGTCCATCGGCAATGCCTTTGACAGCATCAAACGCATTGTCAATTAAATTGCCGAGAATCAGGATCATGCTGTTGGAAATCTCCTCAGGCAATGGCGGCAGATGGCTTCCGGGATCGATTTTTAACGAGATGTTCCGCTCCTCGGCTTGCTGGATCTTTCCCAGAAGGAGAGCGGAGGTTTTGGGATCCAATATTTTTCGTCCCAAAAATTGAAGCAGCTTTTGTTGGCTGTTGGTGGTTTGCAGTATGAACGACTTCGCTTCTTCATATTCCCGCAGCTCCAACAAACCGTGAAGGGTGTGAAGCCGGTTCATAAATTCGTGAGTCTTGGCACGCAGGCCCTCCATGTATTGCTTCACGCCGGTCAGTTCTTCCGCCAGGCTTCGCATTTCGGAGGTATCTCTGAACGTAGAAACGGCGCCGACGACCTCATTGTTTACGATAATGGGAGCGCGGTTGACGATCACGGTGACGCCGTTGACGGTATGTTCCGTATTGTATTCTTTTTCTTTCGTATCCATGACTTCGCTTAATCTGGATGAAGGTATGATCTCCGTTACATGCTTGCCGAGCGCATCGCTGTCAAACGACAGGATCTTGCGGGCCGTTTCATTGATCAAGGTGACTTTCCGGTTTTTATCAACGGCAATGACTCCTTCATGCAAACAGTCCAAGAGGGCTTCGCGTTCCTTCACAATGTTAGCGATTTCATCGGGCTCCAGACCATACATCGTTTTCTTGATGCTCCTGGCCAGCAGGATGGAGAGAAGAATTCCGAGTGCCAAAGCGATGCACAGAAAATAAATGACGGAAATAAAGTACGAATTTACGATTTTGTATATGTTGTTGTTGAACATGCCTACGGCGATGACGCCGATGACTTTGCCGTCTTTTTTGACGGGTACGAATGCCCGGATCGACGGCCCGGAAATACCGACGGCCTTGGAAATATATTCTTCGCCGGCAAGGGCGGGTCCTTCATCGCCTCCTGTAAATCTTTGGCCGATCAACTCCTCATTGTTATGCGTATAGCGTATGCCGTTGGAATCGAGGATCGTAATAAAACCCACTTTGGTTTTCTCTCTTATTTCCCGTGTCCGCGGTTGAAGGTATGAGTGAGGATCGCCAAGCTCCATCGCTTCTCTGATGTCCGGCAATTCGGCTATCAGTTTGGCGGCATCGAGCGCGCTGTCCCCGACGGCGTCTTCTACAAATTGAACAATGATCAAATTAAAAAGATAGCCGATACTTACCAGAATCGTCAGTACCACTGTGAGCACTAATCCGATGATGCGAAGCTGCAACGGGAGTTTACGCTTGATGAACGGCAAAACATCTCTCCCCTTTTAGAAGATGATTTCAATATTATATTCGAAATTTTCATAATAATATACTATTTTTATAGGTTAGGAGTGTTGCAATATGCTTCCTTTAGAAGGAATTCGTGTTCTGGATGTATCGCAAATTATGGCAGGACCTCACTGCACGATGATTTTGGGCGATTTGGGAGCCGAAATCATTAAGGTGGAGAAAAAGGCCGGAGGAGACGATTCCCGGCAGCTGGGGCCCTTCATCAACGGGGAATCGACAAGCTTTTTCCAAATTAACCGCAACAAAAAAAGCATAGCGCTCGATTTGAAAAGCGAAGAAGGAAAACAAATCTTTTATAAATTAGCCAAAACGTCGGATATTATTGTGGAAAATTACCGTCCGGGCGTTACCAAGTCGTTAAAAATCGATTATGACACGATAAAAGAAATCAATCCGGGCATTGTGTACTGTTCGATTTCCGGTTACGGCCAAACGGGTCCTTACGCTCACAAGGGCGGATTTGACCTGGTGCTTCAAGGCATGACGGGGCTGATGAGCATGACCGGCGAACCGGGCAAAAAACCCATGAAATCGGGGATTGCCGTTTATGATATCGGTGCGGGCATCACGGCAGCCTATTCCATCCTGGCCGCTTATATTTATAAGCAAAAGACAGGCCAGGGGCAGCATGTGGATGTTTCCCTGGCGGAGATCGGACTGCCTTGGTTTACCTGGGAGGCCGCCGCTTATTTTGCCACCGGCAAAATTCCCGGACCGTCGGGCTGGAGGCATCGTTCGGTCGCTCCGTATCAGTCGGTACAAACCAAAAACGGCTATATCATGGTCGGCTGCGCAAACCAGAGAACGTGGGAAAAGCTGTGCACCGATGTGATCGACAAACCGGAATGGATCACCGATCCGCGGTTTAAGACCAATACGGACCGCATCAACAATGTTGAAGAATTGGAAGCGCTGATTGAGGAAGTGATGGCTTCCCATGATTCGGCTTACTGGCTTGATAAATGCGAGAAAGCGGGCGTTCCATCGGGGCCGATCAATAATTTTGCCGAAGCGATGCAGGACCCTCATTATCTGGCCCGGGACATGATCCAGGAAGTGGAGCATCCGGTGATCGGCAAAATGAAAATGATCGGGATTCCGACGAAATTTTCGCTTACTCCCGGCAAAATCCGAATGCCGGCTCCAACGTTGGGCCAACATACGGACGAAATTTTACAATCGATCGGTGTGGAAGAGGAACAAATCCAGTCGATGCGGCAAAATGGCGTTATTTTGTAATGATTCATTTTATAAGTAGAGGGAGGATGCATATGTCAACGCAATACGTTTATATGGAGAAAAATAAGGATGTAGCTACGGTCTATTTTAATCGCCCCGAGAAACGAAACGGGCTTAATTACGAGATGTGGGTTGCGATTGCCGAATTGATGGATGAATGTGAACAGGATAAAGCGGTTAAAGTGGTTGTGTTTCGCGGAGTGGATGAGACGGCTTTCTCGGCCGGGGCCGATATCAGCGAATTCAAGACGCTGCGGTACACTGCGGAAGGAGCGGACAAATATAACCGGGCGACATTGATTGCCGAGGAGAAAATCATGCGCCTCAGCAAACCCACTATTGCGATGATCCAGGGCTTTTGCGTAGGCGGCGGCTGCGAAATCGCCGTGGCCTGCGACTTTCGATTCTCCGATCCAAACGGCAAATTCGGCATTACTCCGGCCAAGCTCGGTTTAGTATACAACTTGCCGGGAACCAAAAATGTGGTGGATCTGGTCGGGCCGGCCAAAGCCAAGGATATTTTGTACACAGGCCGATTGCTGGAGGCGGAAGAGGCGTTCCGTATCGGTTTGATTGACCGTATCTACCCCGCGGAGGAAATTGTGGAGAAAACGTATGAATATGCGGCATTGATCTGCAAAAATGCGCAGTTTGCGGTTAGAGGTTCGAAGTATATTATCGGCAAGGTGCTGGAAGGGGAAACAGAGGATACTCCGGAGATCGCCAAGCTCGTATTGGATTCCTTTGAAACGGAGGATTACCGTGAAGGCGTCGCCGCATTCCTGGAAAAAAGGCGTCCGGCGTTCAAATATTCGTGATGGCCTAGCCTTCGTCGTATAACCCGTGATTAGCGTTAATAGTAAGTTGAAAAGGTTTACGAAAACAAAACAAGGGGAGTTGTGATGCTATGAAGAAGCCTATAAGTGTTTTATTGTCGTCGGTGATTGCCCTTTCTTTAGTCTCTGCTTGTTCGAGTCAGCAAACCGCTGCTCCGGCTGCTCCTGGCACAGGTGGCGGTGCCAATACGGAAAACCAACAAGGAAGTGCAGCTCCGGCTGGATTTGTTCCCACCAAAGATATTGAATTCGTAGTGCCCTACAGCCCTGGTGGAGGAAGCGATATTAATGCCCGGACTTTGGCACAGGTGATGAAAAATGAAAAGCTGGTAGACAAAAATATCATGATTGTCAACAAACCCGGCGGTACCGGGGCTATTGGAAATGCCTATACATTCAGCAAGAAAGGGGACGCTCATACGATTATGACCTGGGTATCCGGCCAACAGGCCGCCACCGTGGTCAACAATGCGCAAGTCACTTTGAAGGATTTGACGCCTATCGCTACACTGGCGGTAGATTCCTTTCTGGTTCTTGTCAAAGCGAGCAGCCCGTACAAGACCTTTGACGATTTAGTCCAAGCGGCCAAAGCCAATCCGGAAAAGATCACGATAGGCGGAGCCGGAGCAACCCAAGAGGATTATCTGATTTACCATATGATCAATAAGCATGCGGGAGCGAAATTGAAATATGTGACGTTCAACAGCGGCGGCGAGGCCATGACGGCCTTAATGGGAGGCCATATCGATGTGGTTTCCAGCAATCCGAATGAAGTCATTGCCCAGATTGAGGCCGGAGAGCTCAGGGCTCTGGCTACAACATCGGAGGAACGGCTGTCCAGCCCGTTGGATAACATCCCGAGCTTCAAAGATGTAGGTTACCCCGAGATTCAACTGACACAATTCCGGGCCGTCGCAGGTCCTCCGGATATGCCTAAGGAAGCCGTGAAGTATTGGGAGGAAGTCTTCAAGAAGGTAAGCGAATCCAAGGATTGGCAGGAAAACTATATCAAAAAAAATCACTTGAAGAGCGAATATAAAAACGCGGAAGAAAGCAAAGCGTATTTTGAAGAAGCCTTGAATTTGTATCTTGAAATTCATAAAGAGGCAGGAACGATTAAGTAACGTACAGGCAGGCAAAAGGCTTTACCCAAAGCCTTTTGCCTTCCCAAAGATCATGGCTTAGAACAGTGTAGTGGAGGTGCTGGACCGGGATGGGAAGAATCGTATCTGCGGCGATTGCTTTATTTGGCGTTTTTTGGGCTTATCAAGGCTGGTTTCATCATGAGATTTGGGTCGATAAAGGACCTGGCGGCGGATTTTTGCCGTTTGTCATAGGATTATTAACGGCCGTGTTAAGTTTATTTGAGGTTTTCAAAAATGAACCGTCGTCTTCCAAAATAGAGAAAAAACATGTCGTACCGGTGATCGCCACTTTGGTAATGATCGCAGCTTTTGAAGTGTTCGGCATGATCCTGACCTTCGGCTTGTTCGTTATAGCCTGGCTGGCATTTCTGGAGAAATATCCGATGCTCAAGGCCGCGACGATTGGAATCGGCACAACGGCCGTCGTTTATTTTGTATTCAAGCATTTTCTCCACGTCCCCTTCCCGACGGGCTATTTGGGAATTTAAATGAAAGGATGATCGTATGGGGATCTTACAATCGCTTCTGGATGGGTTCGTTGTTGCTTTATCGATCCAAAATATATTAGCCGCAGTCGTCGGCGCGGTTCTGGGCATCCTCGTTGGCGGACTTCCGGGTCTGGGTTCCGTTACCGGTGTTGCCCTGCTTCTGCCGATCACGTTCACGATGGACCCGACAACGGGGATCATCATGCTGGCGGGCATTTATTACGGGTGTATGTACGGCGGTTCCTACACGGCTATTCTGGTCAATATTCCGGGAGAATCCTCGTCGATTACCACAGCGCTTGACGGTTACCCGCTGGCCAGAAAAGGGCTGGCCGGCAAAGCGTTGTTTACATCGAACATGTCTTCGTTTATAGGCGGGACGATCGGCATTATTTTCCTGACCTTTATGGGTCCGGTATTGGCCAAAATCGGCTTATCCTTCGGCCCGCCCGAAATTGCATGCGTGATTCTATTGGCTTTATGCTCGATCAGTCTGCTGTTTGGGGAAAATCAAAGAAAAGGGCTGATCGCGGCTTTTATCGGGATACTGCTGGCGACGATCGGCGTAGACCCGACCCTGGGACAATCGCGTTTTACCTTCGGATCGGTCAATCTGTTGAACGGTATTTCATTTGTCGCCCTGATTATCGGGATGTTTGGTTTTTGCCAAATTATTGAGCTCATGCTGCAAAAAATACACGCGGAGTACAATGCCAAAATTACGATTCGAGAAAGCATACTGGACAAGAGTGAAGTGAAAAGAATTTTGGCCCCTTCCATCCGGACAGGTATTCTCGGGAGCTTTATCGGGATTTTGCCGGGAGCGGGAGCGACCACAGGCTCTATGTTCTCTTATATTCTGGAGAAGAAGGTAGGCAAAAATAAGGAGCAAATGGGCAAGGGAGCCCTCGAGGGCGTTGCGGCTGCAGAATCGGGCAACAATGCGACGGCCGTCGGCGCGTTCGCCCCCCTGCTTTCCTTGGGAATTCCCAGCTCCGGCACTACGGCTGTATTGTTAGGCGGATTGATTATGTGGGGGTTAAAGCCGGGGCCGCTGCTGTTTACAACCAATCCCGATTTTGTCTGGGGTTTGATTTCGTCCATGTACATCGGAAACCTGATCAGTCTGGCGGCCTCTCTCGCTATTATCCCGCTGTTGATTTATTTTATCCGTATACCGAATGCCATTATGATTCCGCTGATCATTATCTTCTGTGTATTGGGGGCATATACGGATCAAAACAACATGTTCGATGTTTGGGTGATGCTGATTGCCGGAGTAGTGGCTTTTATTTTAAGCATCAACCGTTATCCGATCGCACCGCTGTTGATGGCCTTTGTTCTTACGCCTATGTTTGAAACGGCCGTTCGCCAATCCTTCGATATCAGCAACGGCGATCCGGCCATCTTTGTCAGAGGTCCGATTAATATCACCATCCTGACCTTGATTGTGCTGTTTATCATCGCGCCCCTTATCGTAAACTATTGGATCAGAAACAGAAAGTCGGTGCAAAACCATAAAACGGTCGGCAAGTAACAGCCCGGTTTCCTATGGGTTGAATGTCTAATACAGTACACCCGTCATCGGAGGTTCCAGATCGGGTGTTTTTTTCTCTGATTTGGTATCCCGCTGCCCTATTGTCTAAATTCCCATAGAAATTGTATGAATTAAGTATTGACGGTATTTTTCAAGAGGAGTATAATTAATATACAGAATGAAAAGGTTTTCAGAAAATTTTCATTATACCCATTTTGCTTGGCGAGGTAACGCGGCATGAGATCAAACATTAAAGATGTAGCCAAGTTGGCGGACGTTTCGATCAGTACGGTTTCCAGAGTATTGAACTCGCCGAATCTGGTAGCCGAAGAGACCAGGGACAAAGTGTTCAAGGCGATAGCGGAGCTCAACTATACGCCGAATGCATTGGCCAGAGGCCTGATTCATAAGCGGACGCAAACCTTGGGCGTGCTTATTCCCGACATCTCCAATTTATTTTACGCGGAGATACTGCGGGGGATGGAGGATACGGCGCACCGGCTGGACTATAATCTCATTTTGTGCAATACGGATAACAACAAACCCCGTCTGCTGGCAAGTTTAAAAGTGCTGAAGGAAAAACAAATCGATGGTCTGATTTTTACAAGTGAACCCATCTATCCGGACTACAACGAGCTGTTCCAGCAGCTTCAGATCCCTGTCGTTTTGGCGGCCACACACAGCCTGGAATTTGAAATTCCATCGGTAAAAGTGAACGATGAACAGGCGGGATTTGAGGCGACCGAATATTTGATCCGCAACGGGCATCGCCGAATAGGAATGATTGCAGGATCCATGATGGATCCGGTTACCGCTGTTCCCAGACTGCAGGGGTTCATGCGGGCATTGCGCACCTACAATATCGAGGCCGATTATGAGACCTGCGTACAAAACGGCAACTACCGCTTTGAGGACGGTTATGAAGCCATGGGCAGGCTGCTGCAAAAATCTCCGGATCTCACGGCTGTCTTTGCGTCGAGCGATGAACGGGCATTGGGGGCTATTTCTTATTGCCACGAGCACGGCATTAAGGTTCCCGACGATCTGTCCGTGATTGGTTTTGATAATACGCGGCTTGCGGTGATGTGTTTTCCCAAATTAACCACGATCGCACAGCCTCTCTACCAAATTGGCCAATTGGCCGTGGAGAAGCTGGATAACTTGGTTCAAGGCAAACAGGTTGGCGAATTAAGAACCTATATTGCTCATGAACTGGTGGAGCGGCAATCTGTGGCAAAAATTTAAATGGAGGATAGCCGCAGGACTGAAAAGCTTTTCATTCATGAATAGCATAATTTTAATGTTATTAATGCATTTATTAAGAGAAATGACTTTTCTTATGGATGAAAAGCTTTTCATTAAAATCATTTGGCTATGGGGGGATGCAAGGGAGTTTATCGGAATGGGTCGTGCTTCTGAGGGTTTACTGAACATGAAACAATGAAAGAATGTATGGTACAGAGGAGGAAAAAAATGAAGTTGTGGAAAAAATCCTTAGTATTCGGATTGGTTATGACGAGTATGATTACTCTGAGCGCTTGCGGAGGCGCACAGGATAACGGTTCAAGCAGCAATCCATCCGGCAGTGACAACCAGTCATCGGCTGCAAATGAGGGAAATAAGGCAGAGAAGGTGAAGATTGTTTTTGCCCAGGGGAACGATCAGACCCCCGCTACAAAAAAATTGATCGATGCTTTTCATGCCAAGCATCCGAACATTGAAGTGGAGCTGCGCGATTTTCCTAACAATTCAACGCAGATGCACGATCAATACGTTACCATTTTAGGCGGACAATCTTCTGAAATCGACGTGATGAACCTCGATGTCGTCTGGCCTGCCGAATTCGCCCAAGCCGGCTTTTTGCTTCCGCTCGACCGTTTTATCCAGGAGGATAAGATTGATCTGAGCAACTATTTGCAGGGCGGCATAGACGCCGGTTATTTTGCCGGTCAGCAATGGGCGCTTCCGCGTTATAACAATGCCGGCTTGTTATACTACCGTAAAGATCTTGTGAAATCGCCGCCGAAAACCTGGGATGAGCTTATTCAGCAAGCCAATGAGCTGAAGGGTCAAGGCGGGACGAAATACGGGTATGTTTATCAGGCCAAGCAATACGAGGGTCTTGTCGTTAACTTCACCGAGCTGGCTGCTGCTTATGGCGGACAAGTATATGACGACAAAGGGAACGTTTCCATCAACAGCGCAAATACCATTAAAGGACTGAACAAGCTGATCGAAATCTCGAAATCGGGATTTGTGCCGACTGATATCAAAACCTTCACCGAGCTTGAAACACGTAACGCTTTTATAGAAGGCGCGGCTGTGTTTGCACGCCATTGGCCGGCTTTGTATGCCCAGGCGATCGATCCGAAAGTGTCTAAAATTGCCGATAAGGTAGGCATCGCTCCGCTTCCGGCCGGAGATGTGAAGTCTGCGGCGGCGCTGGGCGGATGGTTTGCCGCGATCAATAAATATTCGAAACATCCGCGTGAAGCGTGGGAGTTCTTGAAATTCATGGTGGGCCCGGAAGGCCAAAAAATTATTGCGATCGACAGTACGCAGACACCGACCTATTTGCCGCTCTTTGATGATCCGGATGTGCAAAAAGCAAGCCCGCTGTTTGCCAACCGCGAGTTTGTAGAGGGACTTAGCGCTGCTGTTCCGAGACCTATTACGCCGCTGTATGCCAAAATTTCCGATATCATCCAAGTCGAAGTATCCAAGGCCATCGCCGGCGAACAAACTGCCGAACAAGCTGTACAAAACATGGAACAGAAAATCAAAGCGGCGAAATAAACGCACATCATATCAACCTGAATACGGTCGGGAGCCGTCTCCATATGGCTCCCGACTGTTCAAAAGCTTAATGGAAGTGGGTGTTCCATGAACCCGGGAAACAAGAACAAAGCCCGCCGGTATTGGTTTTCGGAGAAACATGCGGGGTACTATTTGGTGCTGCCGGCGTTCATCATGATTTTCCTGATTGCAGTCTGGCCCGTAGCCCGTTCGTTTTGGATCAGCCTGTACGACGTCCGCCTGAACGATCCCGCCAAATCGGCCATGCACAACAGCTATTCCATTGATATGGAACGGTACGTGGGTACGATTAACGTTTTGTTCAATGTACTGGACAATGAAGCGCGCAGCGCCGCCGGCACCGCGAAAGAGGATATCCGCCGGATTGCCGCCGATGTTAAGCAGTTGGCTGGAAAGTTGAACGAGGAGAGCATTGTCAAGGAACGTTATGATCAGGTGGATCAGCTGCTGTATGATTTCAAGCCGGTGCCTGATGCTTTGAAATATGCTGAAATCGATAATCAAACCGCGGTCGATGTCCGCTCGGGACTGACCCGAATCGAAGAGCGTCTTCACCAATTAAAGTCTCAAGATGCGTTAAAAAGACCGGATGATTCCATCGGTTTGGTCAAGGCGTTTCAGTCTTCATTTGTAGAGCCGAACTTTATCGGGCTGGAGCATTATCGTTACTTTCTGACGGACCGGCGAATGTGGGATTCGCTTGCCAATACGACGCTGTTTAGCGTGTTTTCCGTCTCCATCGAACTGGTGCTTGGACTGATGATCGCCCTCCTGATCAACCAACCCTTCAAGGGCCGCGGGCTTGCCAGGGCCGCTATACTGATTCCCTGGGCAACGCCGACGGCCATTTCGGGAATGATCTGGTCCTACATGTATGACGGCCAAAGCGGCATTTTTGCGAAATGGCTGACGGATCTCGGCATCATTTCCGACATGGGGATGCTAATGTCCACGAAAGCCGGGGCGTTATTCGCCGTCATTTTTGCCGATGTGTGGAAAACGACTCCGTTTATCGCGCTGCTGCTCTTCGCCGGACTTCAGACCATACCCGATTCCTTGTATGAAGCGGCTCAGGTAGACGGCGCCACCAAATGGCAGCGGTTTTTCCGGATCACGCTGCCCATGTTAAAATCGACGATTCTGGTAGCGCTCCTGTTCAGGACGCTGGACGCCTTCCGGGTATTTGACCTGATTTATGTATTAACCGGCGGCGGACCGGCGAACTCTACGGAGTCCATCTCTATTTATGCATATAAAACGATGTTTGCCCAGCTTAATTTTGGAGCGGGATCGGCTTTGTCGGTCATTGTGTTCCTATGCATTGCGATCATTTGCATGATCTACGTTAAAATTCTCGGTTCGGATATCATCGCCAAGCGCGGGGGATAGGGGGAAGCACATGCGCAAAAAAGCGGGTTTCGGATTTCACATATTGTTGTTCATGTTTATATTTGCGGTGTTGTTTCCATTTCTATGGACCTTCCTCGCATCTATAAAATCTCCGTCAGAGCTGTTCGGTGAATCTGCTTTTCGGATCATTCCCCAGCAACCGACGTTGGATAACTATATTTACGCGTTTACGGCGCATCCGCTTGCGCGTTACATTGTGAACAGCCTGACGGTCGCTCTGCTGACGACGGTATACAGTTTGTTCGTTGCGTCCTTCGCCGCATATGCCATCGCACGGCTGCACTTTTACGGGAAAACGTTATTTCTGGGGCTGCTGCTTGCTGTTTCGATGTTTCCTCAGATTGCTACGATTTCGCCTATTTTTCTATTTATGCAGTCAACGGGACTCCGCAATACGTATTTAGGGCTGGTAATCCCTCATACGACATTTGCTCTTCCGCTTGCGATATGGTATATGACCACTTTTTTCAAGAAGATCCCTGTGGAATTGGAAGAGGCTGCAAAGATTGACGGCGCAACGCTCATGCAAACCTTTCGCAAAGTCATCCTGCCGCTTGCTGTGCCGGGGATGTTCACGACGGCCATTATCGTATTTATCGATTCCTGGCATGAGTTTCTCTTTTCGCTTACGATCAACACGAAGCAAAGCATGATGACGGTACCCGTCGGTATCGCGATGTTTCAAGGGGAATATACGTTTCCTTGGGGAGAAATTACTGCGGCTACCGTCAGTGTGACAGTGCCGATTGTTATTCTTGTCCTTATTTTTCAAAAGCGGATCGTTTCCGGTCTGACATCCGGTGCGGTCAAAGAATGAGCCTGCAATTCGCGGCTTAGGTGATGATGAATGCCAGAAGGAGTATGATCAATGAATAAACCAAACATTCTTCTCATGATATCGCATGATACGGGAAGATATTTAGGCTGTTACGGACGACCTGTAGAAACGCCGAATCTCGACGGTTTGGCCGCTCAGGGCGTTCTTTTCGACAACTATTTTTGTCCGGCGCCCCAATGCAGTCCCAGCAGGGGAAGCGTCATTACCGGACGTTACCCGCATAATCACGGCATGATTGGGCTTGCCCATCTTGGATTTTCCATTCGTGACGGCGTGGCTACGCTGCCGATGGAACTCCGCAAGGAAGGGTATCAAACGGCTTTGATCGGGTTAAGCCATGAGACGATCGGGGAGCCCGGCGGGACGAACTTTTCTTCGGGCAAGGCACTCGGTTATGAGGAAGTCATTTCCGTCCCGGGCGACAGAGCTCCTGCGGTTGGTGAACGAACCGCCGCCTTTTTAAGAGAAAAGGCGAAGGAGGGCGGGAAGCCGTTTTTTGCCTCTGTCGGTTTTTTTGAAACGCACCGGGATTTCGATGAATATGAGCATGCCGCGGACCCTAGGGAAAAGGCCGTTCCCCCGGCTTATCTTCCGGATACGCCGGATGTGCGCGATGATTTCGCCCTGCTTCACGGTTCGGCCAAGACGCTTGATCTTGGCGTCGGACGTATTCTGAATGCCTTGAAAGAAACGGGGCTGGACGAGAACACGGTCGTCATCTACACGACGGATCACGGCATAGCGTTCCCCCGGGCCAAAGGCACCCTGTTCGACAGCGGATTGGAGACCGCACTGATTATATCGTGGCCGAAGCAATGGGCAGGGGGCAGGACAGAGCGGCAGCTGCTTTGCAATATCGATTTAATGCCGACCCTTCTGGAATTGGCCGGAGCTCCGCTGCCCGCCGACCTTGACGGACGAAGCTTCCTGCCGCTGCTCGAAGGGAAAGAGGATTCCGTACGGGACCATTTTTTCTGCGAGCTGACGTGGCATGATTTGTACCACCCTATGCGCGGAATCCGCACGGAACGGTACAAATATATCCGCAACTTTGAGCCGGGGCCGTCCGTTTACTTGCCGCTGGATATTCACCGCAGCCTGTCCGGGCGTGCAGTAAGGGACGAATATTACGTGCCCAATGTCCCCGAGGAACTGTATGATCTGTCCCAGGATCCGCTTGAAACCAACAACTTGGCCGGAGATCCGGCATTCAGGGATATACTGCTTGAGCTGCGTGAACGCGTAGAGCGCAGAATGCGGGAAACGAATGATCCGCTGTTAAAAGGCAAGGTACCGGGCGTACCGGCTCCCGAATGGGATTCGGAATACCGGAACGGTACGGCTTATGCCGCTAAGGGAAGTAACGCCTCCAGGTAAGTAACCGGGCGAATAACCCCCTTTTTTCCTGAAGCGCCGCATGATTGAAAAGACCGTTATTCACCGGAATACGGTCTTTTTTCATTGTCCGCTGCAGAGGTCATTATGATACAATGAGTTAAAAAATGCAGGAGAGCAAACATGGAACAATATCAAACCTTAATCGGAGTCGTGCTGGAGAAGCTGGATCAAACGTATAAGGATTTAAAGTTTAACTATCAGGGGCTTGACAGTATTCTGGGCGATCATTCGCCCGAGGAGATTGCCAATACGCCCGAGCTGATCACGATAACCGATTTGCGGGATGCGTATGGCGAATTCATTCAATGCATAGAGAGGCGTTTCCCGGGAATAAAAAGCTGAAAATCCAGATTTTGTATTGACGATGGAAATATCTTGTATTAGAATCTTTGTAAACGCATACATGTAATGGATTACATTCGATGCGGCAAGGGATAAAGAAGGGGGTGTCGGAATGCGAAAGGTGACGATGGATGATGTAGCTAAACGATGCAAGTTATCCGTCGCGACCGTATCACGCGTCTATACCAATCCGGAGAAAGTCTCCCCGAAAAATCGCGAGAAGGTATATCGGGCTATTGAGGAGCTGAATTACCAACCGAATATGTTGGCCCGCAATCTTAGAAAGCTGCAAACCAACAGTATTTTGGTTGTGATCCCCAACATTATGAACACGTTTTTTTCTTACATCTTAAAATCCATACAGAATGCGGCATTTGAGAACGGTTATCAGGTTCTGTTAGGAGATACCGACAAATCGCCGGAGATGGAAGAAAAATATTTGCACCTGCTGCAGCAAAAAATGGTTGATGGCGTGATTTTTTTGTATCCTCGCATGCATCCCTCAGCAATACAGCGTGTAATAGACAAGCACCCTGTTGTGATTGTAGGGCACCAAGAGACACCCGCAGACATTCCTTTTGTAATCAATAACAACCGCTTAAGCTCACAAACGGCAACCGAACATCTCATCCGGTTGGGCCACCGCAGAATCGCCTATTTTTCCGGCCCCCTTGGACTTTCCTTGAGCAAGGAGCGGCAGGAAGGCTTTTTCTCCGCGATGGAAGCCCATGGATTGGCTGTCGATGAATCCCTGGTTTGTGAAGGAGACTTTTATTTTCAATCCGGCTATGACCTGGCCTTGCAGATGCTGGCCTCCCCCAACCCTCCTACGGCATTGGTAGCGGCAAGTGATGAAATGGCCATTGGGGCTATGAAAGCAGCCAGAAAACTGGGGATATCCATCCCGGATGAATTTGCGGTGGTCGGATTTGACGACATCAAAATGGCATTGATCTGTGAACCGCCGTTGACTACAATGGCACAGCCTAAAGAGGACTTGGGCAGAATATCGGTAGAAATGCTGATCCGCATGATGAAGGGTGAGCCTTTAAGCAGCAAACATGTGATTCTGAATGACGAGTTAGTCATCCGCGAATCCTGCGGATTTCATTTAAACCGTTTGTAATCGATTACAATACAACAAGGTTCGTGTCCGCTTTCAGGACATGAACAAACGATTGATTTGTAATCGATTACAAATCAATCCCGATGCAAACACAAAACCATACGGCTTGAAGGGGGTGATGAAGCGATCCCATTAACGGGCTCCATTTTTCGGTGTTGTTTTATCCTTCATTACCATGTTCAGGAGGGTTTGGAATGAAAAAAACAATGGTCATGTTAAGTGCCATCTCCCTTATTTTGGCGGCTTGCAGCAGTTCCACAACACCAACGAGCCAACAAGGAAGCACATCCGGAACGTCATCCGGCACCCCGGCGGCAGGAGGAAATAGCGGAGGCAAGAAAACGCTGGAGTTTTGGTATATCGATCCCGGCGAGAAAGAAAAAGTATATTTGGAAGCGGTAGAACGTTTCAAAGCGAAGCATCCGGACGTCGAAGTCAAAACGCTGCAAACGCCAAATGACACCTATAAACAAAAATTTGCTGTAGCGATGACCGGAGGCAATCCGCCCGATGTGTTCCATTCGTGGGGCGGCGGATGGCTGAAAGAGTTTGTCGGTCAGAACAATGTTTTGGAAATTACGGGTCAGTTCGATTCGAGCCTTTATAACCAACAGGCTTTAGCCAATGCGACCTTCGACAATAAAGTATACGGGCTGCCATTGGGGCTTTCCCTGTCCGTGTTCTGGTACAATAAAGAGATATTTGCCAAACATCAGATCAACCCCCCTGCTACTTGGGAGGAGTTCTTGAATGTCGTCGATACGCTGAAGCAAAATAAAGTCATCCCGATCGCATTGGCCAACCAGCCCAAATGGCCGGGGGCTTACTACTTGATGTATTTGGCTGACCGCGCGGAAGGTCCGGAGCTGTTCAACCATGCGTTCGCACGTCAGGGCCGCGGCTTTGACGATCCGGGCTATGTGAAGGCAGGGCAGTACATTCAAGAGCTTTCCAAACGCGAAGCGTTTAACAAAGGCTTCAACGGCATTGCCTACGATGCGGGTCAAGGACGCCAGCTGATGTACACGGGGCAAGCGGCCATGATGCTGATGTCCAATGCGTTCGTAAATAACATGCGGGCGGAAGCGCCGAGCTTTGAGGCCAAATTGGATTTCTTCCCGTTCCCGACGCTGCCGGGAGGCAAAGGCGATCCGGGCAACCTTCAAGCCACCACGGCTCCGGTATGGTCCGTATCCAAGAAGTCGGCCAACCCGGATTTGGCTATCGAATTGATTAAGGAATTGACCAGCCTGGAAACCGCACAAGCTTATTCGGATCGTACGGCTTCTCCTGTTGCGATCAATGGAGTAACTTACAAAGACGTATACGCTAAACGGCTGGCCGAAATGGCGGCGAATGCCAAAGCGATGTTTTGGCCTTATGACCAAACGCTGCCGGCGGAATTGGCCGAGCTGCATAAGGATACGACGCAGGCCTTGTTCGGATTGTCGATTACTCCGGAGGAAGCGGCGAAACGAATGGAAGAAAAAGCGAAGCAAATCTTGAAGTAAAGCAGGACGGGGGGATTCTCCCCCTATCTTCTCAACCTGTGCAGGAAGGATGTGGGGAACTTGCAAAAAACAGAATATTCTTACCCTGCAGCGACTTCGCTGAGCCCGGGCCGAAAAAAACAATTCGATAAAAGGTTGACCATTTGCTTGTTTCTTGCGCCGGCACTGATCGTTTACTGCATTTACATCCTGTATCCGATATTCGGGACGGCTCAATACAGCTTTTATCAATGGAAGGGCGGAGCGGATAAAACCTTTATCGGGTTGCAAAATTATACCGTTCTTTTTTCGGATCCTGTTTTTTGGAAAGCGTTTCTGAATAACGTCAAAATCATTTTTACCTCGGTTTTTCTTCAAATTCCATTGGGGTTGATCATGGCGTTGATTTTGTTTGCTCCCATACGGGGCAAGCGTTTGTTTCAGACGATTTACTTCATGCCTTTTTTGATGTCGACGGTAGCCATTGGTATGCTGTGGATCTTCATGTTTGATCCCTTGAATGGCGTGGTCAACCGTTTGATCAGTCTGTTCGGCTTCGAATATGTCGCTTGGCTCAGCGAAGAGAAGACGGCGATGAGCGCTATCTTATTGGTCATTGTTTGGCAGTACGCGCCCTTTTACATGATTTTGTTTAAAGCGGCGATCGTCGGGATTTCGGAGGATCTGTACGAGGCGGCAAGCATAGACGGAGCGAGCGCGTTTGAACGATTTTGGCATATTACGCTTCCGCTTCTTCTGCCGACGATCGTGACTTCATCGACTTTGGCCATTGTCGGTTCGTTAAAAGCGTTCGACATCTTCTATATTATGACGGGTGGAGGACCGAACGGCAGTACGGAGCTGCTGGGTACCTACATGTACAAACAGGCGTTTATTCATTTTGATATGGGCTATGGCAGTGCGGTGGCCTTTATGATGTTCCTGCTGGCATTCATAGCAGCGGGCGTCATCCAAGTTATGGAAGCCGGCCGCAAGAAGAAGGGGGCGATGCCATGACGGCGACGATCAGGCTTGTTCCCCAGTACATCCTTGCCGTTGCGCTGCTGGTCTTTACGGGATACCCGTTCCTATATATGGTTGCGACCTCCTTCAAAACGCAGGAACAATTTTTTATGGATCCGTTCTCGTTGTTCACGTCGATTCAATTCTCCAACTATATCCTGGCGTTTGAAAATGGACTTGTGGCGTATTTCTTCAACAGCGTCATCGTTACATCGATATCGGTTGCGCTTACCGTATTCATCGCAGCCTTGGCGAGCTATCCGCTGAGCAGATTGAAATTCCGCTGGAATAAGCCAGTATTCCTGCTGCTGGTGTCGGGTATGATGCTGCCTATTCACTCTACGCTGATTCCGATTTTTATTCTGACCCGCAATGCCGGTTTAAGTGACTCTCTTCCGGCTTTAATCGGTCCGTATGTCGCGTTTAGCTTACCGATCTCGATATTTATATTGACCCAGTTCATGTCGGAGCTTCCCCGCGAGGTGGAAGAAGCCGCAGAAATCGACGGCTGCGGTCATATGCGAATGTTTTGGAACGTTATTCTGCCGATGCTTACGCCTGCGGTGGCTACGATTGTGATCTACAATTTTATTCATATCTGGACGGAGTTTATTTTCGCTCTGGTCTTGATTTCGAGCCCGGAGAACATGACGCTGCCGCTCGGAATGCAGAAATTTTACGGAGAATTAACGGTGAATGTCCCCGCATTAATGGCCGCTCTGACTTTGGCTAGCTTACCGATCCTTACGGTTTATTTTATGGCCCAGGAAAAAATCGTTACGGGACTGACCGGCGGAGCGGTGAAATAATGGGATAACAATTCGGAGAGGGAGAGATTCCATTGAAACGAATGGGGATTGGCTTGCAAATGTATACGGTGCGTGACGAAACGGCCAAAGATTTCCGCAGTACGCTGCGTAAAGTCGCTGAGCTGGGGTACGAAGGGGTGGAGTTTGCCGGTTACGGCGACGTGCCCGCTGAAGAGATGAAGAGCTTGCTCCAAGAGTTGAATTTAAAAGCGATCGGCAGCCATGTGAGGTATCATCTTCTCCAGGACAATCTGGAGAACGAGATCGCCTATTTGAAGACCATTGGAGCTGAATATATCGTGTGCCCTAATATTCCTCAGGATGATCGAAGAGATTGGGAGCGGCATTTTTCCTTTTTTGAACAGGTTGCCCGGAAAGCGCAAAAGCATGGTCTGCAGTTCGCTTATCATAACCATGCCTTCGAATTTGAAGAGAAAGTAGGGGAGCAATTTGTCTTCGACGCGCTGTACGATGCGCTGCCTCCTGTTTTGGCCCAGGTGGAAATGGATCTTGGGTGGGTGCAATATATCGGTCAGGATCCGTTGGCGTATACCGCCAAATATTCGGGACGTCTTCCGCTGCTGCATTTGAAGGATTTCCGCTATGCCGAAGACGGCGGCATCGATACGCTGGAGCTTGGAAGAGGGATTATCCATCTGCCCGAGGTGCTTCAAGCCGCCTCGGATGCCGATGTCGAGTGGCTTATTGTGGAGCAGGACCGGTGTCAAAATCCGCCGCTTGAAAGTGTAGAGATCAGTATGCAATGGCTGCGTGAGAATTATTTGTCCCGTTTATAAAAAGGATAAAAGGATATGAGGAGGCTGAAATCATGAAAAAAATAAGAGTGGCCGTGATCGGCTGCGGCGCGATCGCGCAAAGAAGACATATCCCGGAGTATGCGGTGAATCCGAACGTGGAGCTGGTTGCTTTTTGCGACCCGATTCCCGATCGCGCGCAAATGTGCGCGGAGCCTTATTCTGCTCAAGCGTTCACCGATTATGAAGACATGCTGCGCGAGGTCAAGCCGGATGCGGTCAGTGTGTGTACGCCTAACATTCTGCATGCTCCGGCGACCATCGCCGCAGCCAACGCAGGGGCTCACGTCCTGGTAGAAAAACCGATAGCGGCAACCGAAGAGGAAGCGCAAGCGATGATCGAGGCGGCCAGGAGGAACGGGGTTTACTTGATGGTCGGACACAATCAAAGGCTGATGCCTCCGCATAGGAAAGCGAAGGAGATTCTGCAATCGGGTAAGCTCGGCAAAGTGCTGACTTTCCGGACCTCGTTCGGTCATCCCGGTCCGGAGAGGTGGAGTGTAGACGGACGGGACAGCTGGTTTTTCCGCAAGGATGAGGCGATCATGGGAGCAATGGGCGACCTTGGGGTGCATAAATCCGATCTGATCCGGTACTTTCTGGAAGACGAAGTGGCTGAAGTGGCTGCCATCATCGATACGCTGCACAAAGAAGATACGGCCGTCGATGATAACGCCGCCTGCGTGCTGCGGATGAAAAGCGGTGCGATCGGGACCTTGGCGGCCAGCTGGACGTACTACAAAGGCGAAGACAACAGCACCGTATTTTGGTGCGAGAACGGCGTCATGAAGGTGGGTACGCATCCGGAGGATCAGGTGATTGTCGAGCTGCGCGACGGTACTGTAGAACGGTACAAAGTCGGAGCCATCGCTACGAATGAGAAACAGACCGCAAGCGGCGTGATCGACGCCTTCGTAGATTGCCTTGTAACGGGCAAAGCACCGGATATCTCCGGGGAAGAAGGGCTGAAATCATTGAAGGTGATATTAGGCGCATTCCAATCTTATGCGACTGGCCAAATCGTCAAATTGTCATAGACAAGACACTGTGCGGCATCGTGGCAAACATTGGATAATCTGCTAATCCGCTAATCTGCGGCTGCACAGCAATAGGAAGCCTGAGGCGAGAGAACGCCCTGGGCTTTTTTCCATTCCGGGGACCTTAATGTGGAGGATATACCGGAAATCTGTTTCGGTCAGGCTGTTTTTTTGACACATCTATTATATAATAATTGAAAAACAGGATATTACAGTTTGCATGGAGGTGTTTCGGGAATGAGTGAAGAGCCGCAGGAGCTGCTCACCAAGCATGAGCAGATTATCCGATATATCGCCGAGCTTAACGTCGGGACGCGCATATCCGTACGCAAAATCGCCAAAGCGCTGGAGGTCAGCGAAGGAACCGCGTATCGCGCCATAAAGGAAGCGGAGAATCAGGGGCTTGTGAGTACGAAGGAGCGCACAGGAACCGTAAGGGTAGATCGCAAGCAGCGGCAAAATATCGACAAGCTGACCTTTGCGGAGGTGGTGAGCATGGTGGACGGCGAAGTGCTGGGCGGGGCTGGAGGATTGGAGAAAACGCTCCACAAGTTTGTCATCGGCGCCATGCAGCAGGATGCGATGATGCGGTACATCGAGCCCGGAAGCCTGCTGCTCGTAGGCAACCGCAACAAGGCTCATATGGGCGCGCTGGAGCAGGGCGCAGGGGTGCTCATTACCGGCGGATTCGATACCGCTCCGGAGGTGAAGCGGTTGGCGGATGAACTCGAATTGCCGCTGATCAGCAGCAGCTATGATACGTTCACCGTGGCGACAATGATCAACCGGGCCATCTACGACCGGCTGATCAAGAAGCAAATCATGCTGGTGGAGGATATCATCCGCACCGATGCCCCCGTCAGCAGCTTGCGCAGCTATAACACGGTTGCCGACATGGAAAAGCTGATGGAGGAGACGGGGTATAACCGGTTTCCGGTGGTGGATGAATGGAACCGGCCGATCGGGATTGTCACGACGAAGGATGTGGTCGGAGCGGAACCGGACCAGACGGTGGACCGGCTTATGACGCGCCATCCCATCACAATCCATCCGCAGGCTTCCGTCGCTTCCGCCGCGCATATCATGGTGTGGGAAGGCATCGAGCTCTTGCCGGTGATCGATACGAACCGCAAAATGATAGGGGTCATCAGCCGTCAGGAGGTGCTGAAGGCCATGCAGTACATCCAGATGCAGCCGCAAAACGGAGAAACCTTCGAGGATTTGATATGGTCGGGATTCGAGGACCGGAGAGACGACGAGGGCAAACTGTATTTCCGCGGGACGATCACGGCGCAGATGACGAATCATCTCGGCACGGTCTCCGAGGGTGTGCTGACCACCATCATGACACAGGTCGCTTACCGGACCGCCAAGGAGCATAAGAAGGGCGATCTCATTCTGGATAATTTCTCCGGTTATTTTCTGAAGCCGGTTCAAATCGACAGCGTCATTGAAATTTTTCCTACGGTTATTGAAGTCAGCCGGCGCTTTTGCAAGATTGATATTGAGATTTTCCACAGCGGCGCCCGCGTGGCCAAAGCCATGCTGACCGCCCGCGTTATTGAACAGTCTTAGGCGGTCGGTAAAACGGCAAAGGGACAGTCTGAAACGATCGCTCGCGGCGGGCGGAAGTCGATTGGGCCACGGCATTTTTGGCTCCATCATACCGGGCTGCCGATAATGGTCGCCGGATTTCGGCTCGAAATCGCACAGCTTGCCTTGCATAACTGAACTTAAAAAGAACCTGATGGTCATCTGCCGTCAGGTTCTTTGGATTATTCCGCATACACCGCGGTCCCGCTGACCGCTACCATTAACATGCCTTCCCGAATCACCTCGTAATCAATGTCAACGCCGACCACGGCATTGGCGCCTATACGTACGGCTTGGGATTTCATTTCCTCAATCGCAATATCGCGCGCTTCCTTCAGCTTGCTTTCGTAAGCTCCGGACCGGCCGCCGACAATATCGGTGATGGAAGCGAACAAGTCGCGTACGATATTGGCCCCCATAATGGCTTCGCCGTTGACTAAACCAAGATAACGGATAATCGTTTGACCTTCTAAGGTATTTGTGGTGGTCACAATCATGGAATCGACTCCTTCCCTAGAATAAACTGCATATATGGTATACGCCAATGACTGGAAAAGGATTCAGTAGAGTCCGCCGAAGCCTATCCAAGCTGCTTCAGCTGGTCTAAAATATTCGTAATTTGCCCGATCGTTTCCAATATGTTCGTGATTTGCAGCAGCTGTGGATCCCATACTCCTGATTGTATTTGCTCCACGGTATCGTTGATTCCTTTTTGCAGAGATTCATTATAAGCAATCAGCTGTTCATGAATTTGCAAAGCGATCTTCGGAGGCTCGATGCTGTTGAAATCCCGGATGCGCTGGTTCATGTCGTCCAGCTTTTGCAATAATTGCGCCCGTGCCTCCTCGTCGGTCAGAAGCTGTTTGGAAAGAGCGGAAACTTCCTCGGCGAACGTACCGGCTTGATGGATATAGTCGGTCGCCTGGTCTGCGTAATTGACGGATTGCTGAATATCGTTCAGCATTCCGCAACCGGACAACAGCAACGCAAGCAGGATAACCATTAGGGCGGCGCTTTTTTTCCACATGGTTCATTCTCCTCTCCTGATTTTGCAATCCGGTTGAAGTCCCGCTTACAAACAAAAGACCTTCACCGGACCGGACTGTACGGTAAAGGTCTCGCCAACAGCTCGCACTGCCGGCAAAGCCGGGGAGAACCGCTCTCCCGTAATGACGACTTTGCCTCTGGGCTACTCCCCTTTATAGTTATTTTTATTATAACGAACCCCAAAGCGCCGCGTCAAACCGGGCCGGTCTGCATTGGAGAAGGCGAAAACCGGGTAGACCGGGCGCATTCTTTCATGGAGCATTCTTGTTGATTCGGGCAATTTACGGTACTTTATATATAGCAGCTTCATCCCGGAAAATGAAGGTGCCTCGGGGGAGGCTCTGAAAGCGGTCATTCCCAATTCGTATCATCAGAATATATACATTCGATGTTTCAATCATGGCTGCATTGGCCATAGTTTTAATTAGGGAGTGAGCGAATTGAGTTATTCACATTTAACTCTGCATACGGATAAATATCAAATCAATATGATGTATGCCCATTGGGTGCAGGGGTCATTGAATAAAAAGGCCGTGTTTGAGGCTTACTTTAGAAAACTGCCGTTTGGCAACGGGTATGCCGTTTTTGCGGGCTTGGAGAGAATTGTAGATTATATCCGGCAGTTAACCTTCAGCGATGAGGATATTCATTATCTGAGGCAGCAGGAGGAGCGATATAAGGAAGGATTTTTGGACGAGCTGAAAAACTTCAGGTTTACCGGTAACATCCACGCCGTGCCGGAAGGGACGTTGGTTTTTCCGAATGAACCGTTAATTCGCGTTGAGGCCCGTATATTTGAAGCGCAGTTGATTGAAACCGCATTGCTGAACTTTATGAATTACCAAACGCTCATTGCAACCAAAGCGTCGCGGATCAAGCAGGTGGCTGCCAATGAGACCTTGCTTGAGTTTGGAACAAGAAGAGCGCAGGAGGCCGATGCGGCGGTGTGGGGGGCCAGAGCGGCCTATATTGCAGGCTTTGATGCGACTTCTAACTTGCGGGCCGGCATGCTGTTCGGCATTCCTACCAAGGGCACCCATGCCCATGCCTGGATCCAGGATCATGATACGGAAGAAGAAGCCTTCCAAAAATTCGCTGAAGCGCTTCCCGATCAGGTTTCTTTACTTGTGGACACTTATGATTCGGTAAAAAGCGGGATTCCTAATGCGATAAAAACGGCAAAACTGTTAGAGCAGCAGGGGAAAAGAATGAACTCCATCCGGATAGACAGCGGGGATCTGGCCTACATATCCAAGCAAGCCAGAGAAATGCTCGACCGTGCGGGACTTCCTTATGTAAAAATCATCGCCTCCAACGACATTGATGAAAATATTATCATTAACCTGAAGGCCCAACAAGCGAAAATAGACGTGTGGGGAGTGGGGACACAGTTAATTACCGCGGCGGACCAGCCGTCCTTGGGCGGTGTCTATAAACTCGTGGCAAGAGAAAAGAAAGGTGCATACGAGCCGGTGATCAAGATTTCAGGCAATCCGGAAAAAGTATCCAATCCGGGCATCAAAGAAATCTACCGCATTATCAATAAAGAGACGGGAAAAGCGGAAGCGGATTACATTGCTCAAAGTGACGAGACCGACGTGCGGCGGGGCAAGCCTCTGAAATTGTTTGATCCCCTGCAACCGTATAAAAATAAAATCATCACTAATTATGAGGGAGTCCCTCTTTTAAAACCTATTTATATCGATGGCGAGCTGGTTTATTCACTGCCGAAGCTGGAAGACATCCGTCGGTTTCACCAAGAACAGCTCCAGCTTTTTTGGCCGGAATATCTCCGCATATTGAATCCCGAATTGTACAGGGTTAATCTTAGCCCCGCGTCGTGGGCCCTAAAGATGAAGCTCATTCAAAAATACAACGGGTAATATGGATGGATATGGGAATTGTCTCAGCCTGTTGTGATGTCGGCGGCGTACCGTTCTGTTTTCTGCTATAATGATTGGACGGATAGTTAAGCTTACCAAAAAGGGGCGGTGGGGACATGGACAAATTCCTTAACGAACAATGCGATGATCCCTGCACGGGCACCGGTATGATTGCCGAATTGAAAAGAGATTTGATACCGGAACCGACTGCATCGGCGCTTGCCGATATATTCAAGGTGCTGGGGGACCCGACCCGGGTGAAAATTATATATACGCTGCTGGAAAAAGAGCTTTGTGTGCACGACCTGACACAAGTGCTGGATATGGGGCAGTCGGCGGTTTCCCATCAGCTGCGTTATCTGCGCAATCTGCGCATCGTGAAGCGGCGCAAAGCCGGCAAAACGGTATTCTACTCGCTGGATGATGAGCATATCGAACAAATTTTCGTTCAGATGCTTCAGCATGTGAAGCACGGATAATGCCCATGCGTTCCAGGGTCGATAAAACACCCCTGTGATCGACAAGCCGGCAGCGGCTGCCCTTCACAGGGGTGTTTCGTCATAGCATGATTTACCTCTTGCGCCGCATTCGCTCTTCGCGCTCCCACTTTCGCAAATGCGGATACGGGTCGAACGACCAATCGGTCAATCCATTGTCGCGGTAAAGCCCGTAATGCAGATGCGGTGGGAATTTGCCGGATGTTCCGGGCTTCCCGTAGCCGGAGCTGCCGACCCAGCCGACCACTTGGCCCGGTTTTACGACGTCGCCCAGCTTCACTTCTTTTTTGTTGAATCCGGACAAGTGGGCAAAGTAGTGATACACATTGTTCAAGTCACGGATGCCGATCCGCCAGCCTCCGTATGGGTTCCAGCCCATCACCTCGATAATGCCGTATGTTGCGCTGCGTACCGGTACTCCGTAGCCTGCGAACAGGTCCGTTCCTTCATGAATCCGGAATCCTCCCCAGCCGCGGCTGGCGCCCCACGTGCTCCGATAGGAGTAATTGGAGCCAAGCGGCATCACAAAGCAGTGCTCATGCAGGTCCAAGGTGTCGAATGTACCGTAAATCCGGGCGAATTGCTGAATTCGCTCCACGCTGCGGTTATTTTGATAGTATTCCCAGAGTCCAATGCGCAGATCCTCTTCGGCGGTTCCTTTGTTGAGCAGATAAGAAGCCATCGAATAAAGCCGGTCAAGATCGTTCATCCGATCCGCCAAGCCGTCGCCTGAACCGTCGCGGCCCATGCCGCCAAACAGCTTAATGCTTTGCTCGTTCATATCCTCATGGTCCGGATTGAACATTCCGCCCCATTGCAGATCTGTAAAATAGATGGCCACCAGACTGTCCTTGAGAGGCCTTTTCTTGGCCAAATTAATCGAGCGTTCATATTGATCGATGGCAGCCAAGTAATTCCAGGGAATGCCGGTTAACGCGCTCACCTTATCGAATAAATCTTTTCGTTCTGCAAATACCTCTTTCATCCCGGCTGCCTCTTTGCCGCTTTTGGGGGCAGACTTTGGGGATACGGCAGGGGCGGCTGCGGACGCTTGTTTCTCCACAGGCCAGAGCGCGGCGCTCGTCAAGGTCGTGCACACCAGCACGGCGGTTAGAGCCCGGGCATACCATGCGACCATAGGAAAGTTACCTCCTTCTAATGACATTCTCGATCCGGATATGCTGCTTCAATCCCTTTACAATGTTGATAGCATTACCTTTTGTGTATCGATAGGTTACGCTAAATAACGGCTTTTTATCCCATGCCAAGTTTGATATGATGCTTCTGGAGGGATGCTGTATGGCGTTTGAACACCGTGAGGAGCATCTGGATGAACGGATGCTGATTTTGCAGGCGAATATCGATGATATGAACCCTGAATACTGCTCATACATTACGGATTTGCTGTTTGAACAGGGGGCGAACGATGTCTATTGGATTCCGATCATTATGAAAAAGGGCCGTCCCGGCGTCATGCTCAATGTGCTTACGGACGAATCGCAAGCGGAAAAGATGGAAACCGTCATTTTTCGCGAAACGACGACGCTGGGGCTTCGTTACGTGAGAGCATCCGTCCATCGTCTGGGGAGGACGTTTCATGCGGTAGATACCCCATGGGGCATAATTCACGTTAAGGCAGGATTTCATCAGGGAGAGCTCGTGCAATTCGCACCGGAATTCAAAGAGTGTGAGCACGCGGCGAAGACGTACGGCATACCGCTGAAAACGGTGTACGACGAGGTGCGCAGAAGGTTTATGGAAAGAACGGGGGAAGAGGGAAAAGCATAAAAAAGCCCCCGTTACAAATGCCGCGCGTAACAGAGGCGGGAGCAGCAAGAAAAGCTTCGGCTTGCAGCCTATTTAATGAAGGTTTTAGATGAGGCTTTTCTTGAAAATATCGGGATCGTGAACCTCTTTAGCCGTGGTTGCACGCGGATTCGTGCCGCGGCTCCTGGCACAGGCCTTCTTCGTGGTTCTGGTGCCCATGGTGATGCGTGTGTTCATGATGTTGATGGCCATGTCCATGGCGATCGTGACTATGGGTATGGTGATCGTGGTTATGCCCATGGTCATGATGGTGATGGTGATGATGGTCCTCATCGTGATGGCTGTGATGATGGGCATGTTCATGGTGAATTTCTTCGTGATGAATGCGCCATTTGTTCGCATACGGGTCGGCGTCTCCTACGATAGCCCGCAGAACATTGGGCTGTTCCGGCAGATCCCGTGTGCCTGCGCCATAGCCGATGGCTTCCACGATCATGGGAGGCAGACCTTTGGCGAATTCGTCCACCAGGCCGGATACAATCCCTGCTCCGGTCGGAGTCGTCATTTCCAGCGCAATCGAGGTATGGGCAATAGGCAGTCCTCTCATCATTTCAAGCGTCGCCGGAGCAGGTACCGGATAAATGCCGTGGTCGCAGTGCACCGTGCCTGAACCCAGCGGAACGGCGGAGGAAACGATTTTCTCAATATTCAACGAATCGATAGCCAATGCCACCCCGATGACGTCAACGATGGAATCGATCGCGCCGACTTCATGAAAGTGTACTTTTTCAATGGGGATATTATGGATCTTGGCTTCGGCTATGCCGATTTTTTCAAAGATGGACAGACTCAGCTTGACCACGCGTTCGTTGAAGCCTGACCGATGGATCAGCTCCACAATCTCCGAATAATGGCGATGATGCTTCGGAGGGGTGTTCGGATCCGGCAGAACATCCAGCTTCAGTGCGGAGATCCCCCGTTTATTTACACGCTTCCATTCCAGCGTGAAGGGCTCGATCTTGATTTTGCGGAGTTCCTCTTCTATGTAATGGCGATCGGCCCCCGCATCCACCAGCGCCCCGAGCGTCATGTCCCCGCTAATACCGGAGAAGCAGTCCAAATACAAAAGTTTCATTCTTTATCCCTCTTTACCCGGTTGTAATGGATTAATGAAGCGTTATAACCGCCGCCGAAACCGTTATCGATATTGACGACGGAGATGCCTGGCGCACAGGCGTTCAGCATGGACAGCAGCGCGGCCATGCCCTGAAAGCTTGCGCCGTAGCCGATGCTTGTCGGGACCGCAATGATCGGAACCGCAACGAGACCGCCGACCACGCTGGCAAGAGCGCCTTCCATGCCGGCGACGACCACAACGGCGCTGGCGCCGCGGATCAGCGGCAGCCGGCGGAACAACCGGTGGATGCCGGCCACGCCGACATCGTACACACGCTCAACGCGGCAGCCCATGCATTCGGCGGTGACGGCGGCTTCTTCGGCGACGGGCACGTCCGATGTACCCGCGCACACGACGGCGATGTATCCGTCTTCCTCATTTGTCCGGGCATCTCTAGACCGCCAGGAAATCGCCCGGGCATCGGCGTGATAGGCCGCGGCGGGTATGCGTTCCAGAACATATGCGGCCTTCTCCCCGCTGACCCGCGTCGCAAGCACGCGGTCCGTATGTGCCATGAGCCGTTCGAAGATCGCGGTAATCTGCTCCGCGGATTTTCCCTCGCCAAAAATAACTTCGGGAAAGCCGGTTCTTGCCTCTCTCTTAAGGTCAAGCTGCGCATACCCGAGGGAATCGTCCACAGGAAGGGCTTCAGTCCAGATTCCCCGACCTTCCCCCGCTTCCTCCAATAGACGTTTAGCATCGGCAATATCGAGATCTCCCGACGCTACAAGCTTCAAAATCTGATCTGTATTCATCATGTCGGAAAAGACTATCCTCCCAAATTCAACCCTTTTCCTAGTGTACCATATTTCCTGCGGAATGTAATTCGAAGCGCAGTTGATCCGACCGTACGATTATTTTTCCTTCTGCGTTAAATTCCGGTTTGTGGTATACTTTCCTTGAAGATATTTATTTTCTGAAGAAAGCGGGGAAGCTCTATGGCGACTCGACAAATAGAACGTAAACCCGATTGGCTGAAGATCAAGCTGGCTACCGGTGACAATTACAAGGAATTAAAAAATATGATGCGCGGGAAAACATTGCATACGGTGTGCGAAGAGGCGAAGTGTCCGAACATTCACGAATGCTGGGCGAACCGGACCGCTACCTTCATGATTCTTGGAGACATATGCACACGGGCCTGCCGGTTCTGTGCGGTAACGTCGGGTTTGCCGACGGAACTTGACCTTCAGGAGCCCGAGCGTGTGGCCGAAGCCGCCGAACAGATGGGACTCAGCCATGTGGTGGTCACATCCGTGGCACGGGACGATTTGAAGGACGGGGGGGCATCGATTTTTGCCGCTACGATCCGCGCATTGCGCGAACGCTTGCCGCTCGCCAGTGTGGAAGTGCTGATCCCCGATTTTCAAGGAAACGAAGAAGCGCTCCGCACGGTGCTCGAAGCCGGACCGAATATACTGAACCATAATGTGGAAACGGTGGAGCGTCTTTCCGACAGGGTGCGGGCCAAGGCCAAATACCGCCGTTCGATCGAGCTTCTGGAGCGCTCGAAGCGAATCGCTCCAAACATTCCAACCAAATCGAGCATCATGCTGGGTGTAGGTGAAGAATGGGACGAGATTTTGCAAACGATGGATGATTTGCGGGCGGTGGACTGCAACATTATGACGATTGGCCAATATCTGCAGCCCAGCGTGAATCATTTGCCGATCATGCAATATTATACGCCCGAGCAGTTCGCCGAGCTGAAGGAAGAAGGGATGAAGCGCGGCTTTAGCCATGTGGAATCGGGTCCGCTCGTGCGCAGTTCATATCATGCGCACGATCAAGTGAAATCGGCGCAGCGGTCGTAAGAGCTTGACGCGGCAGTCGTAAGATCGTGAGGAGGCATAGAACGTGATTCATATATCGGGCAAAACATATGAAGTGATTGTCGATCACAAGAATGGCTGGCGTTTTGAGGCGTTCCGGGACCGGTACAGCGAAGTGCTGGAACGTTACGATTATATTGTCGGGGATTGGGGCTATAATCAGCTTCGTCTCCGCGGTTTTTTTAAGGATAATCATCCGAAGGGCAGCAAAGATACGATTATCTCGACACTGCCCGACTATTTGAATGAGTACTGCAACTTCGGCTGCGCTTATTTTATTCTCGAAAAAGTCGGAAACAAGCAGCCTCAAGGCCATCCCGGCGAATCGGTTCCGGAAAGCGGAATTTGGCAGGACGGAGAGCCGGAGAAATCCAAAGAATCCGAGACGGATGAGCATAAGCAGCGGGATCAGGAACAGCGGCCGGCCGGACAAGCCCTGTCACAAATGAAATCCCCGTCCGAGGTTCAGCCGTGGGATGCAAGCCGCCGGAATAACCAGCCTCCGAATGGCAAAGGACAGCATCCGCGGAGCTCCAAGTCCGGAACGTCTTCGCGGCACTTCGAAGGCAAGCAAGGAGGAGCCCCCCGCGGGCAATACCAAGCAAACCAGGCCCAGCCTGCACAACAGCAAGCGGATTTCGGCTCAAAGCCGGTGCATAAGCAGGGGAAAGGGTACAAGTCCAATCAACAGCAATAAGCCAAAACAGAATCTTCCCGCGTGGAAGCATAAGCAAAGTCCCGCCCTCCGTATAGGGGAGAGCGGGACTTCTTTATTTCGGATTGGAGACCGGGACCCCGCCGTGGGTGTATTCCTCCAGCGTGATGCCCTGCTTGGCGATTTCTTTGGCGGCATTCTTCCCGACATACCGCAGGTGCCATGGCTCATACTGATAGCCGGTAATCGATTCCTTGCCTTTCGGATAACGAATAATGAAGCCGTATTCCGGTGCATGCTCGGCCAGCCATTTGGCTTCCTTCGTATCCCCAAAGCAGTCCTGCGCCGGGCATTTGCCGCTGCTTCCGGTGACGTCGATCGCAAGTCCGGTTTCGTGCTCGCTGTGTCCCGGCTTGGCGCTGTACTTATTCGCGGCCGCTTCTCCATCGCGCTTGACGTAGTTGTTATAAAGCGTTTTTTGTGTCGCATGGGAGCGGTAGCCCGAAACCCCGGCCAGCGGGAGGCCGTCCTTCTTGGCAGCATCGAATAAGTCCTCAAGCGCCGAGGCGGCTTCTTTCCGGAGCATGCGTTTCTCCGATTTTTCTTTAAAGATGAAAGGCACGTTCGGTTCGACCAGATCTTTCGGATTATAATTTTCCGGCAGTTTGTTCGTTTTATTGACAAGAACAGCGACGTCTTCCGGATTCGCAATGACCCGGATCGAAGAATCATCCCCCTTACCTGACGGCGGGAGGTTTGCCGGCGGTTTCGTCGGTTCCTTCGCAGCGTCCCCGGTTTCCGAAGATCCTCCTTGCTTTACTGTATCATCCGGTTGGGAAGGTGCCGCGGCGGGGGGATCGCCAGGGTTTTGGGCAGCGGGAGCACCGCCGGTTTCTCCTTGTTCGACTTCGACTGAAGAAGGGTTTCCGCAGCCGGAAGCGGTAAAAGCGATACAAGTCAGCAGCAGAGCGGCAGCGGCGGTTAGACGTAAATTCAATAGAAACAAATCCTTTCTCACATTGGCATATCTGAGTTGGCATGCGTCCAGTTCTATATGGTTTGACGATAAGAAACCGGGAAAAGTTGCATTTTTTGCAGGACAGGCCGTCCCGCGGATGATCAACGACCGTAATCTGCATGCTAAATGACGGGTGCTTTTTGATTCATCATTGTTCATTGTATCGCTCTTATCCGTCAAATGCCATCCTAAAAATTTGCAGTACGCTTGTCAGTATCGTAAAGTGGTAATGGAGGATATGATTGAGCTGTGGCGGCAGCCTGAGCGGGAGTTTCGGTATGCCGCGCCGTTAAACGATCGCAGCAAAGGAGAGGGAATGTCCATGAATGAAGCCATTCATAAACTGATGAATCACCGGTCCATACGCAAATTTAAACAGGAGCCTGTCACCAAGGAACAGCTGGTGACGATTATCCGTGCGGCCCAGATGGCCTCCACATCCAGCAATATGCAGGCGTATAGTGTGATTCAAATCAATGACCGGGATAAAAGAAGCCGGCTGGCCGCACTTGCGGGGAATCAAGCCTATGTCGAGGAATGCCCCGTATTTTTGGTTTGGTGCGCAGACTTGTACCGGCTCAAAACCGCCTGCGGGTTTGCCGAGGGAGAAGGGTATATCGGTACCACGGAAAATCTGGTTGTCGCCATAACAGACACAGCCCTGGCTGCCCAGAACGCCGTCGTGGCCGCGGAATCCATGGGGCTCGGAGCCGTCTATATTGGAGGAATCCGCAACCAGATCAAGGAGGTATCCGCTTTGCTGAAGCTGCCGGAATATGTGATTCCGGTGTACGGCATGTGTCTCGGCTACCCGGACCAATCCCCTTCGATCAGGCCGAGGCTGCCTTATGAGGCGGTTTTGCATGAGGATGTATACTCGGCGGAGAATTATGAAAATCTGATTCAAGCCTACGATGAGACAATGAAGCAATATATGCTGGATCGAACAAACGGCACTAAAGATACGAATTGGACGCAGGCCATGCAAGTCAAACTGGGTACGCCGTCCCGATTGCATATGAAGGAATTCATCAGCTCGCAGCGGTTTTGGGATCACGACTGGAAAGCTCCCGATTCCAAAGCGTAATGCGGCTCTGGCTTGTTCTCCAACCCCCGCTTACTTTCTTTCTGCAAATCCGTTATAATAATAGATCAGCAAGCTTGAAAGGAGCTACAGCCCTATGGCAGGAAGAAAAGAGGACGAACTGGAGCTGACGCTGCTCGGCAGCCAGCAAACCCGATACCCGATGACTTATGCGCCCGAGATGCTCGAATCGTTCGATAACAAGCATCCGTACCGCGACTATTTTGTAAAATTCAATTGTCCCGAATTCACGAGCCTTTGTCCGATTACAGGGCAGCCGGATTTCGCGACCATCTATATCAGTTATATTCCGGACCGCAAGATGGTAGAGAGCAAATCGCTCAAGCTGTACCTGTTCAGCTTCCGCAATCACGGCGATTTTCATGAGGACTGCGTGAACATCATCATGAACGACCTGATCAAGCTGATGGATCCCAAGTATATCGAAGTTTGGGGCAAGTTCACTCCGCGCGGAGGAATCTCCATCGATCCGTACTGCAATTACGGCCGGCCGGGAACGAAGTATGAGCAAATGGCGGAGCACCGCTTGCTGAATCATGACCTGTATCCGGAAAAGGTAGACAACCGTTGACCGGTAAGAGACTCCGGGTTTACATGGTTTTGGAGACTCCCGGCAATAAAATGAACCGTGAGCCCGTTGGAAGCGGGTATCACGGTTTTTGTTTGCTGTCATATTTCCGTGTGCTGCGATGTTCCGCTTAAGGTCGGCTTCATTATCAAAAATTCTTTATCCCGCAAGGGTTTTAAGGCACTTTTGTTGAATTTATCTGCAGAAAAACATTGGAATACGGCAAAACTCCATTAAGTAAACAAAAGAGGGATGACGGATGATTCATCAACATAATAGACTGCCGCTTTATATACAATTAAAAGAATGGATTATTACCCAGATTGAAACGAAAAAATTTAAAAGCGGCGAGAAAATTCCGACGGAGCATCGGCTTTCGGAAATGCATGAAATTAGCCGCCCGACCGTCAGACAAGCGCTTGCCGAACTGGTACAAGAGGGTTATTTGGAAAAAAGGAGGGGGTTGGGAACCTACGTTGCCCGCCCGATGTTTACGGGAAAAGCGTCCATATTGCGCACATTCGGCGAGGATATGGAAATGATCGGACTAAACCATAGCGCAAAGATGATTTCCAAAAAGCAATATAACGCCTCCGTTCCATTGGCAAATGAATTGAATATAGAGCCGGACAGTCCGGTATTTGAAATCGTTCGTTTAAGATTGGCAAATGGAACACCTCTGGCCATTCGAACCTCCATTATCCCCAAAGCGTTTGATCCCGAATTAATGAATAAGGACCTGGAGAATTATGGGTTGTATGAAATGCTGGCTAAATCGAATCACTTCCCCAGCTACTCCAAGCAAAAATTCCAAGCTGTTGCGGCTACGAAAGAAGAAGCGGAACTTCTGCTCGTCAAAGCTGGAACGCCGTTGATGCTGTGGAAAGGGGTGGTATACACAACAAATAATCAGCCGATAGAAAAGGTGAAGATTGTCTACCTTGGCTCACATTTTAGCTTTGAAATCGATCAAATACGGCTTGAATCGAATGTTCATTTTACGAATATACCGGCGAATAACGAATAAGATACATTTCTCGGATTATTATGTTAATAAATATAACATAAATATACGATAATAAGTTTAAATTAATAATTTATGTCATTATTTATTACAAATATGTTTACAAAAAATGCAATTGATATTATAATTAGGGCATATATAAACGGTGTTTCAAGTATTATGTATCATTATGTGTAATAAAAATTAACAAAAATATGCTGAACCATCCATTATTTTTTTAGTGATAGTTGTAAAGACAACTTAACAACTTGGAGGGGAAGATCAATGGTCCTGAATTTTGTTGAGAGCCGGAATGAGAATGTAAAAACGAAAAGCGCCATTGCATTACAAGGAGTCAAGAAATGGTTTTATGATCAAGAGGGAAATATGGTTCAGGTAATCAAAGATATCACGCTTGAGATTAAGGATAAGGAATTTATCAGCATTGTTGGACCGAGCGGCTGCGGGAAAAGTACGATGTTTAACATCATTGCCGGTTTGCTCGAACCTTCGGAAGGCCAGGTCAGTGTTCACGGACATGATGTTTCATCATCCACGGGGCATGTCGGCTATATGATGCAAAAAGATTTGTTGTTTCCTTGGCGAACAGTAATCGAAAACGTAAGTCTTGGACTTGAAGTGAAAGGAAGATCCAGAAAGGAACGGGAAGAGTTAGCTTTGGAATATTTGGCCAAATACGGTTTAGCCGATTTTGCACACGCCTACCCTGCCACACTCTCTGGCGGAATGAAACAAAGAGTGGCATTAATCCGGACGCTCGTCATCAACCCCGACATTATTTTGTTGGATGAACCCTTTTCCGCATTAGATTATCAGACGCGGCTTGTGCTTGAGGAAGAAATCTTAACGATTCTGAGGGATTATGATAAAACCGTTGTTTTAATTACTCATGATATTGGTGAAGCCATCGCGATGTCTGACCGGGTAGCCGTTATGAGCCAACGCCCCACCTTTGTAAAAAAAGTATATGATGTAGGACTTGCCCAGGAGTACGGTTCGGCCATGAAGGCAAGGACAGATCCGCGTTATAATTCGTATTTTGACCAAATATGGGCTGATTTGGATATTCAAATAGGGAGGGAATCTTGATGGCCACACTGGAAACGGGAGTAAAAAAGGAAAGCATTTCAACAGTGTATGTAAAACCAAAAGAAAAAAAGAAAACACGCAGCCCTTTTCTGATTCTCAATTTTTATCGCATACTCATTATACTGGCCATCGTAGGATTATGGGAGCTTGCCGTTCGGTTCCAATTCGTCAATGCTTTCTTAATGGGTTCTCCGCAAGGCATATGGAGCGAAGCTATTCGACTCATCCAATCGGGGCAGCTGTTCACGGATACGATAGCCACTTTGTACGGGACGATTACGGGTTTTATTATCGGGAGCTTATTAGGTTCTGGCGTAGGGCTTCTACTATGGTATTCCGAGAGGGCTGCCAAAGTTATTGATCCGTTTGTTGTAGCGTTGAATGGCCTGCCCAAAATCGCGCTTGCCCCCATGATTATCATTTGGTTCGGCTCGGGCATCTTTTCAAAAATGGCATTGGCGACCATTGCCACCTTCATTGTTGCGCTTCTATCGGCGTACCAAGGTACCCATCAAATCGATTCCAGTCTCATTCATTTAATGAAATCGCTGGGCGCCACGAAGGGGCAAATATTCCGGAAAGTGGTCATTCCATCGACACTGCCATGGATAATTTCCGCATTTCGTTTGAATATCGGCTTTGCTTTGATTTCTGTTATCGGGGGTGAATTTATTTCATCGGATAAGGGGCTGGGCAGAATGATTTTTGTTGCCGGGAACCTCTTCAATTTGAATGTGGTATGGGTTGGGGTTTTGACGCTGATGCTTGTAGCGATCCTGCTGTATGCCATCGTGACGAAGCTGCAATCCAAATTGCTTCCATGGGAACAAGCTGAATTAGAAAAGACAAAATAACTTTCAACTGTGCGGGAGGAACCATACCATGAAAAAAACGTTTTTAATTCTTATCCTTTCGATTCTTGTGGCCGCTCTTGGAGCCTGTTCATCCGGAAATTCGGCTTCTCCTGCACCATCGACGAATGCGGCGGAAGCACCGGATCCGGCGAAATCCGATGCCAACAAGGAAATGGATACAGTGCTTGTGACAGAAGCGTTTCACACGCTCCTTTACTTGCCGCTGTACGTTGCGAACAAAGAGGGATTATTTGAAAATAATCATATCAAAATTTCGAATATCCGTTCTGCCGGTACAGGACCGACCGCCCTGGCCTCTGTTTTAGCCGGTGAAGCCCAATTTTCCGTACATGGACCGGAGCATGTCGGGTTTGCAAAGGAAAAGGGCGGTCATGCCAAGGCGGTAAGTGCCGTTGCCAATAGTGCTCCTGTATGGATTCTTGCCAATAAAAATGTAGCGTTTAATTCTCCTGAAGACTTGCGGGGAAAGCGGATTGTCGTCGGTTTGGCGCCCGGAACCTCCAATACATTGCTGAAACGGCTGTTACGCGATCATGGTCTTGATTTTACAAAGGATGTAACGGTGACGGAAGTGCAAAATGGCTCTGAGCTAGGGCCTGTCCTGGCAGGGCAGGCGGATATCGCTGTTGCTTATCAGCCGCAGGTTGAACAAGGTTTATCTCAAGGACTTCAATTAATTTATAACTTTACAGAAAAATATCCCGAGTATGCCTTCTCCACATTTAATACGTCCATTCAGTTAATGGAAAAAAATCCCGACTTGGTCAAACGCTTTGTGAAGTCGATGGATGAGTCGCTGAAATTCATTCACCAAAACCCCGAAATTGCAAAAAAAGTGGCACGGGCAGAATTTCCCGAATTAGATGGCGAAGTAGTAGACAATGCTGTACAGCGTATGATCGACAGCAATGTGTATCCGCCGAACGCCAACATCACGGAAGAGGCCTTTAAAGTTGCCATCGATATGCAGAAATTTGTGGGCAACATCAAGACGGATATGAAGTATGAAGATATTGTGGATGCCAGTTTTATCCCGAATGAATAGACAGGAGAATGAAACCCTATGACTCTTCAAGTGGCAGGATTGCAGATTGGACCGTACCGGGACGGTGATGCGTACAATCATCGAATGGAGCGGTTGTCCGCTCTATTCGACCAGGCCTTGCAGGAAGACAGGAAACCCGATCTGATTGTATTTCCTGAACTTATGACCGTTCCTTATTTTTGTACAACAGGCAGTGAAACGTTCTTTGAGCTGGCGGAGCCGGCGGATGGTCCAACCTTCTCCTATTTTTCCAAAAAAGCAAAAGAAAATAATGTTCATATTATCGCTACCATTTTTGAAAAAGCACAAGAGAAAGATGGAACGCGTTATTTTAACACGGCCATCGTCATTTCAAATCATGGCGAATTGCAAGGATATTATCGGAAAACGCATATTCCGAAGCTAACCCTTCCCACCTTAACGACGGACGAAACCTATTATTTTAATAGGGGCACTCATTTCCCGGTGTTTGATGTGAATGGCTATAAAGTGGGAATATTAATTTGTTTCGACCGCTCATTTCCGGAAGCCGCCAGGGCGCTTGCTTTACAGGGGGCAGATTTGATTGTAATACCCACCGCGGCTTCCGGAGACGACAGAAAGAAAGCATGGCTTGCCGAATGTCAGTCCAGAGCCAGAGAAAACGGGGTTTTTGTACTAGGCATTAATCGCGCAGGAGAGGAGCGCGCTGCAAATGTCGGCCGTTCCGGATTGAAGTTCTTTGGCTTAACTTGTGCATTTGACCCCATGGGTAATTCTTTAAGCGATGGTCTTGACGAAAATCCTTGGCAAATCATGTCTGTAACGTTGGATCCTAATCTTATACGCGAGACCAGAGAGCGGTTGAACCTGTTAAACCATCTTCAAGTCGATGTATATCATGCTTATTCAAAGGAAGTCCAAAAAGTCAGAAGCTTTCCAATCGAAAGAGAAATTACCCCTCTTTTTGGGCCCAAAGGAGTTGTAGGCATTGATTAAGACACAGCTGCAGCATTTAACGATTGCCAGTACGAATCAAATGTTAAAAAAAAGGGAAATTTCACCCACTGAATTGATTTCTCTGTTTTTCAAACACATTGAAAAATGGGAACCGCATGTAAAGGCGTGGGTTACCTTTCAGCAGGAAACCGCTATGGAACAGGCAAAAGCTTTAGAAATGAAAATGAAGACAATAGAAGAACTTCCCCCGCTATTTGCCATTCCTTATGGGGCGAAGGATATTATTTATACCAAAGGAATCCGGACGGAAGCCGGCTCCAACGTACTTAAAGGGTTTGTTCCTGAGACTGATGCAACAGTCGTTCATCGGTTGCAAAAGGCAGATGCCGTATTGCTTGGGAAAACAACGACAACGGAATTCGCCAACTGGGGAGGAGCCCCTGAAACCCGAAATCCATGGAATGTAAATCATACCCCGGGTGGATCAAGCTCCGGTTCAGCGGCCGCATTGGCGGCAAATATGGCATTGATGACGTTAGGTACGCAAACTGCGGGATCGTTATCTCGTCCCGCGGCTTACAACGGGCTTACCGTCCTGAAGGCGACGTACGGACGAATAAGCAAAGCGGGTGTGATTCCCGCAAGCTGGAGCCTTGACCATGTTGGCGCTTTGACGAAGACGGTGGAAGATGCAGTTCACGTCTACAATGTGCTGTCAGGCCCTGACCCAGACGATACGGCCACTTGGACTTTGCCTAAGCAAGCATTGAAAGTGCAAACCAATAAGGATTATACGGTCGGAATTGTCGTCGATTCCTATTTTCAGGATGCAGATTCTGAAATGGCGGCGGCGATTGAGAATGCGGTTCATTTGCTGCAATCATTGGGAATCAAAACCGTTCCCGTCCGCCTGCCCAAAAGCTTGGAGGCGGGCAATGCAGCCCACCATATCGTTATGAAATGTGAAACAGCAAGTTATCATGCCGATCAGTATGCTAAAGACCCATCCCGTTTTCATGCCTATTTGCAGCAATTTATTCGTGAAGGATTACAAATTAAAGCAATTGATTACTTAAAGGCCCAACGTATCCGTTCTGTATTTCGCCAGGAGTTATGCGATGTATTCAAAGATGTCGATCTATTGGTCACTCCTGCGACACCGTCGCCGGCTCCCGAAGGAATTAAAGAAACGGGTTCGCCCGCTTATAATTTGCCATTCACCAATGCAGGTGTGCCGACCTTAACGCTGCCGGTTGGATTTTCAAAGGATAAAAACCTCCCTCTAGGCATGCAGCTCATCGCTGCTCCAATGCAGGAACAGAAACTGATTGATGTAGGCCATTTGTTTCAGCTGGAATCGGATTGGCACAAACAATCGCCTGAACTTGTCAATAAAGTCATATGATGATCATTGTGACCATGTTTGTTTTAGGAGTTGTGCTGGGATTTATTGGAGCGGGGGGATCCGGGTTTATTATTGCGGTGCTGGTAACCTTCTTTGACATCCCTATTTACCATGCTCTGGGAACAGCGGCTGCCGTGATGTTTTTAAGTGTTTTGACAGGGAGCTGGAGTCATTTTCGGGAAGGGAATTTGATCCTGAAACAAGGTCTTTTTATTGGCTTTTTCGGATCCGTCGGCTCTTATGTGGGTACTCGCATGACCAAAATCATTGACCCGGAAATATTAATGTATTTCACGGTAACCGCATTGGTTTTATCGGGGTTAATGATATGGTTAAAAACAAGGTTGAATTTGGAGCATTCTGCCGCGGAAGAGGTACAATTATATCCATTAAGATCGTCCATCATCGGTTTGGGAAACGGAATGATTTCGGGAACGTTTGGCATAGGGGCAGCTCCTTTTATTCAACTTTCCCTCCTGAAATGGCTTGGCTATCCAATGTTTGCGGCTGCCGGCACAACCATGCTGGTGTTAATACCCATTTCATTAGCGGCCTCTCTGGGATTTATGCAAAATGGATTCTTCGATTCATCATTATTTTTGAAGGTCGCTCTAGGTACGATAGTGGGTTCATATATCGGTGCAAAGCTGACCAAAAGACTTCCGCGAATTATCCTGCGATACGGCATGGTGGTTACGCCGGTCGTAAGTGCGATGCTTTTATTAATTCATCAATTGGATTAAAAAGAGGATGCCCCTCAGCAGATTTATCTGCTTATGGGACAACCTCTTTTTGCTTAAGATTGATTCATGTATTTTATTTAGGCAGGTGGGTGACCCGCTCGATCCGAAGCATGATTTGTTTGTCGAGCAGCTCCGGCTTGATCTTCGGATTGCCCGCATTGATTCTTGGAATTTCCAGCGGATGGCTGGCACGGGTCGCCATTTCGTTGACGATCGTAAAGGCATAGCGGATTCCGGCTTCGCTAATCCATTGTTGAGCGGTCTTGGAGAAAATTCCGAACGGATACGCATAGGCGTTTACTGTACGGCTGCCGCCATACAGCTCGTTCAGCTTCTGAACGCAAGCCTGGCTGTCGCTCTGTATTCGCTCATTGTATTGTTCCTCCGTCTCACCGTCGAGTCTGCCGGTCAGTGCGGCAAGGTTGTCCTTTTTATAATGGAGGTTGTCAGAATGGCATTGAAAATCGAACATGTCCTTGCGATAACTCAGCATTTCCCGAATCTGCTCTCTGGAAAGCGTTGGAATCATGGGAGCCGTCGGATCGTCCAAATCCGCAGTAATAATGAAATTTACGGCCGGGATATCCAGCTCTTTCAGGACGGGATAGGCATAGTCGTAGAAGCTTCGGTACCCGTCGTCGAATGTGACAAGCACTGCCTTATCGGGAACCGGAGCGCCCTCGTAAAATTTCTCAAACTCGCTTAATGAGATGAAGCGGTACCCCTTGGATTGAAGAAAGCTTAGCTGGTCGCGAAAAAGCGTGCTGGACACGGTGCTTGAGCTTTGGTCCGTATCATGCACATGGTGGTACATCAGAACGGTGACTTGGTCGCTGTAGCTTTCCGTCAGCTTGGGGCCCCACGTGTCGAATGCGCTGATCAAGACAGCCGCGAGCAGCAGCGCGGCGAATATATTTTTGGTCATGAAGAATCTCCTTCAGAGGGTTGGAAGAAAATAAAGCCTATAGTAAGTTATAGCGATTCTTCGACCGAATATCAAGCGCTCGGACTCATGTTTTTATACTTATTTTAACGTTCTCACTCGGCAAACCGGTCGGCCACTGAACTGGCGCCGAAGGATAACGGCTTGATTCGTGCTTCGTACCCCACGGAGGTGACCCAGCCGCAAATTTCCTGGATCAACACTTTGGTCTCTCCTTTTTGACCGATGTCGATATGGATCTCGAGAGGCCATGCGAGCAGAAGCTCGCCCATGCCGTTCTTATTCAGATGCTCCACCAACTCCAGGCTAAGCTCAGTTTCCCGATAAATCCGCGAGCGCAGGTCGTGAAGCGGCCGGCTGTTCAGCTTGCGGTAGAAGAAACGGGCACCCTTGCCGATCCGATGAATGATCAGTGCGGTAACCAGGGTCGTCGAACGCTTCGTGGTGTGCGAATCGGTACCGATGACCAGCTTGTATTTTGCATCCGGGTCTTCCTTAACGTAAACTTGAAGCTGCGATACCATTTCATCAATGGAAACGGTACCCCATGTCGGGCTGACGAATAACATAAATCCCAACTCCTTAAGGCATATATACGAAGCTTTTATTATTTATTTTACTCTAAAAAGCGGAGAAATAGTTTGTCCTCAGCCAAATTGTGTTTTTGTCGGCGTAATTTTTTTTAAAAATTCTGAAAAATATATGTAAAATAACAATATTTCAGCATATAATATTAATGTAAGCGATTGCAGTCCCGAAGGAGGCTGGAAGCCATGGAGGGGAGATTGCCTGTCGGTTTGCTTATCGGAGTCATGCTCAGTATTCCGCTGTGGCTGTCTATGATCGGATGGATAAGACTAATAGGGTCGCTCTAGTTTTTTTGTCAAAGCTTCGCTTTATTTAACGGATATACCGCAAGGAATAATACCAGAGATTTTCATTTGTTGGATTGTTTGCATGAGACTATCGGTCTTAGGTCAGGGGTTTACGTTTACCTTCACCATTCAAACGTACTGCAGTGAAGACAAAATGGCCGTTCGGCTTTTAAGCCGGGCGGTATTTTTTTGCTTCATCGAGGCTTCATAACGAAATGCCAGGTGCTCTTACAGTTTGTCTCCAAAACCGTACTAAGCTATACTTAAGTAAGTGGATTTTCAATCAAGAGGGAGAGACAGCTGGATGGATACCATTACACATACACTGTTCGGTTTAACGCTTTATGGCGCTGTAGATAAATCCCGCATGACCCGCAGGGAGAAGCAGGCGCTCCTGTTCACGACCGTAACGGGCTCGCAAATTCCCGATATTGATGTGATCTCCGCTTGGTGGGATACGGCGGGGCGCTATCAGATGTGGCATAGGGGATTGACCCACTCGGTCTTTCTGGTGCCGGTTTTTGCGGCCCTGCTTGCGGGAATGGCCCGGCTTGTGTGGAAGGTCAAGGGCTGGAGCTGGTTTGTCATCGGCATGATTGCCGTGTTCATCCACAACACCAGCGATTTGTTCAACGCTTGGGGAACCGGCTATCTGGAGCCGTTTTCGACGGTACGCATTACCTTCGGCACCATTCCGATCGTCGATCTGGTATTCTGGGCGCTCATGCTTGGCGGATGGCTGTGGGTATTTTTTCGCAAAAGGAGCGGGCGGTTGAAGGTACCTTCGCACCGGGTGTACCGTACCGTATGGCTGCTGATTGCGCTGCACGTAGGATTACAGTCTTTCCAGGGCTATACGCTTTATCAGCAGGTGAACCATCAGTACGAACAAGTGGCGCTTGCCGCGGATTTTGTCCCCGGGACGTTTACGGTCATCGGAAAGCACGGCAATACGGTTGAATTGTCCAAAGGAACCGTATGGACAGGCATTCGGCCGGTGACACAACTGAAATCGAATGAAGATGCCGATCTGGAGGCATTGTTTGCCGCTAACCCCAAGGCCAAGACGCTGTACGAGTGGGCACCGTTCGTGGTTGTTGTAGAGGATGACAAGCGTTTGGGCTTGTACGACCCGCGCTTTTACCGCAACGGCCAATCGTTCCTCTTTGAATATATGGACAAGCAGGCGCCGTGATCACTCCTGTCATGCATTATCTAACAAAAACCGCCTCTTTTCCAGGCTGATGCCATGGAAAGAGGCGGTCTTTGTTGGTTCAAGCTTTAAGGCGTGTAAAAATTTTGTGTGTAGTAGATGTTCAATTTTCCGCCAAAGTAAACTCCGACACCCAGGTTTTTATAGCTGCCGAGTATATTTTTGCGATGGCCTTCCGAGTTCATCCAACCATGATGGGCGAAGATAGCGCTGGTTTGACCTGCGGCGATGTTCTCGGCAGCGGCGCGGAATTTGAGACCGTCCTGCTTCATTCGGTCGAACGGGCTTAAACCGCTTGGGTTCGTGTGGTCAAAGTAGCCCTTGGCAGCCATATCCTGGCTGTGTTTGCGCGCTGTCACAGCAATGGCATCGTCCCAGACAAACGGGGACAGTCCGAGCTTCGCCCGTCCTGCATTGGCAAGGTCGAAGCTTTGCCGCTCGTACGCTCTTGCCAGCGCATCGCTGGCCTGAGGATAGAAGGTTTCCAGCGAAAGCTCCGTTGACTTGCCGATCACCTGAACTCCGGTGACGACATGGTTTAAGTGCACGTCGTAGAAGAAGGTAGCATAGGCGCCATTGATTTCATAGGTTCCGTACTCGCCTTTACCGTAATTCATCATAAAACGGGTGCTGCCCTTCTGAATGAACGAGACCGGGGCGCCGTACTGCTTTTCCACTTCGGCCTGGCTTGAACCGTCCGCTATGCCGCGATCGGTGCGCCAGTTGTTCGATGGCGAGTATAACGCAACGACTTTATTTCCACTAATGCCGATTTGCACGTAATCTTTGTAATCCTTGTTGTAAATATACCATTGGAAGCCGTACTCACTTGCGTCTTTACGGGCGGGAGCTCCGAGCTTCTGCGTCACCGAATCGACAGAGTCGCCGAGCGCAATACCCTTGACGGATATCGGCACGTCCGCAACCACTGAAACGCCGGGTTGCGGCTGTGCCGGTGCCGGCGCCGCATTCAAGCCGACGAATTTTTGCTTGATATTCCAAACAAACTGAACCGCTTCGGCGCGGGTTAGTTTGTCCTCTGCCTGATAGCCTTCGATCGTAGCAGCGGTTTTCCCTTGCGACAAGCCTTGATCCAGCAAAAAGCGGATGGAATCGTTCAAGCCCATCGTCCCTTTTTGGGTGGCGGCAATCAATCGGGCCACATATCCCCGGTTATACAAGTTTCGGTCAGGGCTGTTAAGAACCGGCCATTGCTGCTGCCGGGCATAATCATAATAAGGCTCGTACCAATCAGCGCCGGGTTGCGCCGAAGGGACTGGCGTTTCCGGATAAGCACGTAAAAGCATCGCAAGAAACTCGGGCTCGGAAACGACTTGGTCGGGACGGAACGTACCGTCCTCATATCCGTTGACAATACCATTGGCAGCTGCCCATGCTACAGATTTAGAGGCCCAATGGCGGGACATATCCTGAAAGCCGCTTAAACCTGCAGCCGCGGATGACGAAATGATGGATAGTATAGAAGTAACGCTTAGAACGACAGGCAGCGCGAAAGACAACCATCGTTTATTCAACTTGCATTCCTCCTCTTCCCAATAAAGTTCGTGTCCGGCTTGCCATATTAGTCGGTTTTCTATGCATGTACAACTATATACCATTTATTGGTAAAATTGTATTAGATTCATAGAAGCTCCGCGATTGGAGCGGAAAACAAAAGAACCGCCTGCTGCGCGGGGCAGCAGGCGGTCCTCGGTTTTGTTCTATACGTGGCAGCGCTATTTCTTTTTGCGGGTTTTGCGTGCTTCCGCGGCTTCACGGGATACCGTGTCTTCCGCCAGCTTGCCGCCGAATTGATCAAGGCGGCTGGGGCTGCTTGCAGGTCCGTCATTATCGGGTTTGCTGTTTCTTCCACTCATGAGCGATCACCTCCATGCGTTAGCGTGCCTAAACTCCCGCCATATTATAACAGTTGAGGGGAATTCCGTATAACGGAACGGGAGCCTTGTGAGGGCGCTTGCCGCGGATTTAAGATGAAGCTATGAAGGAGGAATAGCAGTGAATGTGATCAAGAGCGAATCCTTTGCGAACCATCTGGCCCAAGCGGAACAAACAGGAGCCGGCGTAGAACCGTTAACGCTTCTGGAGCCGAATATCACGATTGAGGAAGCCTATCATGTCCAATTAAAAACCATCGAACGAAAAGTCGAGGCCGGGGCCAATGTCGTCGGCAAAAAGATCGGTCTCACATCGCTTGCCATGCAAAAATTACTGGGTGTGGATCAGCCGGACTATGGCCACTTGTTGGATACCATGGCGGTGGAGAACCAAGGGATGATCCCGTTCGCCCGTGTACTTCAACCTAAAGTGGAGGCGGAAATCGCGTTCAAATTAAAGCGTGATCTGATCGGGCCCCGAGTGACGGTGACCGATGTCCTGCTGGCAACGGAATATGTGATGCCTGCCCTTGAGATTGTGGACAGCCGGATCAGGGATTGGAAAATCAGGCTTCAGGATACCATCGCCGACAATGCTTCTTCCGGTCTGTACGTGTTGGGCGGCAAACAGGTGAAGGTGCATGAAGCGGATCTGGCGCAAATCGGCATGGTGCTGTACAAGAATGGCGAAATGGTCAATACCGGCGTAGGCGCGGCGGCTCTTGGCCATCCCGCCCGCTGCGTAGCGTGGCTCGCAAACAAATTATTTGAATTCGGCATTGTGCTAAAAGCAGGCGAGGTCATTCTTTCCGGGGCGCTGTCAGCGGCGGTTCATGCGGAACCGGGAGATGCCTTCAACGCCAGATTGGCACATCTTGGCGAAGTCGGCGTAAGGTTCACGGACAAACATGATGCAAGGGGAAAGGAACGGCATGTCTAAGGTAAAGGAAGCTATTCCAGATTCAGGGAACAACGGCAAATCGACAAATAGAAAAATAAAGCAGCTTCGTTCTAGGAGGACGCTATGGATCGAAACCAATACATCAGCATAGCCCAGCGCTTAATCGATGCGGAAGTCGGCAAAAGGGAGGTTACGCGGATCACAACGGAGCATCCCGACCTGACGGTTGATGATGCCTACCGCATTCAAGAGGAGCTTGTCGGCATCAAGCTTGGGCAGGGATACCGGATCATCGGTACCAAAATGGGGCTGACGAGTCCTGCCAAGATGAAGCAAATGCGTGTGGAAGAACCGATTTACGGTTACATTTTTGATTACATGGTGGTTGACGGCAATGTGCTGAAGCTGAGCGAGCTGATTCATCCGAAGGTGGAGGCGGAAATCGCTTTTATTCTCGGCGAGGATCTGGAAGGCCCGGGGGTAACGATCGAACAGGTGTTGGCTGCTGCGGAGTACGTAGTTCCAGCTCTTGAGATGATTGACAGCCGGTATGAGAATTTTCAATTCACCCTGCCGGATGTCATTGCGGACAATACCTCTGCGTCGCGGGTGTTTATCGGTTCAGCGATGAGAAAGCCCGCGGATTTGGAGCTTGATTTAGTCGGTGTTACGCTGGCGGTTAACGGTGAACTGAAGGATTTGGGCTCGGGAGCTGCCGTGCTGGGCCATCCTGCCCAGTCGGTTGCGATGCTGGCCGGCATGCTGTCCCGCAAGGGGCTCAAGCTGAAGGCAGGCCAGGTCATCCTTACCGGCGGAATGACCGGAGCACTGATGCTTTCGCCCGGAGATACGGTTACCGTGAAGTGGGACGGTCTGGGAACGATGGAATTCAGAGTAGAGGAATAGCAAGTAACCGATATGCCAGGCAGCTAAGAGAGGCCGCTCCATAAGGGGCGGCTTTTCTCGTGGCCATAAATTTTGTCAATGGGTGCCGATTGACACTTTCAATTGGAGCATTGAAGAGAACTGCCTTATTATTGGAAGTAGAGAAAAGACCTTAGAGACTGGAACAAAAGGAGGAATTCCGATTGACATGTAAACGCTTTATCATCGACGATCCGGAACGCATGCTGTTTAAAGTAAGCCGTTCCGTTTTTACAAGGCCGGAGCTGTTGGAGAAAGAGAAAGAAACGATCTTTAATCAATGCTGGATTTATGTGGGACATGAATCGGAAGTAACGAAAAAAGGCGACTTCGTCACGAGAAATGTCGCGGGCAGACCGATCATTTTTAATCGGGACAGCAGCGGCCGGGTACATGCGTTCCTTAATACTTGCTCCCATCGCGGTGCGCTCGTATGCCGGGAAAGAGAAGGCAACTGCAAAACGTTCCGCTGCTTTTATCATGCGTGGACGTTCAGCAACAATGGGGATACCATAGCCATCCCCGGCGAAGACTCGTATCCGCCCGGATGGGATAAATCGCTTATGGGTCTGCACAGCGTTCCGCGCTTGGAAAGCTACAGGGGCTTCTACTTTTTGAATTTCGACAAGCATGCGGTTTCGTTGGACGAATATTTGGCCGGAGCCAAGGAATATCTGGATTTGATCGTGGATCAATCCGAAACCGGTGATATGGAAATCATTCAAGGCACACAAGAATATGACATGAAGGCGAATTGGAAGCTGCTGGTGGAAAACAGCTTCGACGACTACCATGTGGTGCCTACGCATATCACTTATTTGGATTATTTGAAGGATTCCGGTGTGGAGGTTGCGCTGCCCAAAGGCTTGTTGATGCCGGCGCACGGGATCGGCAAGCCGCTTGGCAACGGTCATGCCGTCATCGATAACAAAACCTACAGGGGAAGACCCATTGCAAGATGGATGCCCATCTACGGAGAGGATGCCAAGCCGGTGATCGAGGAGAAGCGGAAGGAGCTTGTGCAGCGTCTTGGCGAAGAGAAGGGGATGAGGATAGCGGAAACGAACCGGAATCTCGTCATTTTCCCGAATCTCGTGATCAACGACGGATCATCGATTACCGTGAGAACCTTCTACCCGGTTAGTTATAATCACATGAAGGTCACGGCTTGGGCCTTAGGTCCAAAAGAAGAAAGTCCGGAAGCGAGAAGAGTCAGACTGGACAGTTATTTGACCTTCTACGGACCGGGAGGATTTGCCACCCCCGACGATGTGGAAGCATTGGAGGTTGCCCAGCAGGGGTACGAAGCGTATCAAGAGGTGGAGTGGTCCGACATTTCGCGCGGCTTGCACAAAGAAGAACAACTGAATACGGACGAAATCCATCTGCGGACGTTCTGGAGAAGATGGAACGAATTGATGACAGGCGAGACCACACCGGGTACAAACTAAAGTACATGCGGCCAGGAGGAATGTTCATGAGCGCAAGGACGACAACGCAGGATTTTGAGCGATCTGATATTGAAGATTTTTTGTATCACGAAGCTTATTTATTGGACGAATGGCGGCTGGACGAATGGGGGGAGCTGTTGACGGAGGATGCCTGGTATCTTGTTCCTCCCAATGATGTGCCCAGAGGGAACCCGGAAAATACGCTGTTTCATGTCGCGGATAACATTGACCGCATCCGTTCGCGAATCAAAAGATTGAAGAGCCGCCACGCCCATGCGGAAAATCCGCATTCCCGTACAAGAAGGCTGATTACCAATGTGCGGATTACGGCCCGCGATAGCGAGATGATTTCCGCCTCCGCCAATTTTATGGTCATGCGGTACAGGAGGAACGAACAGATCAGGCAGTATGTCGGCGTGTACGAATATAAATTGGCGGTCCGGGACGGGCAGTTGAAAATTGCTGAGCGCAAGGCGATATTGGATGCCGAGGAATTAGGGCAACTGGGATCGGTAAGCATTTTACTGTAAATCGTTAACGAAATCCTGAACGAAATGGGAGGATGATCTATGCTTCGCTATACAAAGCTTGGCTATATTGCAGTCAATGTAACGGACGTTGAGCGCAGCGCGAATTTTTACCGGGACATGGTTTGTTTGGATCAGGTGGGGGAAATCAGGGAGGATATCGCCTTCCTGTCGTCCAGCTCCGATTACCACAATCTGATTCTGAATCAATCCGACAAACCGGGACTCAAGAGAATCGCTTTTGAAATGGAAAGCACACAGCAGCTCGAAAAAGCCTTTGAACTTCTGGAGAAATCCGGATGTCATCCGGCGGAGGTAGATCAAGCGGAAAGATCCCTGCTCAAAATCGATAAGGCGTTCCGGTTCAAGGATCCCAACGGAGTCACTTTCGAATTGTACAATCGGATGCTGCAAAGAGCCAAGCCTTATCAACCCGATCCCATTAAAGTGTTGAAGCTGGACCATATCGTGCTGCGGGTGCCTGACTTTCAGGAGACGGTGCGCTTTTTTACCGATGTGTTGAACTTTAAAATATCCGACACGCGCCATAAACCGGATGGCGAGATGTATTTTGCCTTTATGCGCTGTTTTCCTAACCCGTATCATCATTCCTTCGGCATAGCTCAAGGCGATGACCTCCGCATGTTTCATATTGCCTTCAAGGTGGCGGATATCAACGATGTGGGAACCGCGAGAAACCGACTTCTGAATTATAACGTGCCGGTGATTTTCGGGCCCGGCCGTCACTTGGCTTCAGGCAGTATTTTTATGTACTTTCTGGATCCTGACGGCTTGACCCTGGAATATACGCTGGGCATGGAGGAATTTCCGGAGGAGAACCCGCGGGAGCCCAGAATGCTGGACAACACGCTGCGCACCACGGATATGTGGGAAGGTGCTTCCGACCCTCGGATCGGGAAAGTGGGCCACGTAGAAGTGTAATTCGAGAATGAAGGAGATGAATGACCCTTGTCCAAACGAAATTTAAAAATCGGAAGTACGTTTTACCTGCATACGATGCCTTTGCTTCACCATGCCATTGAAACGAAGGGGTTCGATTATACCGCGGAGAATGTCAAAACCATTGACGAATGCACCTTGCGGACTTTAAAAGGGGATTTTGACATCGGAGAAATGTCTTTGGCGACCTTCCTCAAAGTACAGGAAACCGATTCGAGCTTGAAGGCGCTGCCGGTATTTGCCCGGAAAATTCCTCAAGTCTATGCCTTTTGCTCCAGGGAATCCGGCTTAAACAGCTATAAAGATTTAAGAGGGAAGAAAGTAGCCGTATTTCAATATTGGGTTACCGCCTCCATTTGGCACAGATGGCTGCTGACCCATCATTACGGAGTAGACGCGAAGGATATCATTTGGTGCCCGCTTCGTAAGGACCGAATGGATAACATGCCTTATCCCGAGGATCATCAGATCCATTGGGACTATGTGGAGGGGACGCCGGAAGAGCTGCTGCGCAGCGGGCAGATCGATTGCTTCTTTTATGCACGCAAACCGGATCGATTCGACGGCCTGCGCTGGTTATTCCCCCCGTCTCCTGAAGAACAGATTCAATTTGTTCACCATTCCGGAATCACTCCGATTACGCATGTGATGGCGATCAAAGATGAAATCGTGCAAAGCTCTCCGGAAATTATCGATGAAGTCATGGAGGTTTACGAGAAATCCAAGGCGATGGGTTACCGGGAAGCGGCCCACATGGCCAGCCTGTACCTGCCGTTTGCCGATTGGCATCTGCACCAAACGGAATCGGGCCTAGGGGGGAGGGATTGGAACGAGAACGGGTGGTCCGAGAACAAAACGATTTTGGAAACCTTCTATCAAGCATGCATTGAGCAAGGGTTTATTCAGCAGCCGTATGATTTGTCCGACAGCTTTATCCCTTATGATTATGAGAAATAGCATTCGACAGCAGGACTCCCCCATCGCGCAAAAAAACCGGCTGCGGGATCACCCCAGCCGGATGCCGTAATGAGCTCATGCTATAATTGCTGAAACAGCTTCTTTGCGGCACAGACTACCGTTTCCCGGATTTCTTGCTGCAGCCGGGTTCCGAGCACCAGATAAATAGGGGCGCTCGGAAGCGGAAGATTCATCGGCAGTTCGACAATCGTTCCGTTTCTTAATTCTTCGCTGACGATCATTTTCTGCAGGAAAGCAACCCCGAGCCCTTTTCGGACCATCATTTTGATCCAGCCCAGGTTGTTGATTTCCACCGTCTGAATATCCTTCAGCCCGTTTTTTTTCAAAAATTGGTCTACCAGCTGGGTGGTCAAAAACGGCTTGCTGTACGTAATAATACGTTCTTTTTTCAGTTCCGCGGTGGTAATGGTTCCGGTTTGAGTCAAAGGATGCTCCGGCGCGCAGACCAAAATATTCTGTTCGTTTACAATATGGATGGCATCCAGGCCTTTGGTATCGGAAGCGGACTGTATATAGCCCAAACCGATATCTACGGCGCCTGAGCGGATATCCTCGAGTATTTCTTTCGTCGTGCTTATATTTACAGTAAAATCGATTTGCGGAAACACATTATAAAGCGCTTTCAAAAGTTCGGGCATAATTTCCACTCCCATGTGATTGGGACATGCGATGGTAATGGTTTTTTGTTCGTACGGCGGTTCTTTTAAGGCCAGCATGCATTTTGTAATATTGTCGTAAGCTTCGCGGAAATACGGCAGCACCTTTTCGCCTGCAGGGGTGAGGATGACCTTTCGTCCGCTGATTCGGTTAAACATGGGATTCTGCAATTCCTGCTCCAGCATTTGGATGCGGACGCTGATTGTAGGCTGGGTAACGTATAATGCTTCTGCAGCGGTGGAGAAACTGCCCTTTTCGACAACCATCAGGAAGGCCTCAATGTTTTTTAACTCCATGGGTTAGGGATCACCTCTGTTGTGAAGATCATGCATCAGGGTACTGTCTTTTAATGTAATGCGCAGGACCAATGAGGTAAATACGGTTGTTCCTGTATGTGAAATCAAACTGGCGGGGAGGAAACATGTCATGGCCAAGCAGCAGGAAACGCTATCTTCCGTACATAATGCGCTCCGCATTTTACGGGTCTTTACCTATGAAAATCCGGAAATGGGAATCAGCGAATTGAGTGCACACCTGGGATTGGCGAAAAGCACGGTGTTCCGACTGCTTCGTACGTTAACTGAAGACCATCTGGTCGAGAAAAATAAAAAATCGCAGAAATACCATTTGGGATTGGCTGCATTGGAGTTAGGCTTCGCAGTATATCATGAAATGGAATTGCGCAAGGTTTCCCTGCCTTTGCTTGAGCGTTTGACGAAATCTCTCCGAAAGGTCGTGCATATGGGGGTCTATGATAACGGAGAAGTCGTTTATATTTGTAAACTGACTCCGGACGATCATTTGGGCACCATTACGCAAATCGGCCGCAGAGTTCCGTTCCACTGCACCTCTGTCGGCAAGGTCCTGCTCGCTCATCAGAGCGAAAGCGAAATATCCAGATTACTGCGGAACCGGTTAACCGCCCATACGAATAAAACGATTACCGATCCCGACCGGCTAAGAAGCTGTATGGCCGATGTTCATAAAAAAGGCTACGCCGTAAGCCATGACGAGCTGAAAGCCGGTGTCAGCTCGGTATCCGTTCCGGTCATTAACGATAACGGGGAAGTCATTGCAGCGATCAGCGCAGCCGGATCGACGGCGCATTTTTACGACAGTCAGGTCCAGCGGTATATACGCGAGCTGAAAACGTGCAGCCGGATCATCACGGAACGGCTAGGGATGCAGGGATAAAAACGTCTTTCTGACCCTCAAGGCGCATAAAGTGCGCCTTGAGGGCTTAATTTTTCGCGGGGGAAATCACGGCGGATTCGTAAGTCGTCGGATCATGTACCCAATGCTCCTCCAGCAGAAGGGTCTGAAGAACAGCCTGCTCCACCTCTGATTCCCCCCAGCCCAGCATGAGTTCAATGGCTTCTTCATTATCCATGACTTCAGTGAATACGTTGTGGGCACTAAACCAATAGCTGCGTTTGCCGGTCTGTTCGTTATAAAAACTGACGATACCCGGCCGAAACGGATGTTCAATGATTTTCATAACGGAATCCCGCCTTTTTGCGCTTTGTGACTCGTCATCGTAAAGCGTATATCTTTATCATAAGGGCGGCATCCGGGCTTGGAAACCGGTCTGTTCTTTTATACGGAATGAGTCCCGGGGGGAGTTTGTTTAAGATCCCAAATGTCTGTTGAGAAAATCCAGACTTCGCGAATAGGCGTCTCTGGACGCTTTGATTCGGTACGATTTGCGCGTGTCATTAAAAAAGGCATGCGGAGTCTCGTCGTAAACATGATATTCGAAGGATTTGCCGTGCTTCTTCATTGCCTCGGCAAAAGCAGGAATCTTCTCCGTAATCGCCGTATCCAGCTGCCCGTAGAAACCGATGACCGGACATTGTACCGATGCAGCGGTCTCTATTGCCGGCGGATTGCCGTAGAAGACCACGGCACAGGATAAACGGGGTTCGTGAACGGCAAAGTAACCGGATAAAGCACCGCCCATACAAAAACCTAATGCTGCGAATTTGGCTCCCTTGGTTGCGGCATATTGCTCTTGTACAAAACGGCCTGTCGCGAGCATCTGCTCCAGGTGCTGCGCGGGCGCAGTGGCGGCGAACATTCCTTCAATCGTCTCCATGATATGGTTCTGCTGTTCCTGAGGGTAAACGGAAAGTGCCTGATTCCTCACATGGATGTCCCGCCAACCGGGGGAAGGCAGCTGCTCCATGAAGCTTTTGGCGGCTTCAATCCGTTCTGGCGTCAGATGCGCCGGACGTTGACCGTTGCGGGAGAAAAGATCCGGTGCGAACGCTGCATAGCCGGCTCTGGCCAACCTGTCGGCCACATCCTGAATATGCTCGTCCACACCGAAAATCTCCTGCAGCACCAAGACCGCAGGCAGGCCGGAAGCAGGCTGAACCGGTTTAGCGGCATATCCGGTATATTCCCTTCGTTCGCCATATTGCACCCACTCCGAAACAAAACCCATGTCCAATTCCTCCTTTGAAATCCATAGCGTTGATTTCATTATTTTACCATTAATGTTTGCGCTGTGGCACACAAAAGTTCATAATTAATCTGCGAACACATCGACTGGAGGACTCGAAATGGAACAGAGCGAGAAAAAACGCAGGCTATTAATTATAGCCGTAGCCCTGGGCTTTATCTTAAATCCATTGAATACGACGATGATATCCGTAGCTTTTTCCCGTTTGCAGGACGATTTTGGGCTATCCTTCGCGGATATCTCCTGGCTGATTTCGACGTATTACCTGGCAAGCGCCATTGGACAGCCGGTGCTGGGGAAGCTGAGCGATATGTTCGGCAGAAAACGGATGTTTATCCTGGGTTTACTGCTGGTTACGGCGTCTTCCATGCTGGCTCCGTTATCCCCGGGCTTTCATTGGCTTCTGGCCTTCCGTTTCGTTCAGGCTATCGGGACTTCCGCGGTGTTTCCTTCAGGAATGAGCATTATCCGCAGCGTAGTTACGGAGAATCAGGCGCGTGCGCTTGGGATTTTATCGGTGTTCTCTTCCACTTCAGCCGCTTTTGGGCCTTCCATAGGCGGATTTTTGATTCATTATGGGGATTGGCCGGCCATTTTTTTAATTAATTTTCCCGTCATTCTCGTTTCGTTGATCTTGGCTGTCAAAGTCATGCCCGCGGATACGCAGCAGCCGGTGAACATGAAAATCGATTCATGGGGGATTGTGCAGTTTTCTTTGCTGGTATTGGTTTGGCTCCTTTTTCTGCTCTCCGTCAGCAGCGGGGGGCAATGGTGGCTGCTCGGTGCAGGCATGGCATTGGGATATCTCTTTTACCGGTTTGAGCTTCGTCAACCGCAGCCCTTTATTGATGTTCATTTCCTAAAAAGCAATCCTCATGTGACCCTGATTTACATTCAAAATATTCTGGTGAACATCGTGTTTTATTCCATCACTTTTGGAATTCCCATGTATTTGCAGACGGCCCGGCATTTTGATACCCAAGAAACGGGGCTGTCGATGCTGTTCCTTTCGGGCTTCGCCGTGGTGATTACCCCCCTGGCCGCAAGATGGCTGGATGCCAAAGGATCCCGGTATCCTCTGTTCGTCGGAACACTGACCGTCATCCTGGGAATGCTTTTGTTGATGACCGTTCAAGACGGCTCCGGACTGACCTGGTTCTTTGTCGCGCTCTCTTTTCTTGGCATGAGCACGGGACTCAATAATCTGGGCTTGCAGACCGCTTTATATTCATTCGTATCCATGGAAGAAACGGGGATTGCTTCGGGTCTTTTAATGACCTCCCGATATATCGGAACCATTTTTTCATCCAGCTTGCTCGGCAATGTTTTCGGTACGGAAATCGCTTCGAAGGAACTCCATTCCATGGCGCTCATCTGTGCTGTTATCGGCGGACTGATGCTGATTTTAACGGTCCGGTTACATCGGGTGAAAAGGGAAGCCCCGTCTTTTTTTCGATAGAAGATAGAAAAGTGGGTATATGGAACTTATAGATTTCCTTAATACGTTGGTATCGAAATTATCAATTTGAATGTGAGGAATTTATGAAATATCATTAGTGACATACTTGGAAATACAGCATTCAAGCATGCCCCAGGTTTGAACGGGGGCATGCCGGCCGATATGAAGCGCTTGCAGTACGTGGCGATATGGCCGAACCTTGATCTCCGGAAAATCCGATTCAACAGTTAAAAAAGCCGTCGTGTCCCCGTTCGGGTAACCGCTTCCATTAACGGAATGAAGGAGTGTATGGGATGAAAGGATTGGAAAGGCTCGATCAAACCGTGGTGCAGGAATTAAAAGAAAAGATCGCTCTGGGATGTAAAATTTTAGCGAAATTGGAGCTGTCCGATTATCTCGGACACGTCAGCGCCCGCATACCCGGAACAGACCTTGTGTTCATTAAAGCAAGGGGACTGGACATGGGAAACTTGCTGGATATGACGGCAGATAAAGTCGTGATGGTGGACTTGGAGGGAAGAAGGGTCGAGGGTCAGGACTTGAATCCCCCCGATGAAGTCGTACTGCACACGGAAATTTTCAAAGCGCGTCCGGAGGTGATGTCTGTTGTCCATACCCATCAGCCTATATCCACCATACTCGGTGATTTAGGATTGCGCATCCTGCCGATGCAGGGGGTCATGGCCGCCGTAGCCGCAAGAGAGATTCCTGTTTTTGAATCCTCGCTGAAAATCGTGACACATGAGCAGGGCAGAGGCGTGGCTCGGGCCCTGGGAGACCATTGGGCCGTTCATCTGCGGAATCACGGAATTTGCACGGTCGGTGACAGCATCGAGCAAGCTGTGGTGTTTGCCATATGGTTGGAGCACCAGGCCAAATTAACCTGGCAAGCCTCGGCGGCTGGAATTCCTCGCGGCATGAGCCAAGAAGAAGCGGAACTCCAGATCAAAGACGCTTTGGGGCCCATGGCAAGCCGGTGGAGATATTATTGCAGTTTGCTGGATAACTAGTTTCGGCAAAAATGTTTGCGCTTTCAATCATGTGGGAATGGAGGTTTTTTATGAGAAACGTCCAAAGACTGAAACTCTTTACCTTCATGTGCATATCGCTTGGCGTGCTGCTCCTTGTGGCAGGCTGCGGCAGCAGGGGGCAAACGTCGGGCTCACTGAGCGAAGGACAGCCGGAGGGTTCGCCCGGTGAAGGAAAAGCGGCAGGGCCACAAGTCTCGGTCAAGAAAATGCCGGAACAGCTGACCAAGATCAAAGTAGGCATTCCGACGCAAAATATCAATTTTTTGCCGTGGTACGCAGCGGTTCAAAAGGGTCTGTTCAACAAATATCATCTTGAAGTCGAGCTTCAAAGAGTGGAAGGCGGCGTGGTTGGTATAAGGGGTCTGCAATCAGGAGATTTTGCTTTTCTGGGAGGCTTGCCGGAAGCCGCGATCACCGGCGTTTCGCAAGGCGCGAATGTAAAATTGATTGGCGCATTAACCTCGCAATCGATGTATTCGATCTTCGTTACCCCGGATATTCAGGACATTCAGGAATTAAAAGGGAAAGCGGGAGCGGTAGTGCAGCCGGGGAACGGAACCGATGTTATTTTGCGCTGGTGGTTGAAGCAGCATGGACTGGAGCCGGATAAAGACATACGGATTGTATCGGCCGGCGGTAATCCCGCACGGGTGCAGGCGATGAAAGCCGGTCAGGCTCAAGTGACCCTCCTGAGTCCGCCTACCGATTTGCAGGCGGAAGCTGCCGGATTTAAGAAAATCGGCTTGATTCGCGATGAACTGAAGAGCTATAACCATGATGCTATTGCCGCCAACGGAAAAATGCTGACCGAAACCCCGGAAATCGCCCGGGCGTTTATGGCGGCCACTGCAGAAGCCATTGACTTTATAAAGGATCCGTCCAATCGTTCCGAAGTGATTCAGATCGGGGTCAAGGCATTGGATTCCAGGGAGCAGGATGTGGCCAAGTCGCTTGAATTTGCGCTTCCTTCTTATGGGGATAAAGGAAGGCTGAATCTGGAAGGGATTAAATGGGCCATCGACACGGCCAGAGAAGCGGGAACATTGACCGAGAATATAAAGGTGGAAGATGTGGTGGATGAACAATATTACATGGAATAATTCATTTCATGACCAGGTTATAACATAACAGGAGGGGGTCCGTTTGAGAAGAAAAGGTTTCATCGGTTTACTTATCTCATGGATAGCGCTTGCGTGCGTGCTGGCTGCCTGTGGATCAACTGCGGCGCCGATCGACAACTTGAAGGTAGGTGAGCCCAACTCAAAAAGCAAGCCGGACCAAGTCGTAGAAGTAAATATCGCTACCGTATCCAATACGATCGATTTTCTGCCGTGGCATGTAGCCGCCCAAAAAGGCTATTTTGAAAAACATCATTTAAAAGTCAATATCAAATCGGTGGACGGCGGGGTGGTTGCCTTACGGGGTCTGCAATCGGGGGATTTCCAGTTTATTGCAAGCCTGCCTGAATCGATCATCACTGCAGTATCCGAAGGGGCCAATGTAAAGGTCGTTGGCGCATTAAGCAATAAAACCTTATTCTCCATGTTTGTCTCTCCGGATATCAACAAGCCTGAAGATTTGAAGGGGAAGGCCGTGGCGGTTTTGCAGCCGGGCAACGGTGTGGACATCATTACGCGCTGGTGGCTGAAAAAGCATGGTCTTGAGCCTGATAAAGATGTCCGGATTGTTTCCGCCGGGGCAACACCGGCCCGATTAACCGCTTTAAGAAACGGTCAGGTGCAGGGGACGCTGCTTCAACCGCCTAACGATGTAAACGGCGAGAAGGCCGGAATGAAACGGTTAGCCGTGATGAGTGAAGAGCTGTTGAATTATAATCAGGACGTGATTGCCGCTAACGGTAAAGTAATTCATGATCAACCGGAAGTGGTTCGGGCTTTCATGGCCGCTACGGCGGAAGGTATACAATTCATTAAAGATCCTGCCAACCGGGAGGAGGCGATCAGCATCGGAGTGGCGTCGCTTGGAACCGATCCGGAAGTGACGACGAAATCTTTTGATTTTGCTTTGGACGCCATCCCGAAGAAGGGAAAGCTGAATGTTGAAGGGATGAAATGGGCTATCGATGCCGTCAAAGCCATCGGCGGAATCCGGAATGATCTGCCTGTGGAAGAGGTCGTGGATGACAAATACTATGCCGAATAAAAGGGGGACCGCCCCCCTTGAACGATAATTTTTAGCAAAGGAGCAATCGGATGACAGCAGCAGCGCCGTTAATGAACTTTGAGAATCTGAATGTCATATATAATCAGGGCGAGCCCAATCAGGTTCATGCCCTTCAGGATGCCTCGGGAGAAATTTATGAAGGCGAGTTTATTTCCATTATCGGTCCGAGCGGATGCGGTAAAAGCACCCTGCTGCATACAATGGACGGATTGATTCGTCCGGTGACCGGTTCCATTTATGTGAACGGACACCGCGTTGAAGGTCCGGGTGGAGAGAAGGCCATGGTTTTTCAGGATTTTGCATTAATGCCCTGGCATACCGTTTTTCAAAATGTGGCTTTTGGGCTAAGGCTGCAGGGCAGATCGGAAAAGGATATACGCGATCATGTCATGCACTATATCCGGATGGTCGGGCTCGAAGGCTTTGAAGGCAAATACCCTCATCAGCTCTCGGGCGGTATGAAGCAGCGGGTGGGAATTGCACGCGCTTTCGCCGTGAACCCCAAAATATTATTAATGGATGAGCCTTTCTCCGCCATTGACGAACAGACACGCGAGATTATGCAGGAAGAAGTATTGAAAATTATGTTTAAAGAGAAAAAGACGGTCATTTTCATTACCCATTCTATCGATGAAGCGGTGTTTTTATCCAGCCGGATATTCCTCATGACCGTACGTCCCGGCCGAATTGTGGAAGATTTAAAAATTGACATCCCTTATCCCAGAACGCTGGAAACCAAATTGCTTCCCAAATATCAGGAATATAAAGCTCTAATTTGGAACCACCTCAAAGGGGAAGTTACCAGACAATATCAAAGGGGGGAAGTATAGATGGCAAAATTGGAATCGCTGAAGCCGGCTGCGGCCAGTCCGGTTCCCGCAAAAAAATCAAAATTAACCCCTGCCTGGTCCTATCCTCTAGTTACGATAGCCATCATTTTATTGGTATGGGAAATCTGTGGACAGATAGGGATGATCGATCCCTTTATGTTCAGCTGGCCCAGTAAAATCCTGGTGCAAACCTGGGGATTTATTATGAACGGAAGTGTGTTCAGGCATTTGGCCATAAGCGGTTTGGAAGCGGGGATCGGTCTGGCCATGGCTATGATCGGGATACCCTTGGGTTTGGTTCTCGGGTATTGGAAAAAACTGGAGTATTCTTTTGATCCGATTATTACTGCGCTGTATACTACACCCGTAGTAGCCTTGACGCCGCTATTCGTATTGTGGTTTGGTTTGGATATTTTGTCCAAAATTATGATGGTTTTTACGATGGCGGTTTTTCCTATTTTGATCAATACGATGTCGGGGGTGAAAACAACCGATCCGTCTCTGATCAAAGCGGCCCGTTCCTATGGAGCCAATGAGTTTCAGATGTTCAAAGAAGTGATATTCCCTTCCACACTCTCTTATATCCTTACCGGAATACGGTTGGCTATCGGACGTGCGCTGATTGCGGTCGTTGTGGCCGAAATGCTGGCGGCCAATAAAGGGATAGGGTATGCCATCCGGCATGCATCCGAGCTGTTCCGTACCGCGGAATATTTGGGTTATGTCGGGGTTTTGATGGTCTTTTCCGTACTGCTGACGCAGCTGCTGAAGGTGGTTGAACGAAAAATCGCTCCTTGGCGCAGCTAGCCTTCATCGATAAAGCTTGTCATAAAGCCGCTCCGCGGTAACCGCCGGCCCCTATCCAAAGCTCCGGAAGAATCGATCTTCCGGAGCTTTTGGCGCTGAGTATTCCATTTCTATCTTTTCTCTTCCATTCTCAGCAGCAGAAAACCGCTCACAAACATCCACAGCGAGCCGATATAGAAGATCAAATCCAGCGTGAAGAAGTCGATCAGAACGCCTCCCGCGATAACCGCAAGACCGGAAAACAGGCCTATCCAGCCGTGGTAGGAGCCGATTTGCCGTCCCCTGACCGGGCCTTCCGTCACATCGGCCAACAGTGCCTTTTCGCCGGTTTTTTGCATAGCTCCGAACAGCCCCATCAGCACCTGCAGTACGTAAACCTGCCAAATCCCTGTCACCACGGGGAAAAACAGGAACAGCACTGCCATTCCCCAAGCGCTCCAGAGCAGCAGCGATTTCCTGCCGTATCGGTCGGACCAGGCGCCGAGCCTGGGTTGGAGCAGGGAGGAGCTGATGGTAAATAAGCCGTAAGCCAGCCCGTATTCGGTAAAACCAGCTCCGATCTCCTTGATGAAAATAAGGTAAAACGGAAAGACCAATCCGCTTCCGAACAGCGCCGCGCTTTGCGACAGCATCAGACTGCGGATGGCGTGTCCGCGATTTCTGGACAAGGGGTTATTTTCCATGATCGGCATACCTCTCGTAAAATAAATTTTGGAAAAGTCCGTTCGGATCATAACGCCGCTTGGCGTCGAAGAAGCTGTCCGCTTTGGGGTAGACCTGCCTCAATTGCTCCGGAGTCGGATACAGCTGGTAGGTTAAATAATACGTGCCGTTGTTTCGGATCACCGCATCCACAAGCTGCTGCGTGACTTTCTCGATGTGTGCCGTCCCTTGATCCGACAGCTTCTGATTGATTAAGATCACAATGGCGTAGCCGTCATGCCTTGCATAAGAGAGATGAGCTTCATCATTACTCCGGATATACCGAACCGTAGCATTCAGCAGATTGACCTTCTCCTGCCGCACGATCGTTCTTAGCTCGTCAACAAAAGCGGTAAAGCGGTCGGCGGGTACGAAATATTCCTGCAGGATGTCCGTGTCCGTGGGGGACCGGTGCTCCAGAAACTCGATATCGGGCCGCATCGCGTTGTTGCGCGTAATCAGTTCTCCCTTGGGCGCATCGGCAAACATCTTTTTTTGAACGCTCCAGATGAAGTCCTTGCCCCAATCCCATTTGCGCGACAAACCGAACAAAAATTTGTTGCGCTCTACGAAACGCTCCTCCTGCAACTCGGCTAGCGCCGGTGTCGCTTTCATGTCGGTCCTGGTATATGTGGTTACATACATTTCGTCCAGCAGGCTGTCCGAAGCTACGGACAATCGCGCGATGGCCAGCTCCGTTTCCGGCCTGGACAAGATTTCATTCCGGAACCAGCCGGGGAACGAGCGGTAATCGGTCATAAACGTATCGATCCGGTAGACGGGATTATCCGTCACCCGGAGGTCCACATCGACAATGACGCCAAACAATCCGAAGCCCCCGATGGCAAGACCAAACAGTTCTTTATTCTCTTCTCTGCTGACGTTGAGCAGTGTGCCGTCGGCCGTCAGCAGCCGGAAGCTTTCGACCGTCTCAATCACCGGTCCGTGGTGCAGGTCTCGCCCGTGCACGTTCGAGCTGAGCGATCCGCCCACCGTAAAGATATTGGAGGATTGCATGACGCGGACCGACAGGTTAAGCGGATTCAAATAGTTCTGAATGTCGGCCCAGGTGGCACCGCTTTGTACGCGAAGGATGCGCCGCTTTTCGTCCAGGTGCAAAATCCGGTTGAATGGCTTCATGTCCAGTACGACCGCATCCTCATAGAACGTATGGCCGCCTTGGCTGTGGCCGGCACCGGCAATGGAGACGGGCAGTCCTTTTTCCGCGGCTTCCCGAACCGTATCCTGCAAGCTCTTGAGATCATCTGCCGGAACGATTTTCGTCACCTTGCGGGATAGAGTCCGGCTTACATCCGTCATCAGCAGTTCCGGTCCGCGGGACCAGCTTCCGTATACCGAGAAAGCAAACGACAGCAGATAGACGGCGATAAAAAGCAGATACCTCTTTTTCATGAAGGGATCTTAATCCTTTCCGTTAAATTGGGCTTATAAAGTTAGATTATCACATGACCGGCCGGGGTAAAAAGTGTAATTGGGGAATAATGGGTCTAATCAGGCAAGAAGTCGGGGGGCAAATGTAGGAAAATGAGGGGACGGAATCATGCGCTGCAACCTTTTGGCGAGCGGATACGTTTAGAAAGTACTCCGGAGTGAAATAAAAGCAAAGGTGGGATTATCTGATGTCGGTCAAAAAAATAGTTACTCTTTTGTCGGCCACGGCGCTTTTGGGCAGCTTGACGGCTGGCTCTGCATTTGCGTTCGATGATTTGAATCAGGATCAGAAAGCTCCGATATTGGCACTGAAGGATCGGGGAGTCGTCAGCGGTGTAGACGGCAAGCATTTTGTTCCGACGGGTAAAGTCAGCTATGCTCAAGCCGTTCACATGCTGGTTAAAGGGCTGGATCTCCATATCAACACCCTGCGGTTCCCTAAAGTTCCGCAGGCATCGGATTATTTTACGAATATTCCGAACAATGCCTGGTACGCCCAGTCGTTTGTGAAAGCGCATTTGAACGGTCTGCCGATTCCAAAGGATGTAGATCCGAACGGCACCATTACTCGTGAACAGTTTGCGGACCTGGTCATTCACGCTATAGATACCAAAGGGACCTTCCCTGTGATCAAAATGCTGATTATTATTGAGGACGGGAATGAAATTGATCCGAAGTTCCATGAAAGCCTGCAGCGGATCGTGCTGCATCAAATCGTCAAGCTGGGAGAGGACCGCAAATTTTATCCGAAGCGTGAGCTGACTCGCGGGGAAGCGGCAGTATGGGTGTACAAGGCGATCCGCTTCGTCGAGTCGCATGCAGAGCGTCCAGTGGAGCAGGAGCAAGTCACTGTAACGGTGGAGAAGGTGAGCGACGATGTCAACAAAGTCATCCTGTCCAGAGGCCAGAAGCCGACTGCAGGCTATGGCATTACGATTGACGGTATCCGGTTCGAACAGGACGGACGAGCGGTCATTACTTATTCACTGACCGATCCGAAGCCGGACAGCATGAACGCGACGGTGATTACGGAGCCTAAAGCAGAAACATATGTCTCCTCCAAATATAAGCCGGTGGCCGAACCAAGCTGGTTCAGCACGGACACGGTTGTGGAAGAAGCGGATAAATAAAAAGATTGAGGGTTGTTTACAAGCCGGCCGATTACTGACGAATTTCGTTCGTGATCGTCCGGCTTTTTCTCGCCGTCAGATGCGGGAATTCATAGAGGAAACGGACGGGGATAACGGGTATAATAGGTTTTAAAGCTGAATTACATACTAAACTTATCAATGCTGCAGATCACATAAGATATTTTAAAGGAGTGACCCGGGATGGATAAGCGGAATGAGAATGTAAACGGAGTCAAGCTAGCCTATATCGAGCGTGGAGAAGGGACGCCGGTGGTGCTGCTCCATGGCTTTTGCGGAAGCTCCGCATATTGGGAGGAGGTCATACCGCTGCTGGAAGGAAGCTGCCGGTTGATCGTGCCCGATCTGCGCGGACATGGGGCTTCCGCATCCCCGGAAGGCGCATATACGATGGAGACTATGGCTGAAGACATTGCCGGACTGCTGGAGAAAAGGGATTGCAAACAAGCTGTCGTTCTGGGACATTCACTGGGCGGCTATGTGACGTTGGCACTGGCAGAAAAGCATCCGGACAAGCTGCTCGGCTTCGGGCTCATACATTCTACGGCATTTCCCGATGACGAGAAAGGAAAGGAAGGCCGGTTAAAGGCGATGGAGACGATTAAAGAGCAGGGGCTTCCCGTTTTCCTGGAAGGCTTGATCCCCAAATTGTTCGCGCCGGCTCATCTTAAGACAATGCCGGAAGCGGTCGAAAAAGCCAGACAAATTGGCCTTGGCACAAGTCCGGAAGGGGCGGTCCGTACGCTGGAAGGCATGAGGATCAGGACGGACCGGAACGCCGTATTGTTTGGGGCGAGGGTGCCCGTACTGCTGGTGGCCGGAGCGGGCGATCAGATCATTGCGCCGGAGAGAACTTTTTCTGTGAGCGGGGAACATATCACCAGCGTAACCTTGGACGGCGCCGGCCATGCGGGCATGATGGAAACGCCTCAAGAGCTTGCTCAAGCGATTCTTGATTTTACAGCCAAGCTGTAACGGCAGCATGGAAGGAGTGAACAGTGACCGCATGGGAGATCGGATGAAGGAGCAAACGATAGAGGAGCTTACGGCAATGACGGACGGGCATCCGCTGATTTTTTATGACGGGGTATGCGGATTTTGCCAGCGGATCGTCCAGTTTATTCTTCCCCGCGACCGGAATGCCCGATTCCGGTTTGTCGCCATACAGTCGGATATCGGCAGGAAGCTGCTCCTTCATCACGGGATGGATCCCGATGCGTTGAGCACGTTTGTTTTATTGGATCGGGGCAAGGTGTACACGCGGTCAACCGCGGGTCTTAGGGTGCTCCGCGGTCTTGGCGGAGGTTGGCCGCTTTTGTACGCTTTTATGGCTGTGCCCAGGCCCATACGCGATGCGGTGTACGAATGGATTGCACGGCATCGGTACCGCTTCTTTGGCCGGAGCGATGCATGCCTGCTTCCTGATTCGAAGGCAAGGGAGCGTTTCCTTGACTATTGATTGTAGATCTTCCGTCCGTTTCTTGTTTCCTGCGGAATGCGGATCGTCAAAGCTTCCCGGGGAACATCGGCATATACTAAAGCAGCTGCCTGCGGACAGCTGCTTTTGGCGGATGAAACGGACCGTTACAGTTTCTCTAAAAAGTCCGTGACCCGTTCAACGTATTCTTCTTTCAGCGGGGGATAATTTCTGGCGTGCCCCTCCGCAGATGTTGCCCACATGTCAAACCGGTCCTTGTGCTTTTCCCAGAGCGATTCGCTGTTTGAAATCGGAATGGAAGCATCCCTGGTGCTGTGAATGAAAAGGATCGGCCTGGGGTAAATGCGGTCTACGGCCGCGAATCCGTCCACATGATCGGGGTCTACGCCGACAAGCCCCGGCAAAATGCCCAAAATGAGCGGAGTGAAGGGAAATTGCGGCAGGTTGGACCATACCGAAAGATGATCCTCCAGATAAAGTCTAAGATGGTTAAAAGGACTATCGGCTATGACCCCCGACACGACGGGCTCCTCGGCCGCCGCTATAAGGGACGTGCTCGCTCCCATCGAGTATCCCAGCAAAGCTATTTTCCCCGGATGATTGGCTTTCATCCAATCAATTGCACCAAGCACATCATATTTTTCATCAAATCCGATGGTGGTTTTGCTGCCCTCCGACTCTCCCGAGTTCCGGAAATCGAACATGAATACGCTGTACCCGCGATCCGTAAGGCGCTTGGCCAAGTCCAACGCTTCAGCACTTTTTTGCAGCCGATTCGTTCTGTACCCGTGGGTCATGATGATTCCGGTCTTGCCGGAATCTTCACGATCTATGGTTTTGCCTGGCAGAAACCAGCCTTTTAAAGTGATATCATCTCCCCGGCTTTTGAATTGAACATTCTCATAGGCCAGACCCAGTCGATCCGGCGAGTCATCCAGCGCGGCCGGTCCGGGATGGGTCAGCTGCCATCCGACATAGGCGGCTATGCCTGCGCAGGCCAGGAATACGAAGAGAAGCAGTCCCGCGGTCCACAGCCATATCTTTTTTCGGCTGCGGCGTGCCCCCGGAACTCTCGGTATTAGAGGAGTTGTTCTCATGCCGCGAGATTCCTTTCTGCTGTAGGGCTTTGATCGGTATTCTTTCACACATTATACGATATGCCGGAACCGGACAAAAGAATCCCAGGCCCGGCTTATTTAGCTCTCACGCCTCATTATACCGTACAGATAAGGGACACCCCATCCGATCAAAAACAGCCCTGGCGCATATAACGGTTCGGGCATCGTGCAGAGAGCGGGAACAGCAAGTACCGCCATACAAGCGGTATGAATCCGAAATCGGATGCTGCGGGCCGAACGGGCGCGTAAGTCCGCCGGCAGAGGGTAGATGAAGGACCAATCGGAATGGCGATGCATTTTTGGCAGTTCCTTCAACTGGAGGGCTAAGAGGCCTGCAAACAGGACGAACAGAAAACCGGTCATCCATTCGTCCCGGGCAAAAGAAATCAGCACCGCTCCCAGCAGCGACAGCCGTATCGTAATGCCGAACAACTCGGAACGAAGCCAAACTAAAGTATACATATAACGATACGTGTCCTGCGAAGCAAACCGGAATCCCCCAAGCAAGCGAAGAAGCTTCATCGGTGCAGGTTTGGGCCGCGGACGGCTTTGCACCTCCGATACATCAATGAATTGGTTCAGCAGACGAAAAATGAACGCGCGGTGCTTTTTCTCTGTATCGATCAACCGCGGCCAATGGAGGCTTGGTTTATCAAGCCAACGCAGCGTGCCGAATATCAGGAGCAGCGACGCCGTAACGATCAAAGTCCCGGTCCAAAGCGGCAATCGCAGAATCAGGTAGGCCAGACCTCCGGCAACGAGCCAGCGAAGCGCCGACCAGGATAGCGTTTGTAAGCGCTCTGTCCGTTTAAGCTCCTGCCATCGGCTGAAGAGCATGACTTTTTTTAGCGCTGCAAGTACGAGAAGAATGACCACAAAGCTTTTTCCGTCTCCGCCGGCCGAGAGGGCATACATCGGCCATACCGCCGTCCAGACGGCCAGAAGGGCCAGTGTCTGTATCCGGAACGCACGGGCGGTGGCCTTCTGCATATACGCGGACATCTCCGTCTCCATGGGAACCATATAGATGAGATCCGCTTCCTTCAGGTACGTCCGGATTGGAGACAGTGCCAGAAAAGGCAGCAACACAAGGGCCGCAAGCTCTCGGAAAGGGAAATCGGGAGGAGCCTCCGACAAAAACCGGGTGTAAAAATAAGCTCCGGCCAGGATCAACAGGACAATCAAGAGGGCCGCGCTTTGCAGCGCATACCCGATAAAGGGCCGGATTTCAAGCAAAAAATCGGACGTTCGTTTGTTCCACAGGCGGTCCGTATCTATGGATAGCTTGTGATGCTCCTGTTTGCTCATTCCACTTTCACATCCCGGGTTACCAGGCTGCAGAAGATATCGTCAAGGGAGGCATCCGGCATACCCGCTTGTTTGCGCAGGGCGTTCATGTCCCCGGCGGCGGTCATACGCCCTTGATGGAGCAGGAGAAAGCGGTCCCCGTACCGTTCGATGGTAGATAGGATATGGGAGCTGATCAGAATGGCCGCCCCGCTTTCTTTTACCTTGACCATCAATTCCAGAAGCGAACGGATGCCCAGCGGGTCCAGGCCGAGAAAAGGCTCGTCAATGATATAAAGCTCCGGCTGGACAAGGAAGGCGCTCATGATCATAACCTTCTGCTTCATTCCTTTGGATAAATGAGCTGAAAGCCGGTTCTGATAAGGCTTCATTTGGAATTCTTCGAGAAGCTCGGAGGCCCGCTGCTCGAAAGCGCCGTTTTCTAATCCGTAAGCCATCGCAGCCATTTCCAGATGTTCTTTTACCGACAGTTCTTCATATAACAGTGGGCTTTCCGGTACGTAGGCGTACGTTCGCCGATAAACCACGGGGGCGGTATCCAGGCGGACTCCGTTCAATCGGATTTCACCGGAGTGCGGCTGCATCAGGCCCAGAATATGTTTAATCGTGGTGCTTTTTCCGGCTCCGTTAAGCCCGATCAAGCCGACCATTTCTCCCGGACGCACCGAGAACGTCAAGTCATGCAGTACGGGCTTTTGCCGGCTGTAGCCGCCGGTCAGCTTTTCCACCTTCAACAATGGCTCCATGAAAGTAAATCACCTCGGTTTCTATTGTACCTTGTTTAGGCGGGAAAAGAAAAAAGCCGGACGGCATCTGTCATTGGGTAAATTTTCCTTCCCCCATTTTTTTACGGTGGAGGTCAGGAAAGATGGTTCATCCCGGCGTCGGATATGGTTTATAAAAAAACAGTTGCAATGTAGAGTTGTTTTGTGGTAAATTACATTTCGCTGTCAGTTGTAGCGCTTTAAAAGATTCTGAGCTATCGGGTTCGTCCCCTAGAATGGAAAAAAGAAGTGCTTGCCAAGCAGATAGTAAATGTGGTAAATTAGATTTCGCTGTTTGATTCGAACTGTTTTGAATAAGGCAAATTAAAACAGTTGCCAAACGGTACGGAGTTATGGTAGATTGATTTTCCGGCCGCATGAGACAAGCGGATCGGTGAAACCATAAAGTATTGTCCTTTGAAAACTGAACAACGAGTGAGCGCGAAGTCTCGTCAAGAGATTTCAAAACAAGTCAGTAACGAATTGAGCAATCAATTCTCTCTAAACTTTATTGGAGAGTTTGATCCTGGCTCAGGACGAACGCTGGCGGCGTGCCTAATACATGCAAGTCGAGCGCTGGGGGTTCTCCCTTAGGGGAGACCTCCTGGAGCGGCGGACGGGTGAGTAACACGTAGGCAAC